>NZ_JBIUUS010000050.1:0-44014 GCF_044742585.1 Kitasatospora sp. NPDC087861
CGCACTGCGCAACGTGCTGGCCCACAAGGGCCGACTGCTGATGACGGCACTCGCCGTCATGCTCGGCACCGCCTTCGTCGCCGGGACCATGGTCTACACCGACACCTTCGGCAACGCGCTCAGGTCCCAGAACTCCAAGAGCTACACCGACATCGCCGTCACGGTCAGCGACCGCAACGCCGTCAACCGGGGCTACGACCACGGCGGCAGGACCGCCTCCGGCCCGGCCCTGACCGAGGAGACCCGCAAGGCGGTCGCGGCGCTGCCCGGCGCCGCCGAGGCGCGCGGCGTGGTCAGCGGCTTCGCCGGCATCGCCGACCGGAAGGGCGCGCTGATCGGCGACGGCTTCTCCACCACCGGCACCAACTACGTACCGGGCGCCGACGGCACCGACGCACGCTACCCGCTGGTCGCGGGGCGCGGCCCGCGGACCTCGGGCGAGGTGGCGCTGGACGCCAGGACCGCCGAGAAGGGCGGCTACCGGGTCGGCGACACCGTCCGGGTGGCCGTCAACGGCCCGGTGATGGAGCTCAAGCTCACCGGTACCCTGCACGCCAACGACCCGCGCGTGATCTCCGGCGGTTCGCTCGCGGCCTTCGACACCGCCACCGCCCAGCAGCTCTACCTGAGCCCGGGCCGCTTCGCCGAGCTGGACGTCAAGGGCAAGCCGGGCGCCGACGACACCGCCCTGCTCGCCGCCGTCCGGCAGGCCCTCCCGCAGGGCGGTGACATCGAGGCCAGGACCGGCCGCGAGCTCGCCGACGAGCAGGACCGGATGATCGCCGAGGGCACCAAGGTCATGAGCACGGTGCTGCTGGGCTTCGCCGCGATCGCGCTGTTCGTCGGGATCTTCATCATCGCCAACACCTTCACCATGCTGGTCGCCCAGCGCACCAAGGAACTCGCCCTGCTGCGCGCCGTCGGCGCCAGCCGCAAGCAGATCACCCGCTCGGTGCTGATCGAGGCGCTGCTGCTCGGCCTGACCGCCTCGGTGGCCGGTCTGCTCGCCGGCATCGGCATCGCGGCCGGGCTGCAGTCCCTGTTGAACGGCCCGATGGACGCCAACCTGCCGGACGGCCCGCTGGTGATCAGCCCCTCCACGATCATCGCCTCGCTCCTGGTCGGCGTGCTGGTGACGGTGCTGGCCGCCTGGCTGCCCGCCCGCAAGGCCTCCCGGATCGCCCCGGTGGCCGCGATGAGCTCCACCGAGCAGCCCGCCACCCAGAAGAGCCTGCTGGTCCGCAACACGATCGGCCTGCTGTTCGGCCTGGCCGGCGCGGGCGCGCTGGCGGCGGGTGCGGGCGGCAAGGAGGCCAAGCTGGTCGGCCTCGGCGCGGGCGCACTGATGATCGGCGTGTTCGTGCTCACCCCGCTGCTGTCCCGGCCGCTGATCGCCCTGTTCGCCCCGCTGCTGCGCCGGCTGTACGGCACGCCCGGCAAGCTGGCCCAGGAGAACGCGATCCGCAACCCGCGCCGGACGGCGGCCACCGCCTCGGCGCTGACCATCGGCGTCACCCTGATCACCGCGCTGACCGTGGTCGGCGCCTCGGTGAACAAGGCCGTCGAGGAGGCGACCACGAGCGACCTCAAGGCCGACTACACGGTCGCCATGCAGAACTTCTCGATGCTCTCCCCCGAGGTCGCCGGCCAGATCGCCAAGGCACCCGGTGTCAGCGCGATGAGCGTGATGCGCAGCGTACCGGTGACGACCGGCGCGGACGGCTCCGACAACGAGTGGCTGACGGCGGTCGACGCCGCGGCCATCGACCAGCTGGCCACCGTCAAGGTCAAGGACGGTTCCGCGGACGCCCTCAGGCAGGGCCGGCTGATGGTGAGTTCGGGCACCGCCGAGCGCAACGGCTACAAGGTCGGCGACACCCTCGCCGTCACCTACCCGGATGACACCAAGGGCTCGCTCACCATCGGCGCCGTGCTGGAGGCCAACACCGCGCTGGCGGGCATCGTCGCCCCGGACACCGTGGTCGGCCCGCACGCGCTGCCCGGCTCCGGCCTGCAGAAGATCCTGGTGAAGGGCGCCAACGGCGCGGACGAGAAGCTGAAGCAGGCGCTGCGCGACGCGACCGGCGGTAACCCGCTGATCGCGGTCAAGGGCGAGAAGGACATCAAGGCGGAGACCCGCCGGATGGTCACCGACGTCCTGAACGTCATGTACGGGCTGCTCGGCATGTCCGTGGTGGTCGCGGTGCTCGGTGTGGTCAACACCATGGCGATGTCGGTGTTCGAGCGGCGCCGGGAGATCGGCATGCTGCGGGCGATCGGCCTGGACCGGGTCGGCATCCGCCGGATGGTCCGGCTGGAGTCGCTGCTGATCGCGCTGTTCGGCGGCGTGGTCGGGGTCGGGCTCGGGGTCCTGGTGGCCTGGGCGGGCAACCACGCGATCGCGGACTCGTTCAAGAACATGACCACCGTGGTGCCGCCGCTGCAGATCGTCGGCTTCCTGGTCGCGGCCGCGGTGATCGGCCTGCTGGCCGCCCTCTGGCCGGCCCACCGGGCCGCCCGGATGGACATCCTGGGCGCGATCAAGAGCGAGTAGTCCCACCCGGAATACGCCTGGGGCCCCGGACGATCGGCGATCGTCCGGGGCCCCGCGCGTGTCCGGTCCCACTGCGGGACGGACCGTCGGTGGTGCGTACAAGGATGCGTCCGCCTACGACACCGCCCCGTCCGGCGGGTGCCGGGCGGGGCGGTGCGGAGGGCGAACGGGCCGGTCAGGCGGCCGGCTTGGGCGCGAGGGGCTTCACCTTGCGGCCGAGCAGGCCGAAGAAGACGGCGAGGGTCGGCAGCAGGTAGAGCAGCCAGACCACCAGCTGCAGCACGGTCGGGTCCGGCTGGAAGTTGAACACGCCCTTGAGCAGGGTGCCGTACCAGCTGTCCTTGGGGATGGTGCTGCTGATGTCGAAGGCCACGCTGTGCAGCCCGGGCAGCCAGCCGGCCTCCTGCAGGTCGTGCACGCCGTAGGCGAGCACGCCGGCCGCGACGACCACCAGCATCGCGCCGGTCCAGGTGAAGAACTTGGCCAGGTTGATCTTCAACGCGCCGCGGTAGAACAGCCAGCCGAGCACCACCGAGGTGAGCAGGCCGAGCGCGGCGCCGATCAGCGGGTTGTAGCCGTCGTTCGTGGCCTGCACCGCCGACCAGATGAACAGCGCGGTCTCCAGGCCCTCGCGGCCGACCGCCAGGAAGGCGGTGACCACCAGGGCCGTGGTGCCCATGGCGATGGCCGCGTCCAGCTTGCCGTGCAGCTCGGTCTTCAGGTGCCGGGCGGTACGGCGCATCCAGAACACCATCCAGGTGACCAGCCCGACCGAGATGATCGACAGCGAGCCGCCCAGCGCCTCCTGGGCCTCGAAGGTGAGCTGCGAGGAGCCGAACTGGAGCACGGCGCCGAAGGCCATGCTGAGTACGACGGCCGAGGCGACGCCGATCCAGACCGGCGGCAGCTTGTCCGTGCGGCCGGTCTTGACCAGATAGGCGATCAGGATGCAGACGACCAGGCTGGCTTCGAGGCCTTCGCGCAGGCCGATCAGGTAGTTGCCGAACACGCGGGCTCCTGGGGGGTCGAGGTGGTACGGGGGGAAAGCGGTCGGGGCGTCAGCCGAACAGGGCCTGGCCCCACCACTCCCCCGGCTTGCGGACGCCCGCCGGACAGGCGAAGTGGGCGGAGCCGACGTGCTGGATGTACTCGTTGAGCTTGTCGCTGGCCGCGAGCCGCTGCTGGAGCGGCACGAAGGCCTTGCGGGTGTCCCGCTGGTAGGCGAGGAAGAACAGGCCGGCGTCCAGGCGGCCGAGGCCGTCGGTGCCGTCGGTGAAGGAGAAGCCGCGGCGCAGGATCATCAGGCCGTTGTTGGCGTCCGGGTGGGCCAGGGCGACGTGCGAGTCGGCGGGCATCGCCTTGAGGTCCGGCGCGTCGTGCTCCTTGGCCTTGCCGTACGGGGCGCCCTCGCCCTTGGTGCGGCCGAAGGTGTCCTCCTGGTCCTTGAGCGAGGCGCGGTCCCAGGTCTCGACGTGCATCCGGATCCGCCGGGCGACCAGGTAGGAACCGCCGGTCATCCACTCGGGGCCGTCGCCGGGGGCGGCCCAGACGTGCTCGGCCAGCCCGGCGGCGTCGGTGCCCGCGATGTTGTGGGTGCCGTCCTTGAAACCCATCAGGTTGCGCGGGGTCTGGGCGTCCGGGGTGGTGGAGGAGGTCTTGCCGAAGCCGAGCTGGGACCAGCGGATGTTGACGGTGCCCATGCCGATCCGGGCCAGGTTGCGGATCGCGTGCACGGCGACCTGCGGGTCGTCGGCGCAGGCCTGGACGCAGATGTCGCCGCCGCTGCGCAGCGGGTCGAGCTTGTCGCCCTTGAAGGTCGGCAGGTCGATCAGGGCCTCGGGTCGCTTGGTCCGGAGGCCGAAGCGGTCGACGGGCTGACCGTCCGGTCCGGCCTTCTCGAACAGGGTGGGGCCGAAGCCGATGGTGAGCGTGAGCCGGGAGGCGGGCAGGCCGAGGGCCTCGCCGGTGTCGTCCGGCGGCGCCTCGGGCAGGCCGTTGGCGGCGCCGGTGCCGACCTCGCGGCCGCCGGTCATCGCGGCGGCGGCCTTGGTCCACTCCTTGAGCATCTTGACCAGCGACTCGCGGGTGGCCTTCTCGGAGACGTCGAAGGCGGCGAAGTGCAGGCGGTCCTGGACCGGGGTGGCTATGCCGGACTGGTTCTCGCCGTAGAAGGGCACGTCCGCGCCGGTCTGGGCGGCCGGTGCCGGGGCGGCGTCGTCCTGCCGGGTGGCCGCGGCGACCGAGCCGACGGCGGCGGCGCCGAGCGCGACGCCCGCGCCGGCCCAGCCGATCACGACCCGTCGGCTGACGGCGCCCCCGGACGCACTCGGCGTCCCGGGCGGCTGCGCGGTGTCGACGGCCTGGGCGTTCTCGACGGCCTGGGCGTTCTCGGCGTCCATCGGCGGCGGATCCTTCTCTGTGCTGACTCGCCGATGCCGTGGCGGCCGCTTCGGGCCGCCACGGCGTCGGTGGGGTGGGAATGGTGCTCGGGGTGGAACCTGGGGCGCTACTTGACGACGACGGCGGCGGCCAGCTTCGACAGCGGCTCGCCCAGCGAGTTGACGGCGTCGGAGAAGGTCTTGCGCTCGGCCTCGGTGACCTTGTCGTACGAGGTGTAGGTGCCGTCGGCCTGCTTGTACTTGGCGAGCAGGGCCTGGATGGCGGTGAACTCGGAGTCCAGCGTCTTGGCCAGCTCCGGGTCCTTCTCGGCGGCGACCGGCTTCAGCAGCTCGTAGGCCTTCTGCGCACCCTCGACGTTGGCCTGGAAGTCGGCCAGGTCGGTGTGGCTGTAGCGGTCCTCCTCGCCGGTGATCTTGTTGGTGGCGACCTCGTCCAGCAGTTCCTTGGCGCCGTTGGCCATGCTGGTCGCGGTGATCTCGGCCTCGGGGATCTTCTTCTGCCAGTCCTTGAGGTCGTTGACCAGCTGGTCGGCGAGCTTCTTCTCGTCGTCACCGATCTTGGCGTCGGCCCAGAGCGACTTCTCCAGCTTGTGCCAGCCGGTCCACTGCTGGCCGGCCTCCAGCTTGTCCTCGCGGGTGTCGGTCTTGGGGTCGACGTCGCCGAAGCTCTCGGCGACCGGCTCGGTGCGCTCCCAGCCGGTGCGCGACGGCGCGTACAGCGACTTGGCCTTCTCCACGTCGCCGGCCTTGATCGCGGCGGCGAAGGCCTCGACGGCCGGGATGGTGGCGTCGGCCTGCTGCTGGGCGTACGTGCGGTACGCGTCGACGGCGACGGCCAGGCGCGGGTCGGCGGCGGCGGAGCTGCCGCCCTCGCCGGTCACGGTGATCTTCTGACGGATGCCGTCGCCGACCATGCCGGGCTTGCAGGCGATCTCGTACGAGCCGGCCTTGATCTCGGCGTTGATGGTGGCCTTGGTGCCGGGGCCGATGTTCTCGCGCTCGGTGACGATCTTGTCGCCGGCGGCGTAGACGTAGACCTCGGTGGTCTTCGAGCCCTTGTTGCCGATGTCCAGGACGACGTGGCCGGCCGGGAAGCTGGTCTTGGAGACCTCGCAGGCGGTGTCGGTGGCGTTGATCTTGACCGCGTCCGAGCCGCCCGCCTTGTCGTCCTTCTTCTCCGCACAGCCGGCCAGGGTGGCGGTCGCCACGGCGAGGGTGAGCAGCGCGGCTGCGGTGGAACGGCGGCGGGCGGACATGCGGGCTCCAACGGAAAAGGGCATGGGGGTGCCGGGGCAGGGCTGAGCGCCGGTGGGGCGACGAACGACGACCCCGCCTTAGCTAAGGCATACCTTACGTAAAAAGTTATTTACGTCTACACCCGCCCCCCAACCGGAAGCGAACCGCCCGCCCGCAGCGGCCCCTGGAAACCGCCGGCCCGATCGGGGCCCGTCAGTGCCCGGGCGCCCGGCGGGCGGCCGCGCGGGCCGTCCACCGGCCCTCGTGGCGGCTGATCCGGATCGGGTGGCCGAAGGTCAGGCTGATCAGCTCGGTGGTCATCACCTCGGCCACCGGTCCGGCCGCCACGCACTGGCCGTCCCGCAGCAGCAGGGCGTGGGTGGTGCTCTCCGGCAGCTCCTCCAGGTGGTGGGTGACCAGCACGCTGGCCAGCTCCGGATGCTGGTGGCGCAGCAGGTCCAGGCTGTCCAGCAGCAGCTCGCGGGCCGTCAGGTCCAGCCCGGTCGCGGGCTCGTCGAGCAGCAGCAGCCGGGGGCTCGGCATCAGCGCGCGGGCGATCAGGGCCCGGCCGCGCTCGCCCTGCGACAGGGTGGTCCACGGGGACTCGGCGATCGCGGTCATGCCGAGCGTCTCGATCAGCTGCTCGGCCCGATCCAGCACCTCGGGGCCGGGCTTGCGGTGCAGCTCCGGCTCGATGGTGTTGGCGTGCCCCGTCAGCACCACCTCGCGCACCGTCAGCGGCGAGCGCAGCGGGTGCCGGGGGTTGACGTGCCCGAGATGGGCGCGCAGCTCGCGGATGTCCACCCGGCCGAGCCGGCGGCCGAGCACGTCCACCTCGCCCCGGGTGGGGTGGGAGACCGCGCCCAGCAGGGCGAGCAGGGTGGACTTGCCCGCCCCGTTGGGCCCGAGCAGCGCCCAGTGCTCGCCCGGCTCGATGGCGAGGGTGATCCCGCGCAGCAGGTGGCGCCCGTCGCGCACGACGTCGACGTCCTGGGTGCGCAGCAGCGGGCCGTCGAAGGACGGGACGGACGAGCTCATGGGGGCGGACCTCCGGAATGCGGCGCCGGGCAGGGTACAGGGCGTGGCGCCGTACCGGACGGGCCGGCGCCGACCATCCGCGTGCAGAGTACAACCACCGCTCCGCACCGGGCCGGGCCGTCCGAGGAGTGGACGGCCCAGAACCCTGCTGTGCGGCGGGAGTTGAGGGGATGATCGAAGGCGTCGACGGGGTCGAGGGGAGAGCCGGGGCCGACGGACGGGGAAGCGGGCGGGGAGACCGGCGGAGAAGCGGGCGGGAAGCGTCGGAGCGTGACGGGTTGCCAGTTTCTGATCATTTTTGATTTGAGCAGGACACAACTTGGCAAAGATATGACCTTTCCTCTAGCTCCACCTGACTGATCGCCATCAATCTCAGTCGCAGCTCTTTTCCCTGCAGCTACCCCGACTGGAGTCAGAGTGAGCCCCACCTCCTCCTCCCGCCGCGCCCTCGCGGCCGGAGCCATCGCGGTCGTCGCCGCGCTCGTCAGCGTCGTCGTCCCCACCGGTACGGCCTCCGCCGCCACCGGCACGCGCGAGGCCGCGATAGCCCAGGCCCGCGCCAACGTCACCCGCAACGCCGGGGTGTTCGGCTTCGGCGCCGGCCAGGACCTCGTGGTCAAGGACGTCGTCCTCGACGCCGACGGCACCCAGCACGTCCGCTTCGACCGCACCTACCAGGGCCTCCCGGTGGTCGGCGGCGACCTGGTCGTCCACCAGGACGCCCGCGGCCGGCTCAAGGACTCCTCCCGCGCGGCCGCCCACGACGCCGCCGTCACGTCCACCGTCCCGAAGGTGCCCGCGCAGGCCGGCGCCGCCAACGCGATCGCGGCCGCGCCCGGCGTCCAGGACGCCACCAGCACGCCCGAGCTGGTCGTCTGGGCCGCCGACGGCACGCCCCGGCTCGCCTGGCGGACGACCGTCGAGGGCAGCGGCGAGCACGGCCAGCCGGCCGGCAAGGTGGTCGTCACGGACGCCACCACCGGCGAGCAGATCGAGACCTACGACGCCGAGCACCAGGCCGCCGGCACCGGCCACTCCGAGTACACCGGCGACATCACGATCGACACCACCGCCCAGAGCGGCGGCTACACCCTCAAGGACCCGGTCCGCGGCCACGTCACCAAGGACGCCAACAACGTCGCGGCGAGCGCGCTCAAGGCGACCTCCGGCACCCCGTTCACCAGCACCACCAACGTCTGGGGCGACGGGAAGAAGTTCTCCACCGACCGCTCCACCGCCGCCGTCGACGCCCACGCCAACACCGCCTGGACGTTCGACTACTACAAGAACACCTTCGGCCGGAACGGCATCAAGAACGACGGCAAGGGCGCCACCGTCTTCGTCCACGTCGGCACCAACTGGGACAACGCCCAGTGGTCGGACAGCTGCTTCTGCATGATGACCGGCGACGGCGACGGCAGCACCGACCCGGAGCAGGTCGACCTCGACACCATGGGCCACGAGATGACCCACGGCGTCACCAGCGCCACCGCCAACCTGCGCTACAGCGGCGAGTCCGGCGGCCTCAACGAGTCCACCAGCGACATCTTCGGCACCATGGTCGAGTGGTACGCCAACAACCCGGTCGACACCGGCGACTACCTGTTCAGCGACCAGTCCACCCCGCCGTGGCTGCGCCGCTTCGACAAGCCCTCCCTGGACGGCCGGTCGGCGGACTGCTGGAGCAGCTCGGTCGGCAAGCTCGACGTGCACAACTCCTCGGGCGTCGGCAACCACTGGTTCTACCTGGCCAGCGAGGGCAGCGGCAGCAAGACCATCAACGGCTTCACCTACAACAGCCCCACCTGCAACAACTCCACGGTGACCGGCATCGGCAACCAGAAGATCGCCAAGATCTGGTACCGCGCGCTGACCGTCTACATGACCTCCACCACGAACTACAAGGGCGCCCGCACCGCCTCCCTCAGTGCCGCCAAGGACCTCTACGGCCTCAACAGCACCGAGTACAAGGCCGTCGCGGCGGCCTGGAGCGGCGTCAACGTCAACTGACGCACCGTCAGGCGGTGAACCCGACGTGGACGTGGTCGTGGTGGGTGTCGTCGGTGAAGAACTGACTGCCGACGCCCGGGATCGCCACCGGACCGCCCACGTTGTACGAACCGGCGGCGGCCGCGTCCCGCATGAAGGACTCGACCAACTGCCGGGGCGTCGCCGGGTCCACCACCGCCCGGCCGTCGATCCGCCAGACGTCGAAGGCCCGGCCCCGCGGATGGTCGCTGGGCCGGGTCGTGCCGAAGACGTCCAACGGATGGCCGGTCCGCACCACGCTCACCGAGAGCGTGTACGGGCCGGCCAGCCGGAGCATCGCCTGCACCACGCTGTCGTGCACGGTGCCGCTGCGCAGGTCGGCGGCCGCCTCGGGCGGCAGCTCGATCCTCGGCTGGGCCAGCACCTGCGCCACCCCCGGGGAGGGCGTGGCGGCGGCCGGCCCCGGGTCTCCCGGGTTCAGGCCGGTGACGGTCCAGCGCGGCTCGGCCCGGCTCAGCCGGACGTCCACCGTCGTGCCGCCCTCCGCGATCGGGCCGTCGGACCCGCGGGTCCACTGCCGGCAGACCACCAGCACGCTCGCCGAGTCCGCGAGGATCCCGCCGTACTGGGCGTCGATCACCTCCAGGCTCGCCTCGGACACCGCCGGGGCCAGCGGCCCGGCCTGGTCCGCCAGCGCGGGCGGCAGGCCGAGCGCCGCCACCCTGGCCCGGGCCGCCTCCGCGCCCTGCCCGCCGGGCGGCCAGGCGCCGAGCGCAGCGACCAGCTCGACGGCGCGGCGCTTGACGTCGGGCTGCACCTCGGACGGGCCGGGCTGCCAGAGCGGGGGCTGCGGCAAGGGGGATGCCGCTGGCGTCGCCGGTGGCGTCTGCCCGGACGTCCCCGTCGTGGGCTGCCGGGTGCCCGAACTCGCCGGCGCCACCGGCTTCCCGGCGCCGCCCGCACAACCCGCCGCGCCCAGCAGAAGCGCGGCCGCACCCGCCCTCAGCACACCGCGCCGACCCGTACCCCGTCCACCGTCTGCGCTCGTCACGCGGCCAGTATGCGGCCGGGGCACGCGCGGCGGGCGGACGCCGCCACGGGTGTCAGCCCAGCCGGCGGATCGGCTCGCCGGCCAGGAAGGCCGCGATGTCCTCCACCGCCTCGCCGTAGTAGCGGCGGTAGTTGTCCCGCGACACGTACCCCAGGTGCGGGGTGGCCAGCAGCCGGGGCGCGGTGCGCAGCGGGTGGTCGGCGGGCAGCGGCTCGACGTCGAAGACGTCCACGGCCGCGCCCGCGATCCGGCCTTCGGTGAGCGCGGCCAGCAACGCGTCCTGGTCGACGATCGCCGCCCGGGAGGTGTTCACCAGGTAGGCCTCGGGCTTCATCAGGGCGAGTTCGGCCGGGCCGAGCAGCCCCCGGGTGCGCTCGCCCAGCGCGAGGTGGATCGAGACGAAGTCGCTGCCGCTCAGCAGTTCCTCCTTGGTGGCCGCCCGACGCACGCCGACCTCGGCGGCCCGCTCGTCCGTGAGGTTCCGGCTCCAGGCCACCACGTCCATGCCGAAGGCCAGTCCGACCCGGGCGACCAGGCTGCCGATCTTCCCCAGCCCCAGCAGCCCGAGCACCCGGCCGTGCAGATCGGCGCCGACGGTGCTCTGCCAGGGGCCGCCCTCGCGCACCGCCGTGCTCTCCGGCACGATGCCGCGGGCCAGGCCGAGCAGCAGCGCCCAGGTCAGCTCGACCGGCGGGGTGGAGGAGCTGGCCGTCCCGCAGACGGTCACGCCGTGCGCCTCGGCGGCCGCGTAGTCGATCACCGAGTTCCGCATGCCGGAGGCGATCAGCAGCCGGAGCCTCGGCAGCCGGGCGAACACCGAGGCCGGGAACGGCACCCGCTCGCGCAGGGTCACCACGATGTCGAAGTCGACCAGCGCGGCGGCGAGTTCGTCCTCCGAGCCGAGGTGCTCACGGAAGGCCGTCACCGCCACCCGGTCGGCGACCGGGGACCAGTCGACGACGCTGGTGGCGACGCCCTGGAAGTCGTCGAGGACGGCGCAGCGAAGTGTCCGAAGTGTCATACCCGCACTCTCGCAGTCCCCCCTCGGTGCACGGCACCCGGGGGAAGAGCAGCGGGTATGGCGATGACACCGGGACCAGCGGTCCGGGCCGTGGCAGCGGAACGGTCAGGGCGTGACGGGCTGCGAGCGGCCCGCCGTCCCGAAGGTCCCCGGGGCGACGGCCAGGCCGAGCAGACAGCCCGCCAGCAGGCCGGCGCCGTGGTTGTTCTCCATCGCGCACAGCACCAGCGCGGCCGCCGGGACGAGCAGCACGAACCAGTTGGCCTTGAATGCGGGGCCTCGGAGGTCCCCGCGCAGCAGGCAGGTGACGGCCAGGGCGCCGAGCAGACCGCAGACCGCCACGGAGTCGCCGCCACCGCGCGGCGACCAGCCGGCCAGGCTCACCACATGCGCGAGGACACCGCTGACGAGGAAGACCGCCAGGGTCCGCCACCACCCGAGGACCGCCTCGGCGACGGCACCGACCACGAGCAGCGCCGGCAGGTTCATCGCGATCTGCCCGAGGCCCGAGGACTGCACCAGCAGCGCGGTACCGGCCCGCCACCACTGCCCGTCGGACAGCGCACCCGGCTGCCGCATCAGATCGTCGACCACGGCGGGCACCGCGTACTGCAGGATGGCCATCACCGCCATCACGGCGAACAGCGTGACCGTGACCCAGGGCCGCCGTGCCAGGGCGGCGCGGACGACGGCCAGCACCTCCCCCGGCCGGCCGGCGGCTGCGGAGCCGCCGGCCGGTCCGACGGCCAGCACCAGCAACCGCAGCCCCGAGCCGACCACGGCGGCCGCGCTCGCGTACAACCCGATCTCATGCGGCGACATCGCCGATCCCCCGTTCGAACACGCCCGGGGCGACCCGCCCCGTTGACCTGGCTCATCATCCCGATCCGGCCGGATCCCGCGCCAGTGCGGACGATCATGAACCAGGCGTGACAGTCGTCACTGCCGCGGCATGACGGCGGGAACCGCCGCCGGACAAGCCCTACGGGCGCTCCGGGGCGCGCAGGCCGTAGCCGTCCTCGGTCCGTTCGATCCACGACGGCTCGCCGAGCTTGAAGGTCAGGACGGCCATCGGCACCCGCAACTCGCGCGGGTCCGGCCAGCAGCCCCAGACCCGCTCGATGATGTCCAGCGGGTCGTGCACCCCCTCACCCAGCTCGATCAGGGCGCGCAGCACCCGGGTGTCCTGGCGGGTGAGGTGGACCTCGCGGCCGTCCACGGTGGCGATCCGGGTGTCCGGGTCGAGCAGGAGACGACCGTCGAGCGCGGTGAGCGAGCCCTGCGGCTCCTCGACGATGCCCTCCCAGTCCATGCCGGGCAGCCTACCGAGCGGCGCCCGACTGCAGCCAGGCCGCGTGGGCACCCCCGTGGGCGGTCAGGCCCGCATCAGCGGCGCCAGCAGGGCCTCCGCCGAGGCCGTCCGGGCGTAGAGCACCGAGCGCCCGGCGCGGTGGGCGCTGACCAGCCGGGCGTCCCGCAGCGCCGTCAGGTACTGGGAGACGGCCGAGGGCGACAGCCCGGTGCGGTGGGCGAGTTCGGTGGTGGAGGCCGGGGCTGCGAGCTCGGTCAGCAGCAGGGTCCGGGAGCGGCCGAGGACCGCGGCGAGCGCGGCCGTGCCGGTGGCCGGGGCGGCGCCGGCGGCCCACAGGGTACCGATCCCCCGGGCGGGGTAGGCGAGTTGCGGCGGGTCCGGCGGGGCGACCCGGCTGAACAGCGCCGAGCCGGTGAAGGCGGACGGGATCAGCAGCAGGCCCGCCCCCGCCGTCCGGCGCGACAGCGGGCGGGACCGGCGGCGCAGCCGCAGGGTGTCCTCCGTCCAGCACAGTTCGGCGTGCAGGTCGTTCAGGGCCCGGGCCGCGCCGTGCTCGGCGACCTGACGGGCCCGGTGCAGCACGTCCGCGTCCAGGACGGCGCGGATCCGCGCCCAGTACGGCGCGAGCGCGAGATCCCAGTACGCCTCGATCGCCTCGGTGAGCCGGGCCAGGCCGGCCGCCGGGTCGGCGTACAGGGCGCGCAGCCGGGGGCCGAGCCGGCCCTGGCCGTCCCGCATCCGGTCGAGGTCGCGGCGCACCCGCTCGGCCGGGGTGGCCCGGATCGCGGCCAGTTCGCCCGCCAGGGTGGGCGCGGGCCCGGCCGGGGCGGGGTTGACGAAGTCGGGCACGTAGCCGGCGGGCGGGACGAGTTCGGCCAGCCAGCCGTGGGCCGGCCCGGCGGCGGCCAGCCGGGGCCGGACCTGTTCCACCCAGGGCTGGTGGACGGCGTGCGCGAGCCCCGAATGCAGCAGGCGCAGGCTCGGGCCCACCTCCCACATCGGCGAGACCGCGAAGCGCATCCGCGCCAGGTCGCCCGCCGTGAACAGCAGCTCCGCCGCCAACTCCGCCCCCGTGGATTCACACATGTCCGAATCGTTGGCGGTCAGGGTAGTGCAGTGGCGATCATGACGGGCATGACCTCCCACACCACCGCCCCGTCCGAACCCGCCGCCTCCCCCGTCACCGCCCCGTCCGAACACGCCGCCTCCCCCGTCACCGCCCCGTCCGAACCCGCCACCTCCCCCGTCACCGCCGCCGCCTCCGGCAGTTGGACGCTCGGTGACCGCGCCGTCCACCGGATCGGCTTCGGCGCGATGCGCCTGCCGCAGACCGGCCGGGCGCTCGTCCCGCACGCCGTGCCGCGCGACCGCGAGCAGGCCGTCCGCGTCCTGCGGCGCGCCGTCGAGCTGGGCGTCAACCACATCGACACCGCCGCCTTCTACTTCTCCCCGCTGCGCTCCGCCAACGAGCTGATCAACCGGGCACTCGCGCCGTACGCCGACGACCTGGTGATCGCCACCAAGGTCGGCCCCGGCCGGGGGCTCGACGGCGCGTGGGTGGAGCATGCCCGCACCCCGGAGCAGCTGCGCGGCCAGGTCGAGGAGAACCTGCGCCAACTCGGCCGCGATCACCTCGACCTGGTGAACCTGCGGATCGCCGGCACCGACTCGATCGCCGAACGCTTCGGCGCCCTGGCCGAGTTGCGCCAGGCCGGGCTGATCCGCGAGCTCGGCGTCTCCAACATCCACCCGCACCAGCTCGCCGAGGCGCAGGCCATCGCACCCGTCCGCTGCGTGCAGAACCCGTACGGCATCGGCGCCTCGCCGGAGCAGGACGCCCTCCTGCGGCTCTGCGGCGAACAGGGCATCGCCTTCGTCCCGTTCTACGCGATCGCCGGGGCCGGGCGGGAGTCCGGCACGGGCGAGACCGAGCCCGCCCAGGTACGGGCGGTGGCGCAGGCGCGCGGGGTCAGCCCGGCCCAGGTCCGGCTGGCCTGGACCCTGCACCGGGGCCCGCACGTCCTGGCCATCCCCGGCACCGGCGACCTGGCGCACCTGGAGGACAACATCGCCGCCGGCGCGCTGCACCTCGCACCGGAGGAGCTGGCGCAGCTGGACGAGGCCCACGCGGGCTGATCCGGAACCGGGCCGGGCCGCGACGGCGTCGCTCCGGGAGGAGCCCGTGATCGCCACCGCGAGCACGGGGGCCCGAGCGCACGTGGGCCCGAAGACCCGAACGAAGGAGTCCCGGAGCATGGCCGAGTCCGCCACCCGCTACCTCTACCTGACCCGCCACGGCGAGGCCGCCCCCGACGGCAGCGGGCTCACGGCCGACGGGCGCCGGCAGGCCGTCCTGCTCGGACGGCGGCTGGCGGACCGCCCGATCTCGGCGGTGCACCACGGGCCGCTGCCCCGGGCCGCGCAGAGCGCGCGGCTGATCGCCGAGCAACTGACCGCCGGGCGGGCAGCCAGTGGGCAGCTGGACCGCGTGAGCCCGACGGTCCGCGAGGAGGCCGGCGACTACCTCCCGTACGTCCCGTCGCGGCCTGAACTGCCCGCCGACAGCGCCGACTTCCTGCTGGACTTCCTCGCGCAGCCCACGGCGGAGGAACGCACCCGCGGTCCGGAGCTGGCGCGTCGGGCCGTCCGGCGGTTCACCGGGCCGGTGCCGGGCGGCGCGGACCGACACGAACTGGTCGTCACGCACGCCTTCCTGATCGGCTGGCTGGTCCGGCACACGCTGGACGCCCCGCCCTGGCGCTGGCTCGGCCTGAACTCCGGCAACGCGGCACTGACCGTCATCCGCTACGCGCCCGGTCGGCCGTCGGCCGTGCTGCTCCACAACGACATGCGCCACCTGCCCGACGAACTGCGCTGGACCGGCTTCTCGCCCGAGCTGCGGTGCTGAGGCCGACGCTGGCGCTAACGTCCCGTCGACAGGAATATGCAGACCGGTCTATTGTTTTCCGCATGGGAGTCAAGGGTGAGGAGACCCGGGCCCGGCTGATCGCCGGCACCCGGACGCTGATCGAGGCACAGGGCTACTTCGGGACCGGCCTCAACCAGATCGTGGCCGAGGCCGGCGCACCGCGCGGCTCGCTCTACTTCCACTTCCCCGAGGGCAAGGACCAGTTGGTCGCCGCCTCCCTCACCCAGGCCGGCCAGGAGGTCGGGGACCTGCTCGCCTCGCTGGCCGCCGAGGGCGCTGACAGCGGAGCACTCACCGAGCGGCTCACCGAGGTGTTCGCCGAGCGGCTGGCGCGGTCCGACTACACCAAGGGCTGCCCGATCGCGACCGTCGCCCTGGAGGTGGCCGGCACCAACGAGCCGCTGCGCGCCGTCTGCGCGGAAGTGTACGAGAGCTGGCAGCGCGTGCTGGCCGGCCGGCTGGAGACCGAGGGCTTCCGGCCGGCCGAGGCCGCGACGGCCGCCGGACAGGCGCTCGCCCTGATGGAGGGCGCGGTCCTGCTCGCGTCGGTCCGGCGCAGCCGCGAGCCGCTGGACCACGCCCAGCACGCCGTCCGCCACCTGCTGGGCACGCAGCCGGCCGCCGCCCGCACCGCGTAGGCCGTCGCACCGCGTAGGCCGTCGCACCGCGCGGGCCGTCGCACCGCGTAGGCCGTCGCACCGCGCGGGCCCTGACGAGGTGGGGCCGCCACCGTCCGGTGCGCGGCTCAGCCCTCTCCCCGCACTCCCAGGGGCGTCCTCGCGCCCACAAAATATACAGACCGGTCTACAGATTCAGGAGCGCCGCATGCCGCCCCTCGCGCCACCGCCCAGCACCCTCGTCCTCGGCGCCACCGGCTTCCTCGGCCGCTGGCTCGTCCTCGAACTCCTCACCCGCGGCGAGCCCGTGGCCGCCGCCGTCCGCGGCACCGACCTCCGCCACTGGCTGCGCGCCCACGGGGCCGACGACACCGCGCTCACCACCGTCGCCGCCGACCTCACCCGCCCCGGCCTCGGCCTCTCCCCCGAGGACGACGCCCGGCTCGCCGAGGTCCGCGACGTCCACAACCTCGCCGCCCGCTACCGGTTCGGCCTCACCCCCGCCCAGGCCGAACCCGCCAACGTCCACGGCGCCCTGCACGCCCTGCGGTGGTCCGCCACCCGGCCCCGGCTGCGCCGCCTGGTGCACCTCTCCGGCTACCGCGTCGGCCGCGACCCGCAGCCGCAGTACCCGCTCGACCCCCGCGCCACCACAGCCCTCTACGCGCGCCTCGGCGCGTACGAGGCGTCCAAGCAGCTCGGCGACGCCGCCGTCCGCGTCACCGCACCCCGCCTCGGGGTCCCGCTCACCACCGTCAACCCCAGCAGCGTGATCGGCCACTCGCGGACCGGCGAGGCCGGCCAGTACCTCGGCCTCGCCCAGCTCGTCCGCCAACTCCACCGCGGCCGCCTCCCCCTGCTGCCGGGCACCCGCCGCACCTTCCTGCCCGTCGTTACCGTCGACCACCTGGCCCGGTTCCTCGCCGCCGTCCCCGAGCACGACCGGGCACCCGTCCAGGCTCACAGCGTTCTGGACCCGGCCACCCCGGTCCTCCCCGACCTGATCGCCCTGATCGCCGCCCACCTCGGCGTTCGCCCGCCCCGCGGCCTGATCCCCGTCGGCCTGGTCCGTCGGCTCCCCCGCGCCCTCACCGGCGCCGACCCGGAGACCCTCACGTTCCTCTCCGAGGACCGTTACGACACCGCCTCCGCCGACCGCCTCGCCACCGCCGCCGGTCTCACCCACCCGCCCCTCATCCCGGCCCTCCGGCACTGGGCCGCCCAGCTGGTCGCCGAGGACTTCGGTGCCCCGCCCCGGTGAGCCCCCGCACAGGACGTCGAGCAGGCCGACTTCCTGTGTGCCCCCGGGCGGTGAGGAGCCGCCCGGCGGACGGGGAGGCCGCCGCCCCCGGCCGCCGGGCCCGCTCCGAACTGACGCCAGGTCAGTCCGTCCGGGCGGCCGACACGGTCCGGAGAAAGTCCCCGAGGATCCCGTTGAAGACCTCCGGCCGTTCCATGTTGGGGTAGTGCCCGGTGCCCTCGACCGTCGTCGCCCGACCGTCGGCGACGATGCCCACCAGCCGTTCGGCCGCGCCGATGTGATCCGCCGAGTCGAGGCCGCCGTTGATGGCCAGCACCGGGACCGTGATCGTCGCCGCCCGCTCCCAGGTGTCGGTGACGGGCACCTGGTGATCGGGTTCGTCGGGGGCGTGCTTGGTGATGGTCCGCCGGGTCATCTCCCGCAGCCTGTGCACGACGTCCGGGTCGACCTCGTCGAGCGTGCGGTTCGGGCCGGTCGAGAGCCGGGTGAACGCCGCGATCCAGCCCTCGATGTCGCCCGCGGCCAGCGCACGCATCTCCTCGTCCCGGATCTCGCCGATCCACGGGTCCTGGAACACCGGCTCGCTGGTGCCGACCCCGCTGATGACCAACGCGCGGACCAGGTCCGGGTGTTCGAGCGCGGTGTCGACGGCGACGGCACCACCCATCGACAGCCCGACGACGAGCGCGGGGCCGGTGTCGAGGTGGCGCAGCAGGGCGGCGAGGTCGTCGGTGTGCCGAAACGGCCCGGTCGCGTTGGAGGACCCGCCGTGGCCCCGGGCGTCCGGCGCGATCACCCGGTAGTCCCGGGCGAGGACGGCGATCTGGTCGTCCCACATGCGGTGGTCCAGGAGGCCACCGTGCAGCAGGACCAGCGGCTGCCCGGACCCGGCGTCACGGTGGACCAGGCGGCCGCGACCGTCGTCGAATTCGAATGAACAGACGTCAGAGGTGTCAGTCATGACAACCAAGTTGCCATCCTCTTCGGGAATTGGCAACCAAGGTGTCATGATGGGCGGGTGACCGATACTGACGCCCCGCTCCCGCCCGACGTCCTCGCCCGCCGGCTGATGGAGGTGTTCGACCTGGTCGGCCCGCTCTACCGGCGCGTGCTCCGCAAGGTGGAGCTGGCGGCGCCCATCGAGGGGCTGTCCGTCGGTGTGCGCGCCGTACTGCTCCTGCTCGTGGAGCACGGGCCGATGACCGTCCCGCAGATGGGCCGCGCCCAGGCGCTGAGCCGACAGTTCGTCCAGCGCATGGTCAACGACGCGGCGGCCCTGGAGCTGGTCGAGATCACCCCGAACCCCGCCCACCAGCGGTCCTCGCTGATCCGGCTGACCGACCACGGCCGGGCCGCCGTCACCGCGGCGACCGACCGCGAGCACGATCTGCTCCGCCAGGTCGGCGGCGACCTGACCGACGCCGACCTGACCGCCTGCGTGCACGTCCTCACGCAGATGCTCGAACTCTTCGACCACGTCGACGTGAACTGACCCGAGCGCGCCGGGTATTCGCTGGCTCCACCCGCCCCGGCTCAACGATGATCAGCGTATGCATCCCATGCGGCACGGCTACACCAACCACACCACGGGCGACGGCAGTGTCGTGGTGAAGCGCTACCACGGCCCGGGCCGGGAGGCCCGGCTGGCGCGCGAGCGGCAACTGCTGGCGCACCTTCAGGGCGTGCTGCCGGTGCCGCCGGTGCTCGCCGCGCAGGGGGATGAACTCACCCTCGGGCACCTACCCGGGGTACCCGCCCAGGACTTGCTGGACGCCGGGCACGGGCCCCAGGTGCTCGCCACCTGCGGACGGGTCCTGCGCCGACTGCAGGAGCTCGACCCGGGCGTGCTCGCCAACGGACCGGCCACGTCCGGTGCGGTGCTGGTGCACGGCGACTTCGGCCCCAACAACCTCCTGCTCGACCCGGTCACCTTCGAGATCACGGCCGTCCTGGACTGGGAGTTCGCCCACCTCGGCGACCCGGTGGAGGACCTCGCCTGGTGCGAGTGGATCGTACGCATGCACCACCCCGACCACCTGGACGCCCTCGACCACCTGTTCCGCGCCTACGACCGACCGGTCCCGCCCTGGCCGGAGCGCCGCCGCTCCATGCTCGCCACATGCGCTTGGCTGGAGGATTTCTGCCGCCGCCGGGATCCGAGCGGCCCGGGCGTGCGGCAGTGGGAGGAGCGGGCCCGGACCACCGCCGGGTGGTCGGACGACCGGTAGTCGACGCCCTGCGCCCCGCTTGTCGGCGCGGGCCGCCACGGGAGTGGCGCAGGACCGTGATCACCGGCCGGTCCACCACCGACAACCACTCGATCTGCTCGACCTGCTCCGCCGATCAGCACGGAGCGCGCTCGAAGACCAGGCCCGTCCAGCGGACGTCGGCGCGGCCGTGGAGGTCGGCGCGCTCGGTGCGGTGGAGCAGGTGCAGGCTCCGGACGGCGGCGAGCGCGACGGTCTCCTCGGGCCGGATGTCGAACATCCGGCGGCCCGGCGGGACGGGGCCGTGGCGCAGTGTCAGGGCGAGGCGGCCGCCCGGAGCGAGCAGTCGGCCGATGGCGTCCATCGCCAACGGCCGTTCGGCGGGGGCGAGATGCATCCAGACCGCCGTCACCAGGACGAGGTCGAAGCGTTCGGCCCCGGCGCTCAGCTGTGGCAGCCCGGGCAGTGCGTCGGCAGCCCACCGGACGCCGGAGCCGGCGTGCAACCGCTCGCCGACGGCACGGAGTTCGGCGGTCGGCTCGGCGGCCACGACCGGGTGGCCGAGGGCGGCGAGGGCGGCCGCGTCCCGCCCGGTGCCGGCGCCCACGTCGAGGACGGCGGCGGGCGGCCCGGGGTAGCAGTGCAGCAGGTCCCCGTGGACCTCGGCGAACGTCACGCTCTCGTACTGGACGGCGAGCTCCTCCGCCGCCTCACGGTAACCGGCCGTGCTCGAAAGCCCGTTCAACCCGTCCGCCCCTTCCACCCCGCGCAACCCTTCCACCCCGCGCAACCCTTCCATGCTCCGCAGCCCCTCCATGCCCCGCAGCCCTTCCACCCCGCGCAGCCCCTCCGCCCCCGCGTTCACTCCGCCTCCCGGACGACCACCGCGTCACCGGCCGCGGCCGCATCGCCGAAGAAGTCGCGCAGCTCCCGCAGGTCGGCGACCACCCGCGCCGCCCAGGACTCGGACCACGGCGTCGGGTACCCGAGGTGCGCGACCGTACGGGCCAGCACGGTGTCCTGCTGGCGCACGAGTTCACCGAGCGCCGAGTCGCGCAGGAAGGTGAAGGCGGCCGCGACCTGCTCGGGGCGCAGCACCAGCGGGCCGGTCTGCGCGGCGTCGGGCTCGCGGCGCTCGCCGCCGTACACGGGCAGCCGCGCGGCCGGGTCGGGGTGCAGGCCGTTCTCGGTGAGCGCGAGTTCCATCAGCCGGGCGGTGCTCCGCACGCCGAGCAGGAGGCCGGCGGCGGCCAGCTGGTCGTACCGGACGTCCTGCCGGTCGGGCACGAGCTCGCCGAGTTCCTTCGGCGAGCAGGTGTCGACGGCCGGGCCGGGCAGGCGGCACCAGAAATGATCCACACTCACCCGGACAGCGTAACGAACGGCGACTCACGCCTCACCGGGGTGCCAGGCGGGCCACTCCCAGGGGCGGTCGGCCCAATGGACGCGGATCGGATCGCGCGGGTCGAGGTCGGGAAAGAGCTGGTGGATCCGGGGCTCGAACTCCTCGGGGGCGAGCGGCTCCCAGCCGTGACCCTCGAAGTGGACCAGGCGGTAGCGGCTGTCGGTCCGGAAGTCGGCCACCTCGACCAGGGGCTTGGACGTGCTGTTGGTCTCCATGCCCCCAAGCATGTGGCGCGGTGGCAATCGGCGCCCGTCCAGAACCCTCTTCCGGGTCATGTCCCGGAGTCGGCGCGCTCGTTGAGCACAGGTAAAGGTACGGCGGGGGTTCGGCGGGGGTTCGGCGCTGGAAGGACGGGAACATGACTGGGCAGCCCACCGGAGGACGATGGCAGTGGCCGCAGGACGCGTGGCAGCCGCCCCCGGTACCGGCCGGTCACCCGCCGGCCCCTGCTCCGGCGCCGGCACCGGTCCGACGGCGGTCCCGGAAGGTGTGGGCCGCCGCAGCCGTCGGGACGGTCGCCGCACTCGCCGCGGTCCTGGCGACGTACGGGCCGGGGACGGGTGACGAGCTGGACGTGGTGACGCTGCCGCACACCTCGCCCTCCGCCTCCGACTCGCCCGCCGACCCGGCGGGACGGCCCGCGTTCTCCCCGCCGGCCACCACTCCCGCGCCGTCCCCGCTGCCGCCCCCCACTCCGGAGGGCGCCGGACCGGCCCCGGCCGCACCGGCCACCGCGCCGGGCGAGGACGAGTCGGCCGACGCGCAGCACGCGGCGACCCCGCGCGCGAAGCCCGGCCGCACCCCGCACCCCACCCCGTCGACCCGGGGCACCCCCGCCCCGGCCACGCCCGGCGCCGCCCCAGCTGCCCAGGCGCCCGGCGCGAGCCTCGGCCCGGGCGGCATCTGCGACCAGGCCGAACGCATCGGCCGCTGGCCCGCGGGCTCGGAGCAGGCCCGACTCTGCCGCAGCATCTACGGCTGAGACGGCCGCCCCGGCCGCCGCTCCGCCACCCCGGACCGACGAGGCGGCGGAGCGGCGGGACGGCGGCCGAAACAGCGGGCCGGCCCTACCCGGCCGCCTCCAGGAGCCCCTTGTCCAGCCGCGGCGCCAGCACCCGGGCCAGGGTGTCGGTGATGTGGCCGGTGTCGCGGTACAGCACCACGCCCTCCAGCACCGCCGGGCAGTCCGGACCGCTGCCCGGGCACAGCAGCGGGCCGAGGTCGAGGGTGCGGACGCCGTAGCGCGCGGCGAGGCCGCCGTCGAGCATCGGGTCCGGTTCGAAGGCGGTGTCGCGCGGGAAGAAGCAGGCGTCCGAGCGGCCGTCGGAGGCGGCGAGGCAGGTCGGGATGTCCTTGCCGGGCATCGGGGTGTCGCCGAGGTAGGCGAGCGGGGCCCCGAGCGCGGCGAGGCGGTCGAGGGTGCGGGTCCAGCCCTGGACGCGTTCCTCCTGGCTGCCGTAGCGGTTGAGCCCGGCCATCAGGACGAGGCGCGGTCTGGGGCCGGAGGTGAGCCGGGTCAGGGAGTTCTCGCGCCAGCGGTCGCACTCCTCGAAGGTGCGGCCGAGGACGTTGTTGCGCACGGTCAAGGTGGCGAGCGGGCAGCCGGGCTTGACCAGGACCTCCAGGGCCCAGTGCCGTTGCCCGGCCATCGCGAGTGCGGCCGATATCCACTGGCCGGCGTGCGAGTCGCCGATCAGCACGATCCGGTCGGGGCTGTCCTCGGCGCCGAACAGGCAGCGCGGGCTGCTGTCGGCGTTGAGCGCGATCTCGCAGCCCTTGCCGGGCGGGAAGTCCTCCCGGGCGCGGGCCAGCGAGGGGGTCAGGCCGAGCACCCGGGCGCCGGGGGCGAGCAGGGCGGGGCCGGACGGGGCCCCGGCCGGGGCGGCGACGGGTGCGTCGGCGGTGCCGCCGAGGGCCCGGACGGTGCCGCCGCCGAGGGTGAGGGCCGCGATCAGCGGAATGACGAGGGCGCTGGCGCCGACCGCGAGGCCCCGGCGCGGCGCCGGGCTGCTGCCGTACCGCAGCGGCTGCTCGACGAGCCGCATGGTGAGCCAGGCGGGCAGCGCGCTGGCGGCGGCGAGCGCGGCCAGGGTGGTCCAGGGCAGGGCGCCGTACCGGGCCTGGGCGATGGTCAGCACCGGCCAGTGCCAGAGGTACCAGGCGTACGAGAGGCGCCCGGCGGCCCGCAGCGGGCGGGTGGCGAGGAGGCGTCCGACGTCGGTGGCGCCGAGCGCGCGGTGGGCGGGCCCGGCGAGCAGGACGGCGGCGGTGCCGAGGACGGGCAGCAGCGCGGCGGTGCCGGGGAAGGGGGTGTCGCGGTCGTAGGACAGGACCGATCCGAGGACGGCCGCGGCGCCGCCCCAGCCGAGCACCCGCAGCGTCCAGGCCGTCCCGCGCCCCCGCTCGCGGCCGCCCGGTGCGCGGCCGGCCAGGGCACGGTTGGCCAGCTCGCGGCCGGCCAGGGCACGGTTGGTCAGCGGGCCGCCGAGCAGCGCCGCGCACGCGCCGGCCGCGAACTCCCAGAGCCGGCTGGCGGTGGAGAAGTAGGCGAGCGGCGCCGAGGTCGCCGTCCACCGGACGCACAGCAGGAGCGAGACCGCGCCGATGGCCGTGGTGGCGATCGTGATCGCGATGGTGCGGCGGCGGCCGTGCAGGTAGCGGGCGAGGCCGAGCAGCAGGACGCCCCAGAGCAGGTAGAACTGGTTCTCCACACCGAGCGACCAGAAGTGCTGGAGCGGACTCGGGTCGCGTCCGGCGGCCAGGTAGTCGGTCTGCTGGCCGACGAAGCGCCAGTTCGCGAACTGCCCGGCGGCGGCGATCAGGTCGCGGGCGAGGTCGGTGCCGCGCAGCGGGTCGAGCAGCGCGCCGCCGGCGGCCGCGGTGGCGACCAGGACGGTGGCGGCGGCGGGCAGGATGCGGCGGGCCCGGCGGGCGGCGAAGTCCCACAGGCCGATCGGTCGGCCGAGCAGCAGGCCGGTGATGAGGAAGCCGGAGATGACGAAGAAGACGTCGACGCCGACGTAGCCGCCGGCGAGGCCGGGAACGGCGGCGTGGTAGGCGAGGACGGCGAGGACGGCGACGCCGCGCAGTCCTTCGATGTCGGGACGGAAGGCGGAGCGACGGCCGGCCTGCGACGGCGCGACGGCGTCCGCGGCGGGGCGCCGCTCGGGCGCGGCCGGCCGGTCCACCCGGACGACACCGGGCAGCAGTTCGGACGGAGCGGAGGAGTCGACGGAGGCAGAGGCGGAGACGGAGACGGAGGCAGCGGCGACAGAAGAGGCGGCGGATGAGGACGGCGACGACGGTGGTGGTACGGCCGTTGACACGGCGGTGCTCCTTGCAGGGGCTGGCGGCGGTGGTCGGGGCCGCCGGGCCGATGGGGCGGCCGGGCGGCGGAGTCCGCGCCGGTGGGGCGACGCGCAAGGAAACAGGGGAGGATCCAGCTGAGTTGACTGTCAGTCACCTCAGCAGCGGAGAATCGGGGTTCAGAAGATCAGCGGATCGGCCCAGCCGGACGCCAGCAGACCGCAGAGCAGCAGCACCGCGGTGACGGCGACGGCCTCCGCGTGGCCGAAGCCCAGGTCGGACCGGCGTCGTACGGGCGGGGCGACCTCGCCCACGGCGGCTCCGTTGCCGCCGCGCAGGAGCGGCCAGAGCGACCGGACCAGCGGGATCATGGTGTACGCGGTGAGCGCGAGCAGCGCGGTGAGCGCCCAGTACGGCTGCCAGCCGTACAGCGCGACGGCGCGGACGAGTCCGGCGACGCCTGCGAGGACGACGAACCCCAGCCAGCCGACCCCGATCCGGGCGACCGTCCGGGCGAGCGAACTGCCGCCCGACACGGCGCCGGTGGGCACCCAGTCGGCACTGCGGCGGCGCAGCGCGTGCGCGATCGCGACCACGTGGCAGAGCCCGCCGAGGAGTTGGACCCGGGTGACCTCGAAGCGCCAGCGGGTGCGCGACATCGCGGGCAGCAGGACGAGCGAGACCCAGATCGGCGGCAGGAACGGCAGCACCTGCCAGGGCTCGATCTCGCCGGGGGCGAAGAACAGCATGATCAGGGCGGGCAGCGGGACGGCGAAGACGTTCACCGCACTGGTGACGTAGCCGAGGATGCCGTTCCAGAAGCAGAGCCGGGCGGAGCGGGACAGGGTCCGCCGGTCAGGCCTTTCCGATCCGCGGCGGAAGTCCGGGTCACGGACGAGCGCCAGGGAGCCGAGGCACCAGCGGTACTGCTGGCTGATGAAGGCGGGCAGGCCGGTGGGCGACATACCCTTGGCGACCAGGGCGGGCACGTACCGGGTGGTCCACCCGGCGCGGGCGAGCGAGAGGCCGGTGTAGAGGTCCTCGCTGTGGTCGATCTCGGCGAAGCCGCCGACGCGCATGAGTGCGGCGCGGCGGTAGAGGGCGTTGGTGCCGCAGCAGACGGTGCCGTCCTGCGCGTCCCGGGAGGGCTGGATCCAGCGGTAGAAGATCTCCTGGGTGGCTCCCGCGGCGCGTTCGAGCCAGGACATGTCGGCGTCCGTGTCGAAGCACTGCGGGCTCTGCACGATGCCGACCTCGGGGTTGTCGAGGTAGGGCACCAGGTGGTGCAGGAAGTCGGGGCGGGGGCAGAAGTCGGCGTCGAGGACGGCGATGACCTCGCCGCTGCCCTCGGCCAGGCCGTGGTTGAGGTTGCCGGCCTTCTTGAACCGGCCGCGGTCGGGGCGGGCGCGGTACCGGAAGCCGTAGGACTCGGCGAGTTCGCGCACCTCGGGGCGGGCGGCGTCGTCGAGGACCAGGACGGTCAGCTCGCCGGGCCACCGGACGGCGGCCGTGTGGCGGTAGGCGTTCTCCAGGACGGCCAGCGGTTCGCCGGCGGTCGGCAGCAGCAGGTCGACGCTCGGGTGGCGGGCGGGCCGCCAGGCCCGCATCAGCAGGTCGTGCGAGTCGCGGGTGAAGCGGCGGGCGCGCTGGCCGTCGGCGAGCGAGAGCAGCCAGGTGGCCGCGTTGAGCACGGTGAGCACGAGGAAGGGCCAGAGCAGCGGCCGGCTGAGGGCGAACAGGCCGAGGGTGGCGGTGGCTCCCGCGTAGGAGAGGGTGGCACAGAGCAGCACCCAGCGGCGCTGCGGGCCGAAGTACCAGTAGAGCTCCTCGTCGTCGGGCGGGCTGGGGAGGCGGAGGACCGGGTCCTCGGGTATCCGGCGCGAACCGGTGTCGGGTGCGGGCATGGCGGTGCCATGGAGTACGGGCATGCGGAAATGGCCCCCCTGGGCATGGGACGGAACGTGGCCGTTCGCCCTCAGCCTCTCACATTGGCCTAGACCAATCATGAACGAGGTATGACATCTCCGCATCGGCCCTGGTCAGTGACTTGACGTGGCATCACGTACCGACCGACCGTCCAGCGATCACGGATCCGATCCCGAGCACCGCCCGCCCGCAGCCCGCTGATCATGCCTCCTTCAGCACCTTCGTCAGCTTCTCGAACCGCAGGTCGGGGCGCAGCGGGACGCCGAAGCGCTCGTCGCCGTACGGGAACGGGGTGTAGACCCCGGTCCGGCGGAAGCCGCGCCGCTCGTACCAGGCGATCAGGTCGGACCGCTGCTCGATGACGGTCATCTCCAGCTCGTCGACGCCCCACTCCCGGCCGGCCACCCGCTCGGCCTCGGCGAGCACCACCCGGCCGAGCCCGCCGCCCTGCAGGCCGGGGCGCACCGAGAACATGCCGAAGTAGGCGCGGTCCCCGCGGTGCTCAAGCTGGCAGCAGGCGACCAGCTCGCCGTCTCGCTCGGCCACCAGCAGGACCCCGTCGGAGCGGCCGATGACCTCGGCGACGCCCTCGGCGTCGGTGCGCTGCCCCTCCAGCAGGTCCGCCTCGGTGGTCCAGCCGGCCCGGCTGGCGTCGCCGCGGTAGGCGGACTCGACCAGCTCGACCAGGGCCGGTACGTCGGCGAGGGTGGCGGGGCGGAAGACGGGTTCCCCGGCGGGCCGGGCGGGGCTGGGGATGGTCTCGGACATGGCGGGTCCCTCTCTGCGTGCACGGGCGCCGCCCGCCGCTCGATGCCTGCGGCGTGGCGCGGGCCGTCCCTGCTGACCGGCCTGCGGGCATCGTGCCACAGCGCGCGGACCGGCCCCGAGGCGCGGGACCTGCGGATACGGGCCCCGGCTCCGTCTTCGCACCCCCGCCCGCGCGGCGACGCCGGGGCGCGCGACGGCGGCCGTCCACCCGTGACGGAGGTTCAGGAAGTGGTCGGGGACACCTGGCGACGCTGGCGGGTACATGGCTACTCTGCTCCCCGGCCGGACCAACCCCCGGCCGTCCCAGGCCCCTTGGGCCCACCAGCACGGACCAGAGGAGTGTTCATGCCCCGCACTTCCCGCTCCGCCGGCACCACCGGAACCACGACCCGCCGCCGACTGCCCGCCGTGGCCGCGCTCGCCGCCGCCGCCCTGGTAGCCGGCGCCACCGCCCCGGCCTACGCGGCCGAACCCGCACCCGTCGCCCCCGTCGTCGAGGGCCGGGCGGCCTTCCACCCCGACCGCGACTTCGCCGGCTCCACCGTCGCGGCACACGAGGGGCGGTCGGGCACCGCGCCCCTCGCCGCCCTCGCCGCCACCCAGACCCCCGGCCTGGACGTCTCCAGCTACCAGGGCAACGTCAACTGGTCGGGCGCGGCCGCCAACGGCGCGCGCTTCGCCTACGTCAAGGCCACCGAGGGCACCGGCTACGTCAACCCGTACTTCGCCCAGCAGTACAACGGCTCCTACAACGCCGGACTGATCCGCGGCGCCTACCACTTCGCCCTGCCGAACAGCTCCTCCGGCGCCACCCAGGCCAACTACCTCGTCGACCACGGCGGCGGCTGGTCCGCCGACGGCAGGACCCTGCCACCCGCCCTCGACATCGAGTACAACCCCTACGGCGCCACCTGCTACGGCCTCAGCCAGAGCGCCATGGTCAGCTGGATCCGCTCCTTCAGCGACACCGTCCACGCCCGCACCGGCCGCTACCCGACCATCTACACCACCGTCAACTGGTGGTCCCAGTGCACCGGCGACAACGGCGGCTTCGGCGCCACCAACCCGCTCTGGCTAGCCCGTTACGGCTCCACCGTCGGCACCCTCCCGAACGGCTGGGGCTACCAGACCATCTGGCAGTACTCCGACTCCGGCACCTTCCCCGGCGACCAGGACCTGTTCAACGGCGCCGCCGACCGCCTGCGCGCACTCGCCCTCGGCTGACGGCCCACGGGTCGGTGCGGGGCCGCCGCAGCGTGCCCCGCACCGACCGACCCCGCGCGGAGTCAAGGGCGCCGACCCCGGTCCGGGGGCCGGGGTCGGCGCGTGCCGTGCGGCTGCGCTCAGCCGTCGATGCGGTGCTGGCTCCAGAAGGAGGTCAGGTCGACGGTGGTGGCGGCCTGCGCGGCGGCCTTGAACTCAGCGGTGGTGGAGACGCCGTACCAGTGGGACTGCGCGTAGTCCCGTAGCAGCTTGGCCATGGCGGTGTCGCCGAGCAGGCGGCGCAGGTCGTGCAGGGCGCACTTGCCGTAGCCGTACACCACCGTGGAGTAGCGCGAGGAGTTGGCGTCCCAGTACGTCATCGAGTTGGTGATCCGCTCGGCGGACGAGGCCCAGGACACGCTGTTCCAGCAGCCGGAGCCGGTCTTGCCGAGGGCGAGGTCGGTGGCGTAGTCGGTGAAGGCCTCGTCCAGCCAGGGGCCGTTGTACTCGTCGTCGCCCACGATGCCGTAGAACCACTGGTGGCCGATCTCGTGGGTGAGCGCCGTGGTGCTGACCAGGTCGAGGACGAAGCCGGGGTACTCCATGCCGCCGAACCAGAAGTTGTTGTCGATCACCGCGTCCAACTCCCCGTACGGGTAGGCCCCGAAGCGCTGGGCGTGCGCGTCGACGGCCGAGACGGCGGTGGAGAGCATCGACTGGGCGTCGGCGGCGCTGATCCCCGCCACCGAGTAGACGTTGACCTTCACCCCGGCCGGCGAGGTGCCGGATATCCGCGTGAACGGCCCGGCGCCCCAGGCGAAGTCGCGCACCTTGCTCGCGGTCGCCCTGGTGACGGTCCGTCCGGCACTGCCGGGGGTGTCCACCGAGGTGCCGGTGGCCGGCACCAGCAGGCTCGACGGGTGGTCCAGCGTGACGGTGAAGTCCGAGGCCAGCGAGTAGAAGGACTCACCGTTGTTGGTGTACGGGTCGAGGTGCCAGCCGGCCGCGTCCCGGACCGCCAGCACCGGCAGGGCGTTGCCGATGAAGGCGAACGCCCCGTCGCGGCCGAACCGGTCAGCGCCGCTCGGCACGGTGATGCCGAGGTCGAAGCCGACCGTACCGCTCTGCCCCTGGGCGAGCGGCGCCGGCAGCGCGATCCGCAGCGCGGTGCAGTTCACCGAGAGCGCGGACGGCGTCCCGCCCGTCACCTTGGTCACGGTGATCGGGGTGCTGGGGCAACTGCCGTGGTAGTTGTCCCACAGCCGCAGGTACACCTCGTTCAGCGGGGCGGCCGAGGCGTTGGTGAAGGTCACGCTCTCGTGGCCGGTCCAACTGCCGCCGGAGGCGTCACTGCTGAGGTCGACGGTGTAGGCGGGTGCGGCCGGGGTCCGGGTGGGATCGCCGGGCTGCGGCGGGGTGGTGCCGCCGGAGACGTCCAGGGTGACGTCGTCCAGGACGAACCTGGTCTGCAGGCTGGAGTCCTCCGCCCCGGTGAAGGAGAGCGTCACGGTCTGCCCCGCGAAGGCGGAGACGTCGACGGTCTTGTGCACGTAACCGGCCTGGGCGTCCAGGTTCGAGTACGTGGCCACCGTGGTGGAGCCGAGTCCGACGGCCAGTTTGTCGTAGGCGGTGCTGGTGCTGGTCTCCGCCGTGTCGACGTGCAACCAGAAGCCCAGCGAGGCGGCGCCGCACCCGGCGGGGAGGGTGACGGACTGGGAGAGCGTCTCGGTGTGCGTGGAGCCGTAGCCGTCGAGCCAGGCGAAGGAGGCGCCGGAGTGCGCACTCTGACCGCCACCGCCGGTGATCGCGCCGCTCGGCGCGGTCCAGGGCGAAGTGCCGGACTCGAAGCCGCCGTTGGCCACGACCTGGGCCGCCGTGCAGTCCGCGGCGCTCGCCACATTGGGGGTGGCGAGGGCCGCGGCGCCGGCCGTGACGAACAGTGCCGCGCCGGCCAGCGCGTGCAGGAGTCTTTTCATCGAAACCTCTCGGACGATCGAACCGGGAGCAGCAGCGTGACAGCAAAGCCCCCTCTTTGAAAGGGCCATGACAGATGCTCCGCCACCGATCGAACCCCCCAGCCCGGCACCACGCGCTCCCGCGCACCACCGGGCCACCGGAGAGGAAAGAGAGGAAGGGAGGATCGGGCGACCCGAACCGCCGCCCCGCCTGCGAGGGCGGCCCCGCGCGGCGAGCCGACGCCAGGGGCCGGTGCCGGTCAGCGCGGGTCGGTGAGCTCCGGCGCGAAGACCGTGTTCAGGGGCTCGGGGCCGATGTACTGCTGGCAGTTGCAGGGGCGCGGCTCGTACTGGAGCGGGCGGCGCTCGGCATCCCATGCGGTGGGGGCCTCGACCACCTCGTGGCAGCGGCCCTGCCTGTCGTGCTTGGCCAGGTGGTGGGTGCAGCCGCAGACCGGCTCCGGCGGGCGCTGGGCCGCCTCCACGGACAGCCGGCGGCGCTCGGCCGCGTCGAGCAGCTCGATCCTGCGCTCGTGCCGGACCTTCAGCGCCCGACGGGCATTGTTGGCGACCCAACCGCCGCCGTACAGGGCTGCGGGCAGCATCCACCATGCGATGTCGACCATCGACCGTTCCCCCGGTTCCCCCGTTGTGGCCTCGGCCAGATGATACGCCCGGCCTCGGCAGGCGGGGTCTCGGGTCAGCGGATGACCGGCAGCACCGCCCCGGTGCCGCGACCCGCCGCCGCCTCGATGAAGGCCACCGGATCGGCCACCTCGACCAGCAGGGCACGGGTCGCCCGCAGGGCGCCGTCGGCCGGAGGCGGGCCACCGACCGCCGCGATCAGGTCGAGCAGGTGGACGGTCGCCTCCATCAGCGCCACCTCGCCGAGCGCGCCGACCGTCACGCTGCCGAGCAGCGGGTGGGCCACCGTGGTGGCGGGCGGCAGGTCGGCGATGCCGGCCAGGGCGGCCGGGCCCTCGACCCCGAACCGAGCGATCAGCTCGGCGGGTTCGGCTGCCGAGGCCGCCAGTTTCGCCGCCTCGGCGACCTGCCCGGCGGCGGTGTGCGCGATGCCGTCCGGCCGGTTGTAGGCCCGCAGGATACCGGCCCCGCTGGTCACCTCGGCCGGGCCGTCCACCACGGCCTCGCGCAACCCGGCGAACATCGCCGGCACCGGTGCCACGTGCGCGTACAGCTCCCGGACGCTCCAGCCGGGCAGTCGGGTGGCGAGGTCCCACGACGCGGCATCCAGGGTCGCGCCGCGCTCCGCCCAGGAGGCCCAGGCCTCGGCCAACAGGGCTGGCACGGAGTCGTTCTGACTGATCATCGGTCCTCCTCGGAACGGCGGCTCATCGGGCTGCCACGCTACCCGCCGGTGGTCGAGGACCGGCGGCCACCCCCGCCCGACGTCCCCGAGCGCCCACCCAAGCCCGCTTACGTACGTTTACGCTGGAATCGTCCCTTGTATCCTGGTGGTGTATCCGCCTGACCGCTCAGACGCGGCCCGACGGTGTCGGCACCGAAGCGGAGGAGTCCGGACGTGGCTGAGCAGGACGGCCCGGCGAAGCGGGGACGCCTGAGTCGCCCGCTGGTGCTCGACGCCGCCGTGGCGCTGGTGGACCGCGAGGGCCTGGCCGCGCTGACCATGCGGCGGCTGGCGGCCGAACTCGGCGTGGAGTCGATGGCCCTCTACCGCTACACCCCCGGCAAGGAAGCCCTGCTCGACGGCCTGATCGAGGCCTTCTTCACCGAGATCAACGCACGGCTGCGCACCACCGCCGACACCCCCGCGAAAGGATCCGGCGACCGGCCGGACGAGCCCGCCTGGCGCACCGAACTGCGCCGGATCGCCCGGGCGTTCGCCGCCGTGGCGCACTCCCACCCGGAGATCCTTCCGCTGGTCGCGACCCGGCCGCTCAGCGTGCCGGTGGCGCGCCGGCCCCCGTCGATGCTCGTACTCACCGAGCACCTCCTCGCGGTGCTCGGACGGGCCGGCTTCGACGACGCCACCGCGCTGACCGTCTACCGCGCCTTCGTCGCGTGGAACCTCGGCTGCCTCCTGGTGGACAAGCGCCAGGTGGTCGACAACCTGGCGGAACCGGACCCGGTCCTGCGTTTGGGCCTGCACCGGCTGTCCGCCGCCGACTACCCCCGGCTGCGCGCGCTGGTCCCCCGGTTCGCCGACTTCGACCCCGAGGCCGAGCTGCTGACCGGCCTGGACAGCCTGCTGGACCTGGTGCCCGAGGCGCCCCTTGACGCCTTCTACGGCGACGGCGCATCCTGAGGATACGAGGTACACGTCGGACGTATCCGCTCATCAGCACGGCGCCGCCACCCACGTCACGGGCCGCGATCGCTGAGGCGTGACCGGCCGGGGCGCGCGCCCGACGGCGCCCGGAAGAGGTCGCCATGTCCGCTCCCTCACCCACCCCACCCCGGCACGACATCCTCCGGCTCCGCGTGACCGCCAAGGACGCGGACACCCTGCTCGCGCTGCTGCGCGAGACCCGTCCCGACACCGGCGGCCGTCCGCACGTCGAACCGGACGGGCGCATCAGCATCGACGCCTACGTCCCGGACGACCGGGTCGCTGGCCTCGAACGCGAGGGCGTCTCGGTCACCCGGATCGGGAACGCCAGCGAGGCCGGGCGCGCCGCCCAGGCCGAGGTCGGCACCGGCGACCGGTTCGCCCCCGCCGACGCCGTCCCGCACGGCCTGGCCGCCAAGCTCGCCGGCTGACCGGGGAGGAACGCCATGCCGTACCTGAACATCACCGAGGTGGAGTCCGCCCTGACCAGCCTGGCCACCGCGTACCCCACCACCTCCCACCTGCTCACCCTGCCCGAGCCCTCGATCGAGGGCCGCACCGCGCACGCCCTGCAGATCGGCGTCCCCGCCGGGACCCCCAGGGCCTGCGTGATGATGATCGGCGGCGTACACGCCCGCGAGTGGGGCAGTTGCGAGATCCTCGTCCATCTCGCCGCCGACCTGCTGGAGGCCCACCAGAACGGCACCGGCCTCGGCTACGGCGGCACCACGTTCACCGCCGACCAGGTCGGCGGTCTGCTCCAGCGGCTGGACCTGGTGTTCTTCCCGCTGGTCAACCCGGACGGCCGGCTGCACAGCCAGACCGTCGACCCGATGTGGCGCAAGAACCGCGACCCGGCCAACTCCGGTGGAAGTGCCGACCCGAACTGCGTCGGCGTCGACCTCAACCGCAACTACGACTTCCTCTTCGACTTCGCCACCGCCTTCGCCCCGACCGCCACCCCGCAGGTCTCGGCCAGCCCGTGCGACCCGCAGGTCTACGCGGGCCCGAGCGCCTTCTCGGAGCCGGAGACCCGCAACGTCCGCTGGCTGCTGGACCAGTACCCGCGCACCGGCTGGTTCGTCGACGTGCACAGCTACTCCGAGGACATGCTCTACAACTGGGGCGACGACGACAACCAGTCGATCGACCCGACGATGAACTTCGGCAACGCCCAGTACGACGGCAAGCGCGGCCTGCCGGGCGACGTCGCGTACGCCGAGTACATCCCCAAGACCGACGCCGACAACGCCGCGCTGCTCGCCGAGCGGTTCTGCCAGGGCGTCGGCGGCGTGCGCGGACGCCCCTACAAGCCGCTGACCGGGTTCCACCTCTACCCGACCAGCGGGACCAGCGACGACTACGTCTTCTCCCGGCACTTCGTCGACGGCGACCAGGGCAAGGTGCTCGGCTTCACCGTCGAGTGGGGCACCGCCTTCCACCCGCCGTGGGCGGAGATGCGGAACATCGTCCTCGACGTGGACGCGGGACTCGTGGCGTTCTGCCTGGCCACGACCTGACCACCCCGACCATCGCCCGGCAGCAGGGCGTCCGCCGCGACCTGTCGTGGCGGGCGCCCCACGCCGTACCGTGCCGCCCGAGCCGGGCGCCTCGGACCTGAGCTGCGCCTCGGACCCGGGCTGCGCCTCAGACCCGGGCTGCGCCTCAGACCTGGGCGATCAGACCCGGGCGCCGAGCATTCTGAGGACCAACTCGCCGTAGCGGCGCCCGAGTTCATCGGGCGTCTCGGTGGACCGGTCGGTGTACCAGCGGGAGACGTCGATGCCCAGCGAGGTGACCGCACGGGCCGCCGTCCGGACCTCGGACACCTGGAAGGCGCCGTCCGCCACCCCCGCCTCGATCAGCGCGCTGACCTCGCGCTCGATGTCCAGCCGCAGCGCCGCGACCACCGCGTAGGCGTCCTCGGGCAGCGCGTGCAGCTCGTAGTTGACCACCCGGCCGACCGTACGGGCCCGGGCGTGCCAGGCGGTGAACTCCTCGACCAGCCGACGCATCCGCTCCGCCGGGTCGCCCTCGCCGGCCGCCGCCCCCCGGACCAGCTCCAGCGTGGCCGCGTGCCCGGCCTGGCTGATCTCGGCCAGCAGCCCGGCCTTGGACTGGTAGTGGATGTACAGCGCGGCCGGGCTCATCCCGGCGGCGGTGGCGATGTCCCGGGTGGTGGTGGCGTGGAAGCCACGCTCCGCGAACGACTCGACGGCCGCCTGGAGCAGCCGGTACGCCGCCTCGGGGCGGGTGTCGGCACCGTCGGGCAGGGTGCGCCAGAGGTCGGCGATGGGCGTGCTGGTCATGGCGCCATCCTCCCAGAGAACTCGTACACACATTCCCGCCGACCGGTCGGCGGACTGTTGACAGGCTCCCGCACCGACACCATGCTGAGCAAGCGCTTAGTCAGCCGGTGAACCGGCATCCCCGTCGAACGTTCCGCGCGAAAGGCAGGACCCTCCGTGGCGTACTCCTTCAAGGGCCGGGTGGCCGTCGTCACCGGATCGAGCCGGGGCATCGGCCTCGGCATCGCGCGCGAGCTGGTCGCCCGCGGCGCCAAGGTCTGCCTGACCGCCCGCAACCCCGAGCCGCTCGCCGAGGCCGTGCGCGACCTGGGCGGGCCGGACAACGCCATCGCCGTCGCCGGCAAGAGCGACGACCCGGCCCACCAGGAGGAGGCGGTTGCCCGCACCCTGGAGGCCTTCGGCCGGCTCGACCACCTGGTCAACAACACCGGCATCAACCCGGTGTACGGCCCGGTCCTCGACACCGACGAGGCCGCCGCCGCCAAGATCCTCGCCGTCAACGTCCTGGCCCCGCTGGCCTGGACCCGCCGCGCGCACGCCGCCTGGATGGGCGAGCACGGCGGCTCGGTGGTCAACGTGGCCTCCGTCGCGGGCATCCGCTCCTCGCTCGGGATCGGCATGTACGGGGTCAGCAAGGCGGCGCTGATCCGGCTCACCACCGAGCTCGGCGCCGAGCTGGGCGCCCAGGGCATCCGGGTCAACGCCGTCGCCCCCGCCGTGGTCAAGACCAGGTTCGCCGAGGCCCTGTACGAGGGCCGGGAGGAGCAGGTCGCCGCCGCCTACCCGCTCGGCCGGCTCGGCGTGCCCGAGGACGTCGCGGGCGCGGTCGCCTTCCTGCTCTCCGCGGACGCCGCCTGGATCACCGGCCAGACCCTGGTCGTGGACGGCGGAGTCACCCTCGGCGGCGGCCTGTGAGCGGCGTGCCGGCGGCCGGCGCGCCGGAAACCAGCGCGCCAGTGCCCGAGGACTTCACCGGCCAAGGCGCGCCAGTGCCCGAGGACTTCACCGGCCAAGGCGTGGTGGTGACCGGCGGCGGGCGCGGCATCGGCGCCGCCCTGGCCCGGGCGTTCGCCGCGGCCGGCGCCCGGATCGTGGTCAATGACCTGGACGCCGACGCCGCCCACGCCGTGGCCGAGGACTGCGGCGGCACCGCCGCCCCCGGGGACGCCGCCTCCGCCGAGGGCCTGGCCGCCCTGGTCGGGCAGGCCCGGGCCGCGCTCGGCGAGATCGACGTGTGGTGCGCCAACGCGGGCGTCGCCCCGATCGGCGGGGCCGACGCGCCCGCCGCCGCCTGGGCGAGCGCCTGGGAGGTCAACGTCCTCGCCCACGTCCGGGCCGCCGAGCTGCTCCTCCCCCGCTGGCTGGAGCGCGGCGGCGGCCGCTTCCTCGCCACCGTCTCCGCGGCCGGGCTGCTCACCATGCTCGGCTCGGCCCCGTACGCGGTCAGCAAGCACGGCGCGCTCGCCTTCGCCGAGTGGCTGTCCGCGACCTACCGCCACCGCGGCCTCCGGGTGCACGCGCTCTGCCCGCAGGGCGTGCGCACCGACATGCTCGCCTCGACCGGCGCGGTCGGCGAGGCGCTGCTCGCGCCCACCGCGCTGGACGCCGAGGACGTCGCCGCGGCCGCGCTGGCCGGGCTGCGCGACGGCCGCTTCCTGATCCTGCCGCACCCCGAGGTCGCCGAGTACTACCGGGTCCGGGCCACCGAACCGGACCGCTGGCTCGCCGGGGTGAACCGGCTCCAGCAGGGGCTGGAGAGGAGCGGGGCGCTATGAGGGCCTGGCAGGTGGACGCGCTCGGCGAGCCGGCCGAGGTGATGCGGCCGGCCGAGGACGTGCCCCGGCCGGTGCCCGGGCCGGGGCAGCTGCTGGTCCGGGTGCGGGCCGCGGCGGTCAACTTCCCGGACGCGCTGATGGTGCGCGGCCAGTACCAGGTCCGCCCGCCGCTGCCGTTCACGCCCGGCGTGGAGCTGTGCGGCGAGGTGGCGGACGGCGCCCGGCGGGGCGAGCGGCTGATCGGCAACCCGGTGCTGCCGCACGGCGCCTTCGCCGAGTACGCGCTGCTGGACGCGGCGGCCGCCTTCCCGGCGCCCGAGGCGCTGGACGACGCCGAGGCGGCCGCGCTGCACATCGGCTACCAGACGGCCTGGTTCGCCCTGCACCGCCGGGCCCGGCTGCGGGCCGGTGAGACGCTGCTGGTGCACGCGGCGGCGGGTGGGGTCGGGAGCGCGGCGGTCCAGCTGGGCCGGGCCGCCGGGGCCAGGGTGGTCGCCGTGGTCGGCGGTCCGGCCAAGGCCGCGGCGGCCCGGGCGCTGGGCGCCGACTTGGTGGTGGACCGGACGGCCGGGGACTTCGTCGCCGCCGTCAAGGAGTTCACCGGCGGGCGCGGCGCGGACGTGGTCTTCGACCCGGTCGGCGGGGACGCCTACACCGGCTCCACCAAGTGCGTGGCCTTCGAGGGCCGGATCGTGGTGGTCGGCTTCGCCGCCGGGCGGATCCCGGCGCCGGCCCTCAACCACGCCCTGGTGAAGAACTACGCCATCCTCGGCCTGCACTGGGGCCTCTACAACACCCACGACCCGCAGGCCGTCCGCGCCGCCCACGACGAGCTGACCGGGCTCGCCGGCCAGGGCGTGGTCCGCCCGCTGGTGAGCGCCCGGGTGCCGCTGGCCGGGGCCGCCGAGGCCGTCCAGTTGGTCGCCGACGGGCGCAGCACCGGCCGGATCGCCGTCCTCGGGGAGTAGCTACCTCGCGTACTCCATCTCCGGGAAGCGCGGCGAGGGCCCGTCCAGCAGGTGATCGTCGTGCCCGCGCAGCCAGCGGTCGAAGAAGGACGCGACGTACGACCGGGTGGCCAGCACCGCCCGGTCGGGGCGGCCGTCGCCCACGTCCCTGCCCAGCTGCTCGGGGGTGATCGCACCCTGCCGGGCGAGCTGTGGCAGCAGGGACTGCGCGTCGGTGTAGGAGCCGTGCCGGGAGTCGTTCAGCGTGACGTCGGCGTGCCAGCCGGTGCTGTGCTGCCAGAGGGCGTCCCAGCCGGGCTGGTGGTGGTAGTCCCCGGAGTCCTCGTTGCGGGTGCCCATCAGCAGGAACGGGCGGTCCAGCCCGTCCTGGGCGACGGTGGGCAGGACCACCCCGGTGTGACCGTCCGGCCCGGGGAAGTGCAGTTGGCCGTCCAGGTTGACGGCGGCCGCGATCCGCGGGTCGTCGTGCATCGCCTGCACCGCGGTGAAGCCGCCCGCCGAGTGGCCGGCCATGCCGATCCGGTCGAGGTCGAGCGAGGCGGCGAGGCCGGCCGGCAGCCGCGGGTCGTGGCGCAGCCCGCCGAGTTCGTCCAGCACGAAGCGGGTGTCGTCCACCCTGGTCCGCAGTGAGGTGCGCAGCACGTCGGCGACGTCGAGGTCGGCCTGGCCGAGCAGGTCGGGGAAGACGGAGGTGGCGAGGTCCCCGTTCGGGAACGCGACCTCGGAGGCCTCGTAGGTGTGGTCGATGGTGACGACGACGTAGCCGCGCGAGGCGAGGTCCTCGACCAGGCCGGTGCCCCAGGTGCGCGGGTCGCCGAGCCCGGCCGAGTAGAACACGACGGGACGCTTGCCGCCGGGCAGGGCGGGCGCGTCGGTGCGGGCGTGGGTGCGGATGCCGGCCCAGTCGGTGCGGCCGGGTTCGAAGCCGTTGTTCATGCGGCCGACGCTCCCGGCGCTGCCGAAGTGCTCGGCGGCGGCGGGTTCCATGTACCGGGCGCGGTCGGCTCCGGTTGCGGGGCGGGCGGTCGGATACCAGAAGCTGATCATCAGCTCGCGGGGCTGCCCGGGCTTCCAGCGGTACTCCCGGCCCGGGTCGGTGAGGTGCAGGGTCGTGGTGCCGACGGGGTACGGGCCGGTGGGCTGCGGCAGCCAGGCCCGGGCCTGCTTCCCGGTGCCGCCGTCCTCCGGCACCGCCGCCACCGCCCCGGGCGCGCCGACCACCCCGAGCACCGCCGTCGCCGCCAGCAGCGCCGCTGCCACGGCCCGTCCCCGCCTGCTCATACCGTCTCTCCTCGTCCCGCGTCGATCCGTTGGCAGGACGGTACGGGCGGGGACAGGCCGAAGCCGTCATACCGGGGAGCCAAATCAACCCTGAGTACCCTGGTACGACCCCTGGGGGTAGGCGACGGGGGCCGGGTCGCGGGGCAGGCCGGGGCGGAAGATCTCCGTCGGCGACGCCGTTTCCCGCCGCCGCTGGTCGGCCGTGGGGTCGGCGATCCCCCGGCGGCGGGCGAGCACCAGCAGGGCGGGCAGCACGCCGAGCCAGAACATCGCCCGCCACGCCCAGGCCTGCGGCAGGACGGCGACCAGCACCGAGTAGGCGACGAGGGTGAAGGCCCAGCCGACGGCCCAACCGCTCTGTACCGCCCCTGATCGGCCGGCGGCGGCGCAGTCGCGCCAGCCGCACAGGGTCGGCCGGACCGCGCTCGGGCGCGCCGGACTCAGGCGTGCCGCTTCAGCTCCCGGCGGGCCAGCGAGCGCTTGTGCACCTCGTCCGGGCCGTCGGCCAGCCGCAGGGTGCGGTTGCCGGCCCAGAGCTGGGCGAGCGGGGTGTCCTGGCTGACGCCCGCGGCGCCGTACGCCTGCACGGCCTTGTCGAGGATCCACTCGACGGTGCGCGGGGTCGCGATCTTGATCGCCTGGATCTCGGTGTGCGCGCCCCGGTTGCCGACGGTGTCCATCAACCAGGCGGTCTTGAGCACCAGCAGCCGCAACTGCTCGATCCGGACCCGGGATTCGGCGATCCAGTCCTGGACCACGCCCTGCTCGGCGAGCGGCCGACCGAAGGCGACCCGCCCGCTCACCCGGCGGCACATCAGCTCCAGGGCGCGCTCGGCGATGCCGATCGCGCGCATGCAGTGGTGGATCCGGCCGGGGCCGAGCCGGGCCTGGGCGATGGCGAAGCCCGCGCCCTCCTCGCCGATCAGGTTGCCGACCGGGACGCGGACGTCCTCGAACAGCACCTCGGCGTGGCCGCCGTGGTCCGCGTCGTCGTAGCCGAAGACCGTCATGCCGCGCTTGACGGTGACGCCGGGGGTGTCGCGCGGGACGAGCACCATGCTCTGCTGGCGGTGCGGCTCGGCGTCCGGGTCGGTCTTGCCCATGACGATGAGGATCCGGCACTGCGGGTTCATCGCGCCGGTGATGTACCACTTGCGGCCGTTGACGACGTACTCGTCACCGTCACGCTCGATCCGGGTGGCGATGTTGGTGGCGTCCGAGGAGGCGACCTCGGGTTCGGTCATCGCGAAGGCGGAGCGGATCTCGGCGTCGAGCAGCGGGCGCAGCCAGCGCTCGCGCTGTTCGGCGGTGCCGAACTGGGCGAGCAGCTCCATGTTGCCGGTGTCGGGGGCCGCGCAGTTGAGCGCGGGCGGGGCCAACTGCGGGCTGCGGCCGGTGATCTCGGCGAGCGGGGCGTACTGCAGGTTGGTCAGGCCCGCGCCGCCCTCCCCCGGGAGGAAGAGGTTCCAGAGGCCCTGCTTCCGTGCCTCGGTTTGGAGTTCGGCGACCACGGGCGGGACGTTCCAGGACGGGCGGGCGGGGTCGGCGAGTTGTTCCGCCAGGACGGCCTCGGCGGGGTGCACGTGCCGGTCCATGAAGGCCAGCAGCTGCTCGCGGAGCGCGTTCGTGCGGGCGTCGTAGGCGAAGTCCATCAGTTCTCCTTGAGGGTACTCAGGCCGTGCCGGGCGAGGATCGGGGCCATCTCACCGGCCCGCTCGAAGCCGGCACCGAGGGTACGGCCCTGCTGGTAGCGGTAGTGGATGCCCTCGGCGACGGCGGCGAGCTTGAAGGACGCGAAGGCGACGTACCAGTCGAGGTCTTCTGCTTGACGCCCTGTCGATTCCGCGTAGTACGAGACGATTTCGTCGGCCTTAGGGAAACCCGGGGCGGTCATGGCGGAGGGGATGATGCCGCCGCCGACGCCGGCCAGTTCGGTGTACATCACCAACAGGCCGATGTCGGTCAGCGGGTCGCCGAGGGTGGACATCTCCCAGTCCAGCACGGCGGCGATCGCATCGGTGTCGTCCACCAGCACGTTGTCGAGGCGGTAGTCGCCGTGCACCAGCGCGGGCGCCGGGGAGGCGGGCAGCCGGTCGGCGAGCAGCCCGTGCAGCCGGTCGAGCTCGGGCAGCTCGCGGCTGCGGGACGCGGCGAGCTGCTTGGACCAGCGGCGCAGCTGGCGCTCCAGGTAGCCCTCGGGGCGGCCGAAGTCGGCCAGGCCGACCTCGGCCGGGTCGATCCGGTGCAGGACGGCGAGGGTGTCGACGAGCCGCAGGCCGAGGGCGTGCACGCGCTGCTCACCGAGGGCGGCGAGCGGGGCGACGTCCCGGTGCGCGACGCCGGGGACGCACTCCATCAGGTACCAGGGGGCACCGAGGACGTCCGTACCGGGGTCGAGCAGCAGGGTGTGCGGGACGGGCACGCCGGTGTCGCGCAGCGCGGTCATGACGCGGTGCTCACGGCCCATGTCGTGCGCGGTGGCGAGGACGTGCCCGAGGGGTGGGCGGCGCAGCACCCAGCGCGCGGCGCCGTCGGTGAGGACGTACGTGAGGTTGGAGCGGCCCCCCTCGATGAGCTCGGCCCGCAGCGGGCCCTGGACGGTGCCGGGCAGCTCGCGGTCCAGGTGGGCGCGCAGGCGGGCCAGGTCCAGGCCGGGCGGATCGGCGGGGATCTCGGGCATCGGGCGGCTCCTCGCGGTGGGACCTCGTTGACTAAGCGCTTGCTTAGCATTCAACCGGACGCCGCCCCCTGTCAATGCCACCCGCCCGCGAGGAGCCCCCGGACCCGAGGGGCGGCGACGGCCGCGCAAGCAGCCCTGACGCGCGAGAAGCCGGGCGGGCCGACTTCCCGCGCGGGGCCACGCTCAACGAACTGGCCGAAGTCCCCGGATTCAAGCGGAACTTCGACCGGGCGGTGCAGGACGGGAAGATCACGCTGGCGGGGGACTTCGCGCAGGCCGCGGCGGACAGCGTCTTCGAGACGCCGACCCTCCCCGACCCAAGGTGCCCGATCGTCACTCCGTAGTCGTCCGGAGTAGTCCCCAGTCGCTCGACCGGCGGCCCCTCGCTCCCCCGAGGGGCCGCCGCCGCCACTTCGCGGCGCTTCGCCCCGCATCAACCAACAGCATCCCCAGGGGTCCCGGGGGCTCGTCGGACAGATCGTGGATCAGATAGGGCCGAACTCGCCGGCAACGGTCGCGGCCACGAAGGACTGCCACGCCTCGATCGGGAAGAGGAGCGCCGGCCCTTCCGGATCCTTCGAGTCGCGGACGGGAGCGACACCAGGGAAGTCAGCCGAGACCTCTACGCAGGAACCGCCGTTGTCGGAGTGCGACGACTTGAACCAGGAAGCGCGGGACAGGTCTGGGCGGGTCATGGGTCAGAGTTCCTTTCGGGCCTTGTGAATCAGGTCGAGGGACGCAGCCCTGGTCAGTGCTTCCACCCGCAACCGATCGTAGGCCCTTTCCCATGCCCTGACAGTCCTGTCCTCCCTCACCACGAAGCCGTGATCCGCAGATTCCGTGTAACCGACCACAGAACGGTCGGCGAACGTCAACAGAGTGACGAACGCACGGAACGGGGCGTGCTCAGCCAGGCTGAACGGGGCGCGTGAGCTTCGAAGCAACGCCCCGAAGGACTCGCGGGGAGATGACGCCGGATCAAGCTCCTTGCGGTTCACCGCTCACATCCAATTCCACTTGAGCGGTTGCCAAGCCTAGAGGACATTGGGCACTCCTGGTAGTCACAGAACTACGGAGAGGAGTGGACGTTGAAGACCCGCAAACCCTCGCAGACCTTGCACACCCCCCGAGTTGAGGTCGTCGATCGCCTCCAGGTGGTGATCTACCTGGCCAAGACCGATTCCGGCTTCCCCGAGCGGGAGTTGCGCATGTGCGAGGCCTACGCGCACGCCTTCCGCTGGGACGTCGCCCTGATCGTCGTCGACGACGAGGTCGACGCGCCGGGGCCGGAGCGGCGCCCCATGCTCCAGGCCGCCCTGCAGCGACTCCTGGACAACCGGGCCGGCGCGATCCTGGTCCCGAGCAAGGCGGCGATCTCGCCGATCGAGGGCGAGTTCAACGAGTTCGCCGAGCGCGTGGAGAAGGCCTCCGGGTTCATCCAGGTGGCGACCCGCCGATGACTACCCGCTACACGATCATCCCCGCCGACGCCCTCAACGGCGCCTCGTACCCTGTGTGGGCCATCCGCGACCACCAGACCGGCCAGCTGGTGAAAGCCCTCCCGCCCCGCCCCGAGCCGCTGCGGTTCTACTCCTACGACCGGGCGGAGACGTGGGTGCGCAGGAACGAGACGCCCACACCGGCCGAGGGGGTCGCGCGATGACCACCCGGACCGACCACCACGAGGTCCGCCTGATCGACTCCCGGAGCCCGCACTTCCTCCTCCTGGAGTGCCGGGGAATCTGGGACCGCGAGCGCCACGAGTACCTGCGCGTCCCGGGCTCCTCCCGCCGGATCAGGCGCTTCTACACCCTCACGTCCGCGCAGGCCTACCTGCACATGCCGCCCGCGGCCGCCTGACTCCAGAGCTGCCGCCGGCCGGGGCACCCCGGCCGGCGGCAGCTCCGTCAGCCTTGGGTGAGGCATCCCGCTTTGTCGGGTTGGCCTGAGTGGCTGTTGTCCGTTCGTCGGCGTGGCGGTGATCGTGCGTATGCATCGCGGGAAGTCCGGTGCATCGATGAACTGCCAGCCCCTAGCATGCGTGGGTGAACCTTTCCCATCTCGGCGCGCCGATCAGGCCGATGATCCGCGTCCACGGCGGGTTCGCCAACCGGATGTACCGGCTCGACACCGACCAAGGGTCGTTCGCGGTGAAGGAGTTGAACCTCGTCGACCGCCGCTGGACCTACCACGTCGAGGACGTGTTCAGGTTCGAGCGGGCGGCCTTCGCCGCCGGCATCCCGATGCCGGAGCCGATCTCGGCCAGCCACCACACGCTCGTCCACCGATGGGTCGAGGGAGAAACGGTGCCCAAAGCACCGGTGTCGGCGGCGTACGCGTTCGATATCGGTGAGATCCTCGCGCGCATCCACGCGCTCGACGTCGCGTGGACCCACGTGTCGATCGAGGATCCGACGTCACGGGACTGGCCCGAGCTCGCCGCGCGGGCGGCGGCGACCGGACAGCCGTGGGCCGACGAACTCGCCTCCCACGTCGAGACGTTCCTCGCGATT
>NZ_JBIUUS010000051.1:0-42969 GCF_044742585.1 Kitasatospora sp. NPDC087861
CAGCCCTCCGAAGTAGACGCCGTCGAAGCCCACGGCACCGGCACCCGCCTCGGCGACCCCATCGAAGCCCAAGCCCTCCAAGCCACCTACGGACAGAACCGCCAACAACCCCTCTGGCTCGGCTCGGTGAAATCCAACATCGGCCACACCCAAGCCGCCGCCGGCGCCGCCGGCATCATCAAGATGGTGATGGCGATGCGGCACGGGGTACTGCCCCGCACCCTCCACGTCACCGAGCCGACCACCGAGGTCGACTGGACCGCGGGCGCCGTCTCCCTCCTCACCGAACAGCAGCCCTGGCCCGCACACGACCGCCCCCGCCGCGCCGCCGTCTCCTCCTTCGGCATCAGCGGCACCAACGCCCACGTCATCCTCGAACAACCACCCGTCACCGACAGTCGCCAGGCCCCACCGCAGCGCACACTGCCCTGCGTTCCTGTGACAGTCTCCGGGCACACCCCGGCAGCCTTGCGTGCTCAAGCGGCGCAGCTCGCCGATCGGGACGACGCCTCGGTGCTGGACGTCGCGTACTCCCTCGCCACCACCCGCAGCGCCCTCGAACACCGGGCGGTCATCGTGGCAACGGATCCGGCCGACCACACCCAGGCGCTCCGTGCGCTCGCCCGCGGTGGTAGCCACCCAGGTCTCGTCACCGGCCGGGGCGACAAGGGAACCCTGGCCATGGTGTTCTCCGGCCAGGGCAGCCAACGCCTCGGCATGGGCCGCGAGCTCTACGACACCTACCCCGTCTACGCCGACGCCTTCGACACCGCCTGCGCCGAACTCGACCCCCACCTCCCCCACCCACTACGCGACATCGTCTTCGGCGACGACCCCGACCTCCTCAACCAAACCCAGTACACCCAGCCCGCCCTCTTCGCGTTGCAGGTCGCCCTCTACCGACTCTGGGAACACTGGGGCATCACCCCCGACGTGATCACCGGCCACTCCATCGGCGAAATAGCCGCCGCCCACATCGCCGGCATCCTCACCCTCACCGACGCCGCCACCCTCATCACCCACCGCGCCCGCCTCATGCAAGCCCTACCCCAAGGCGGCGCCATGGTCGCCATCACCACCACCGAGAAGGAGATCCGCCCTCTCCTCCACGGCCACGAACACCACGTCGGCATCGCCGCCATCAACAGCCCCACCTCCCTCGTCCTATCCGGCGACCACACCACCCTCACCGAAATCGTCGGCAAACTCCCCGCACACCGCACCACCTGGCTCCGCGTCTCCCACGCCTTCCACTCCCCCCTCATGGAACCGATCCTCGACCAGTTCCGCGACACCATCCGCCAGCTGACCCTCGCCCCACCCACCATCCCCCTCATCTCCACCCTCACCGGCCAACCCATCGACCACACCGACCCCGAACACTGGATCCACCACACCCGCCACACCGTCCGCTTCGCCGACGCCATCACCCACACCCCAGCCGACACCTACCTCGAAATCGGCCCCAGCGCCTCCCTCACCCCCCACCTCCCCACCAACACCATCGCCTCACTGAACCCCAAGCACAGCGACACCCACACCCTCACCACCGCCCTCGCCCACCTCACCGCCCACGGCGCAAACCCCCACTGGGACCACTACTTCACCAACACCGGCGCACAACGCACCCCCCTCCCCACCTACCCCTTCCAACACACCCGCTACTGGCTCGACAACCGGCCGTCCGACGTGGTCGATCTCGGTGCGGCAGGTCTGGACAGCAGTGGGCACGCTCTGGTGACGTCAGTGATCGCTGATCCGGAGTCGGGCGGGCTGATGTTCCTCGGTCGCATCGGTGCCGATGCGCATTCCTGGCTGGCCGATCACGTCGTCGCGGGCCGCATGGTGTTGCCGGGTACCGCGTACGTCGATCTCCTCCTGCACGCGGGCGCGGCGTGCGGGCTGTCCCAGCTGGACGATCTGACGCTGGAAGCACCGCTGGTGATTCCACGGGACACCCCGATAGACGTCCGCATGACCGTCGAGCCGCCTGACGCGGCGGGCCGTCGGACGGTGCGTGTGCACAGTCGCGGCTCGGATCCCGACAGCGCGTGGAACCGGAACGCCAGGGCCGTCCTCACCGCTCCGGCTGCGCCGTCCGCGCCGTCCGTGCCCGACGGTCCGGGTGAGTGGCCCCCGCCGGACGCGCAGCCGCTCGACCTCGCATCGGTCTATCCCACGCTGGCGGCTCACGGGTTGGACTACGGCCCCGTTTTCCAGGGCCTGCGTCATGCCTGGTCACGACCGGGTGAGTTGTTCGCCGAAACGGCCCTTCCCGAGGGCACCGACGTGACCGGGCACGTGCTGCACCCCGCGCTGCTGGACGCCGCCCTGCATGCCATCGGTTTCGGCGGTCTCGTGGACGCGGGCGAAACCGGTCCGCGGTTGCCGTTCGCCTGGCGCGGCGTGCAGGCCGGCCCGCCCGGCGCGACGACCCTGCGGGTACGTCTGGCGGTCGTCGGCCCGGACACCGTCACGCTCCAGTTGTTCGACGACAGCGGACGCGGCATCGGCAGTGTGGACGCCCTCACCCTCCGCGGCGTACCGGCGGATCACCCGTCGACGACTGCGCCGCGGTCGCTGCTCGACGTGCGGTGGCAGGACCTTCCTCCCGCACCCGATGCCCAGCCGTCATGGTGGGTCATGCTCGGGGAGGACGGACTCGGGCTGGCGTCGCTGCTGCGGGGCGTCGGCGGCCGGATCGAGGAGCACGCCGACCTCGCCGGTCTCACCGCGGCTGTGGCCGCCTCCGGCGCGACGCCCGATGCGGTGTTCCTCGCACCGACGGCACCGGAGGGCTCCGACGTGCCGACGGCCACCGCTCGGCTGGCCTCCCAGGTCCTCGCGTTCCTGCGGACCTGGCTCACCGACCAGCGTTTCGCCGGGACACGTCTCGTGCTGGTCACCCGGGACGCCACGACGGATCCCGTCGCCGCCGCGCTCGCCGGACTCGTCCGGGCCGCCGAGGCCGAGCACCCGGGCCGGCTCGCCGTGGTCGACATCGGCTCCGGTACGGACCGCCTCGACCGCCGGGTGCTCGCGGCGGCGCTCGCCTCCGGGGAGCCGCACGTCACCCTTCGAGGCGGTGCCGCGCAGGTGCCCCGGTTCGCCGCGCTCGCCGCGTCCGACCCGGTTGCGGTGGATCTGTCGGCCGGTACCGTCCTGGTCACCGGAGCCTCCGGAGCCCTTGGCCGGCTGGTCACCCGCCACCTCGTCGACCACCACGGGGTGCGCGACCTGCTGCTCGTGAACCGCAGCGGCGAGATGGCCGGGCTTCGCGCCGAACTGGAGAGCGCGGGAGCGACCGTGGAGGTGGCCGCCTGCGACGTCGCCGAGCGGGACCAGGTCGCCGCGCTGCTGTCGTCCCGGCCGGTGCGCGCCGTCGTGCACGCTGCCGGCGTGCTCGACGACGGTGTGATCGAGTCACTGACCGACGAGCAGCTCTCCCGGGTGCTGCGCCCGAAGCTCGACGGTGCCTGGAACCTGCACGAGCTCACCGGGGACACGACGCTCCTCGTGCTCTTCTCGTCGATCGCGGGGATCCTCGGCTCGGCGGGGCAGGCGGCCTACGCCGCGGCGAACAGCGCGCTGGACGCGCTCGCCGCGCACCGGACCGCCCGTGGGCTCCCCGCGCTCTCCCTGGCCTGGGGCCCCTGGACCACCGAGATCGGCATGTCCGCGGGCCGGCGGCGGCTCGAACGCGCCGGGGTGGTGCCGCTGAGCCCCGAGGAGGCGCTTGCGCTGTTCGATGTCGCCTTGACCAGGCCCGAGCCGCTGCTGGTGCCGGTGCACCCGGACCTCGCCGCGCTGAGCGCCGCGGCGCAGCGGCACCAGGTGCCGCCGATCTGGCACGGACTGGTCCGCCCGCCCGCGAAGGACGCGCCCCGCGCCGGACAGGACGCGTCGCCCCGGTTCGGGCAGCTGTCCGCGGACGAGCGCGACCGTCAGCTCCTGGGCCTGGTCCGCCGGGAGGTGGCCACGGTGCTCGGCTACTCCTCGGTGGACGCGCTCGACGGCGAACTCGCTTTCTCCGAACTCGGATTCGACTCGCTGACCGCCGTGGATCTGCGGAACCGGCTGGAACAGGCGACCGGATTGCGGCTGCCGGCCAGCCTGGTCTTCGACCACCCGACCGCTCCCGATCTCGTGCGGTTCCTGTCCGCCGAATTCGGTTCGGCAGCGCCGGAATCCACCGACCCGCAGGACACTCTCGGCGCATTGTTCACCGAGGCGTGTGAACAGGGAAGGATGGACGAGGGCATCGAACTGGTGAGCTTGGCGGCGCGTTTCCGGCCCGCATTCCGGACGCCGGAGGAACTCGGCCGGCGCCCCCACCCGGTACCGCTGTCCCGTGGGTCGGCCGAGCCGATGCTGCTCTGTTTTCCCGCCGTGGTGGCGATGTCGGGAGCGCACCAGTACGCGCGGTTCGCCGCCGCCCTGCGCGACAGTCGCAGCACCGTGGTCCTGCCCGAGCCCGGATTCGTGGCCGGCGAGAAGCTTCCGGCGGATGTGACCGCCCTCGTCGACGTACAGGCGCAGGCGGTGCTCGAACAGGCCGCCGGGGCGCCGTACGCCCTGCTGGGCTACTCATCGGGCGGCTGGATCGCGCACGAGGTGGCCCGGCGCCTGGCGGAGACGGACGCGCCGCCGAGCGGGGTCGTGCTGCTGGACACCTACCTGCCCCGGGAGATGAACCCCCGGCTCAACCAGGCCTTCACCCACGGGCTGTTCGCCCGGCGCAGCGAACTGGTGTCAACCGACCACGTGTCGCTCACCGCCATGGGTGGCTATTTCTCGGTGTTCGGCGCCTGGGAGCCACAACGTTCCGGTGTGCCGACGCTCTTCCTGCGGGCCGCCGACGCGTTGCCCGACGCCGACGGGAAGCCGCTGCCGGACTGTGACTGGGGTCCCGAGTGGGCCCATTGCGACACGGATCTGGAGATCAGCGGCGATCACTTCACGATCGTCTCGGAGCACGCGGAGAGCACCGCCCGGACCGTGGACGCGTGGCTGGGCGCACTCTGACACGTCGGCCCTCGGCGAGGCACAACCGTTGGCTGTGTCTCGCCGAGGGCCGGTTGTTTGACCCTGCCGCCGGACATCGGCTTGGATCCCCCCTGGTCAGGAGCGGGATCGTCCGATGGAACGGAGCGGGTACGGCATGCGGGGCGAACAGGCGCTGCGGCGGCAGTTCGGGTGGCTGTGGGCGGCGTATGCGGTGAGCACCTTCGGTACGTGGCTCGCCTTCGACGCCTTTCCGATCATCGCGATCCAGGTGTTGCACGCCGAGCCGAGGGAGGTTTCGGCGCTGGCGGCCGTGGGGCCGGCGGTGGGCGCGGTGATCGCGTTGCCGCTCGGCCCGTGGGTGGAGTTCCGGCGCAAGCGGCCGGTCATGATCGCCATGGATCTGGTCCGGTTCGCGACACTGCTGACCGTTCCCGCGGCGTACGCGCTCGGGCTGCTCAGCTTCTCCCACCTGATCGTCGTGTCGATGGTGGTGGGCGCCGCCGACATCACCTTCACCGCGGCGAGCGGCGCGTGTCTGAAGGCGCTGGTGCCCCGCGACGATCTGCTGGTGGCCAACGGTCGGTTCGAATCCACGACCTGGACCGCCACCATGCTCGGACCGCCGATCGGCGGCGCGGCGATCGGGCTGGTCGGCCCGGTCGTGACGGTCATGGCCAACGCGGTCAGCTTTGTGCTGTCGGCGGCGGGAATCCGGGCCATGGGAGGGAACGAACCGCAGCCGGCGCGGTCCCCGGGGCGGCGAATGCGCGCAGCCGACGTGCTCGAGGGCTGGCGCTACATCCTGGCCCACCCGTCGCTGCGTCGGCTGTTCTTCAACGTGCTGCTGTTCAACGGTCTCGTCATGGCGGTCTCGCCGCTGATGGCGATCATCATGCTCGGCGAGCTCGGCTTCACGCCGTGGCAGTACGCTCTCGCGTTCGCGGCACCGTGCCTGGGCGGCCTCCTCGGCTCCCGGCTGGCCCGCCGACTCGTCCCGCGATTCGGACAGCACCGGGTCATGCTCGTGGCGGGGACGGTGCGCACGTGCTGGCTGATCGGGCTGGTCTTCGTCCGCCCCGGCGTTCCCGGTCTGCTGCTCGTCATGGCGGTCGAGTTCGGACTGATCACCTGCTGTGCCGTCTTCAGCCCCGTGCTGGCCACCCATCGCCTCAACCAGATCCCGACGGGCATCGTCGCCCGCACGCTGTCCGCCTGGGCGGTCGCGGGCAAGGCCAGCACCGCGGCCGTGACCGCCCTGTGGGGCGTGCTGGCCGGCTTCACGGGCCCGCGCGCCGCGGTCGCCGTCGCCGGCCTCGCCATCCTGGCGACCCCGCTGCTGCTTCCCCGGCCCGATCGCGCGGGGCCGCTACCGGAGCCGGTGCCTCAGGCGCAGCTGTCCTCCTCTTGAGGCGCCGACGTCAGCTTGAGGCACCGACGTCAGCGGACGACCCGGTAGGTGATGTGCGTGGCCAGGTCGGTCGAAACCACCTTCCGCGGTTCGAGAACCGGGTCTCCGGCGTTCTCCAGCAGGCGCTCGCCCGCGCCCAGCAGGATCGGCCGGAGGTGGATGGTCAACTCGTCGAGCAGGCCGGCGGCGAGGTACTGCCGCACCACCGTCACCCCGCCCGCGAGCGAGACGTCCCGGCCGGCGGCGGCTGCCCGTGCCTGTTCGAGTGCGGACTCGATGCCGTCGGTGACGAAGGTGAACGTGGTGCCGCCCTTCATCTCCAGCGGTTCCCGCGGGTGGTGGGTGAGCACGAACACCGGCGCGTGGAACGCCGGCTCCTCACCCCACCAACCCCGCCAGGTCAGGTCCCAGGGGCCCGCACCGCCACCGAACATCCGCCGGCCCATGATGTAGGCGCCGATGCCGTGCATGGCCTCCGCCAGGACTTCGGAGTCGGCCGACTCCTCGCCGCCCTCCAGACCCCGGTGCTCGTGCCACGCCCTGGTCCCGAGCAGCCACTGGTGCAGGCGCATCCCGCCCACGCCGACCGGATGCTGCGGGCTCTGGTGGGGCCCCGCAGCGAATCCGTCGAGGGACATGCCGATGTGCGCGGTCACCGCCGTCATGGCCGGGGCGCCTCCGCCAGCAGGTCGGAGACCCGCGGGTAGCGGTGGTCGGGCAGCTGCTGGCCGGGCACCAGGTCCTCGTCCATCCGCTGGTGACCCGGGCGCGGCTGGTAGATCGCCGACGCGCCGGTGTAGGAGATGATGAAGGCCAGCCGGGTCCCGTCGGAGTGGTTGCCGTGGCTCCCGTGCCCGAGGGTGCTCTGGTGGAAGGTGACGTCCCCGGCGCGCATCGGTACCGTGACGCGCGGGTACCACTCGAGTTCCGGCCACTCGTTGAACATGTAGGTCGTCGCGTGGCTCTTCACCGCCGACATCTCGGCCCGATGCGGCTCCGGGCGCTTGTGCGAGTCGGGCAGGAAGATCAGGCAGCCGCGCTCGACCGGCACGTCGACCAGGGCGACCCAGGCGTTCACGTTCATCGGGGCGTCGAGCGGCGTGAGCGTGAGGTCCTCGTGCCAGATGGTGGGCACCTCGTCATGCGGGTGCTTGGCGTACGCCTGCCCGCTCCACACCCGCATCGGGGTGCCGGCCAGCTGCTCCGCCGCCGCGGCGACGCGGGGGTGACGCACGAGGCCGGTCATGGTGTCGTGCTTCCACCAGGGGTCCGAGGTGGTCCTGAGCGCGGTACCGCCACCGCCCATGCCGGCCCGCCGGCCGTCCTCCTCGATCGTGTCCAGCGCGATCTCGCGCCACCGCGCCACTTCGTCCGCGGGGATCAGGCCCGGGATGCGCGCGAATCCGTGTTCCCGGAAGTCCGTGATGTGTTGTTCATCGACAATGAAGGGTGCGTCCGGAGGCGTCACTTTGGTCATCAGCTTCCCTTCGATTCCAGCCGTCTTGAAAGTCAAGTCACATTCCTAACAGCTGCGCGCACCGGATGCCTAGTGAACCTTTGTTCACGTCGCGGAGACCGGGGAAAATCCGCGCGCCGAATCCGTTCGCCTCACGTTCCACGTCAGATGAATAGGACGCATTGCCAGCACGGTTTCGACTTCACGTGCTGCGGGCTCGTGCAGAATACCGGGCCTTTTCGCTCCGCCGCACGCCTCACCGACCACCGACCCGTCGCCACGGGGACCGGAGCCGGCCGGCGGACGCCCGCCACCGGCGGCGGCGGGAGTGGCGCGCCGCGCGTCCACCCCAGGGGAGATAGGTTCTGCCCCGTGGATCTCAACGCCGTTCGCACCTTCGTCGCCGTTGCCGACGCCGGCCAGTTACAGGCCGCCGCCGACGACCTCGGGATCACCCAGCAGGGGGCCTCAAAACGCGTGGCGGGCCTGGAGCGGGAGCTCGGCGTACAGCTCTTCACCCGGATCGCCAGAGGCGTCCAGCTCACCGTCGACGGAGAGGCCCTGCTACCCCACGCACGCGAACTTCTCCGGGCGGCCGAGCGCCTCACGGCGGCCGTGACCCCGGGACGCAGGCCGCTGCGGATCGACGTCGTCGGCCGCAGGATCGCGCCCTCCAACATCCTTCGCGACTTCTACCAACAACACCCCGACATCCAGCTCGATGTCGTCACCCTGGCCAACGCCGACGCCGCGTCGGCACTGGCGGAGATCAGCGCCGGGACCCTGGACGCGACGTTCAGGTCCCTCCGGGCCTCGGCCGGCGTGGCCCCCGAGGGACTCCGGTCATCGCGCGTCATCGACGACCGTCATGAGCTCCTGGTCGGCCCCCGGCACCCGTTGGCGAACGCCGAGACCGTGACCCTGGCCGAGCTCACCGGCCACCTCATCTGGATGCCCGGCATCGCCGACGCCGAGCCGATGGGCTACTACGAGGACCTGGCGAAGGCGTTCGGGCTCACCATCGACACGATCGGGCCGAGCTTCGGCGTCGAAGTGCTCCTCACCGAGATCGCCCGCTCGAACCGGCTCGCCACCTTCGTCGGCGAAGGCTCGCGCTACCTCTGGCCGGAAAGCTACAACCTCTGCCGGATCCCCATCGTCGACCCGGCCCCCGTCTACCCCCTCTCGGTGATCTGGCGGTCGGACAATCCGCACCCCGTCCTCGCGAACTTCCTCGACTACCTCCACGACAGGTACCGGAAGACCGCCCGCGACGACGTGTGGACCCCGACCTGGGCACGCTGAGGGCCGACCGCGACCGCATCCGGGCAGCCGGCACGGTACCCGCCTCGAAGGACCCGCTCGGGACCCGGAAGGACGCGCGCATGGTAGTGGGTTCCGCCACGCGACACCCACGGATCCGGTCGCCACCCCATTTCTGGCCGGAAAGCATCGTCGAATTGCCGGACGACCGCCCACGCCCCGCGCGCACGGCACCTTTACACATTTCGCGCACCCTTCCGGAAACAGTAGGGTTTCGTGCGCCACCGGGAAACGGTAGGGTTTCGTGCGCCACCAGGTGAGGACTTGCACCACGGATCCGGTGGCGACCCGGTCGAACTGCCCGGTCACGGGCCGGCCGGCCATATTCCGAACCTGTCTCCACTCCGTCATGAACGCGCACACCGCATCGGAATTCATGACTCCGGATCCTGTCGCCGCACAACCTTCGGCCGATCAGCTGTCACGGAGTCGTTCGAGCCACGGCGCGTGGCGTGGCGCTGATGACGCGAGTACCAAAACTGGAAGGGCGCAACGTGCCGGTCACCAAGCTCGACGCGGGAACTGCTCTCGTACTCATCGACCTGCAGAAGGCCACGGTCGGCGCACCCTGTGTGCCGCACACCGGTCCCGACGTCGTGACCCGTGCATCCGAACTCGCGGAGGCGTTCCGCGAGCGCGGCGCCACGGTCGTCCTCGTCCGCGTGACCGAGTCCGAGGACCGGGCGGACGGTACGCCGGGCCGCAAGGACGCACCGACCTACACGGGCCCCATGCCGACCGGGTGGGACGAGATCGTCGAGGAGCTCAGCGGCCACCCCGGCGACATCGTGATCACGAAGCGCAACTGGGGCGCGTTCTACGGCACCGATCTCGATCTGCAGCTGCGCCGTCGCGGCATCACCCAGGTCGTGCTCGGCGGCATCGCCACGAGCATCGGCGTGGAGTCCACCGCTCGCAACGCGCACGAACTCGGCTACCACGTCACGCTCGCCACCGACGCGATGGCCGACATGGATCCGGAGGCGCACCACAACAGCATCGAGCGGATCTTCCCGATGCTCGGGGAGCGCGGCACCTCCGCCGAGATCATCGAAATGCTGGCCAAGAGCAACTGATGCGTCCTGGCTGCACTGACCACGGAGGTTGGTGACCGGGCCCACGGCTGGCGGAACTTGAGATGAGTGAGGGCCTTCTGGCCCGGTGTGGATTGCGACATCCGCACCAGCGCCAGAAGGCCTCCCGCCACACCGCAACGCACCCCTGACCGAGACCGGACGCCTGCGCCCGGCCCGCTGCGCGGTCGAGAACGGCTGGCACACCACCCCAGACGCGCGAATCGACATGGCATCTCGACAGGACCCATGCGTCCGATCAGCGTGCCCCGCGCCCTCCACAGCCCCACCCGCCGCGCCATCCGGATCCACCCCCCGAGGAGGACCGCACCCGCACGCCTCCCGCGCACGCTTCACCAGGTCAGCGCACCCGTCCGCGCGCCTTCAGCGGCGTGGCGGGGAGTTCGGGGGCGGGCAGGCGGGCGCCGTCGTAGCCGTGGACGTCACCGAAGCGGGAGGTGGCCATCCAGTCGTCGCGGGCCTGGGTGATCTCCTCGCCGGTGCGCCCGATGAAGTTCCACCACATAGCACGCTTTCGGCGGTTCGTCCCAGCTCAGGGACTTGATCGACCATCCGGGGTCAGCAAAACGTCAGCAAGACGCCCGGGGAGCGAGATCGATCATGGCAACCACCAGCCTCATCCGCGGCGTGGGTTCCTTCTTCAAGGAGTGCGAGCACCCCGAGTCCCGGTGGCCCCGGTGCCCGCACGAGTACAAGATCCGGTACCGCAACGCGGCCGGGAGGCAGGCGGAGGAGTCCGGGTCCACCACCCAATCACCCCGGCGAGCTGGCCCTTCTGCCATGTCTGGCGCTGAGCCCCCTGTCGGGTTCGAACCGACGACCCCCGCTTTACAAGGATTGGCATGGCCCACCCGCTCCGACCTGGACATCGCCCCACCTGCGCCCGAGCAGACCACCGGCCCATGGGCGTCCCCGAGTGACCATCACGTACCGCCCGATCCGGCACGGCTATGGCACGCACACCACCCCTCGACGCGAACTGCTGGCAGAGCGGCGGCCACTGAGGCCTGCGGAGCGCCCTGCGGTGCCAGGCCGGTGTTCCGGCGATCACCCGGGGCGCCGGCTGTACGCCAGGGCGAACCGTCAGGCCCGGACTCTACGTTCTTTCTGGTAACGGTCAACACAGATGAGACGTACGGGAAGTGGGTGCGCATGACCCAGCTGGAGCGGAACTGCCCGGCGGCCCTGCTGCTGCCCGAGGGGCCGGTCACGGACACCGCCGCCGTGCTCGCCGCGGCCCGCGGCCTGCACGCCTGGGACCCGCGGCGGCCGGCGGTCGGGCAGCTGCTGGAACACCTGCCGGACCACGGCGACGACGCCCGGGCGCAGGTCTCCGCACCAGGGCCGGAACCAGCTCGAACCGTTCGACGACTCGAACGTCATCCCCATCCCGACGGCCCGCATCGAACGCCGACAAGCCGCCACCGGCCTCATCAACGAGCACCACCGAGCAAGCTGACCATCCGACAAACCCCCAGCCCACAGCCAGTGAAGCCATTTTGAAGCACTACTGGCTGCTCGGCCTGGATGATCTTGCGGTGTTAGGATTTTCAGGTCGGAATGACTCGCCACAGGCCCTGAATCGCCCTCGTAGACATGAGCGGAGAGTGTCGTGCCGAAAACCCACACTACTCCGGCGGGAGAATTTTCGCCGACGTTATTACCAATAGCTTTCGTCGGTCCTCACGGTGTCGGATCAATTTGCCTTTCCTGGCCGGAAGCCCAGCCGATACGCGAACCCCACGAGGTCCGTTCGAGCGATGACGTCCTTTTGTTTGACGGACCCGGCATGGCCCAGGAAGTGAGGCGGTTCTCGATCGAGTTGGACGTCGAGCTGCCGCCTGTCGCGGCTGTGGCCTCCGTTTACGGTCCTGACCTAGCCGGGCTATACGGAATGGACGAGTGCCATGGATAATGATCAGAACGGCTGCGAAGTGTCCCAGCCGGTCGCTGACTGGGTTCTCAGCTCGGTCCAGGTCAGGATCCTGGAGGGTGTTGCGGCCGGCTTCTCCAGCGGGCGACTTTCGAGAGAGTTATACCTCAGTTCGAAGACCATTGACTATCACGTCCGCGTCATGTCCGACAAGCTGCAGGCGCCGAATCGTGTCGCGTTGGTTTCGAGGGCGTTCGTCCTCCAGATTCTGCGAACAGATTCGTGGCCCCCGCGCATTGCGTGTGAAACTGTGGATTAATGCTCGGTGGTTCGCGAGATCGCAATCCGCACATTCTACATGAACTGCATGAACTGCATGAACTGCATGAACTGCATTTTGTGTCATGTTTCCTGGACGTTTACTTTATCTCGCTCCTTCTGGTCAGGTCGGAGGTCAGGCGCTGACCGGCCACGAGTGCGCGGGCCACGCCGTGACCTGGCTCGGCGATCTGCTGCGGCGTGGCGTCGATGTCGGCGGTGGACGTGGTGGTCACGACTGCACCGACACCGGCGCGACGCCGCCGACCGGCACCGTGCCCACCATGATCCGGCGGGAGGTCCGCCGCGTGGCCACCGAGAGCGGGACCTCGTCCTTGCGTGGCAAGGGCATTCCCAAATCGACGGTCGTCAATGTTCCTCCCCTGAGTGAACCGGCCAGGTGCCGGGGTCGTCGATGCCTCCTGACGCCGGTGCGGCGTCGAGCCCGGCCAGCGCACCTACCGCGATGATCAGCACGTCCAGCCGGCCGGAACGGCACAACACGTCAATCCCGTTGAACGTGGCGGTGGCGGGCCGGTCCTCACCGGCGGAGCCTTTGGGGAACCGCAGCAGTGTCGGACCTTCGTGCCACGCCACCGCCTCAGCCAGCAGTTCGGCCAGCCGGGTGCCGTCCCGCGGCGCCGCGATCCGCAGCCCCGGCACCACCTGCAGCACCGACAGGTCCCACATGCCGTTGTGGCTCGGCCCGTCGTCGCCGGTCACCCCGGACCGGTCGAGGACGAACGTCACCGGGCGGCGGTGCCGCGCGACGTCCATGAGCAGTTGGTCGAGCGCGCGGTTGACGAACGTGGAGTAGATGGCCACCACTGGGTGCACGCCGTGTGTCGGCTGACGCCTGGAAGGACCCTCATGGCATGTGGTGGCCGCGGCTGGTCGGACAGGTCGGAACGACGGCCGACGCGGCTCACCGCCGACGCGCTCTTGCCGACAGAGTCCTTGCCGGCGCCATCAGCGACAGGGGTCGCCCGGTCTCGATCGGTCTCGATCGGTCACGGCACGTCCGCCACTCCGGTCAGCCGCGTGGGCGGGGAGAACACGATGTCCTCGGTCGCCACCCTTTCTACGGCCGTGTCCACGTAACCCAGTTCGGCGAGCCGGTCGAGCAGCTGGTCGACGAGGATCTCCGGCGCGCTCGCCCCGGCGCTCACGCCGACCGTACTCACGCCGGCCAGCCACGCGGGGTCGAAGTGGGTCACGTCCGGCACCAGTTCGGCCCTGCCGCCGAGCCTGCGCGCCACCTCGACCATCCGGATCGAGTTGCTGGAGTTGGTCGAACCGACCACCAGCACCAGGTCGCACCGGTCCACAATGGCCCTGATGCCGTCCTGGCGGTTCTGGCTGGCGTAACAGATGTCGTCGGTGGCGGGCCCGCGCAGGTCGGTGAACCTGCGCTGGAGCACGGCGATGATGTCCCTGGTCTCGTCCACCGAGAGCGTGGTCTGGGTGAGGTAGGCGACCGGTGCGTCGGGGGGAAGGTCCAGTGCCTCCGCGTCGGCAACCGTCTCGACGATGACCGTCTGATCGGGAGCGTGCCCGTAGGTGCCCTCGACCTCCTCGTGGTCCGCGTGTCCGACCAGCAGCAACGTCCGCCCGTCGCGGGCGAACCGGCGGGCCTCCTGGTGCACCTTGGCCACCAGGGGGCAGGTCGCGTCGAGCACGTCCAGCCCGCGTGCGTCCGCGTTCTGCCGCACCTGCGGGGAGACGCCGTGCGCGGAGAAGACACACACCGCGCCCTCCGGTACCTCCTGCTCGGAGTCGACGAACCGGACTCCCCGGCGCTGGAACTCGCGCACCACGTAGTGGTTGTGCACGATCTCCTTGCGGACGTAGATCGGCGCGCCGTGCTGTTCCAGCGCGAGGTCGATGATGGCTATCGCCCGGCGTACACCGGCACACAAACTCCGTGGCTCAGCCAGCAGGACCTGCTTACCGTCACTCATCCCACTCCGTTCCGTGCCATGACGTTTGCGTCGGAACGTCTGGCTTGCGTTGCCGAACAGGGCATCCACGCCGGTCGGTAGAAACCGAGCCCTTCTCAGGAAGTCTTGTCTGCCGTTTGGTGCCGGCTTAATAGCCGGACTCGAAGTACGGCCTTGGGTGCCGCCCAGCAGCTACCAATCTGCAGGGTACTCCAATCCAGTCCTCACGCCGTCTTCTTTGGGGTTTTTCCTAAAGTCGAAGATGCTCACGCCGCGTCGTTGACACGACCATGGTTGTCCTCCAGGATGGAATCCAATAGCCGCCACTCAATTTCGGCGCGACTCAAGATTCCGGATCATGAGGGCGGCTCTACATTTCGAACGAGGCGCTGCCCATGCCGCAAGCCATGGAATCCGGTCCGGCGATCCTTGTTTAAACCACGCATCCTCGCCAAAATCATGACGAGCACAGCGTAGCAACCAAAGCAGGCCATTCGCCAACGTCGTCGGCATCCGAGCTCTGGAGGAGTGACTGTGTCAAATCTGGATGAACTTTTGAGTTCGCCTCAAACAGCGCTGGAGCCTCAGGATGAGGTAAGAATAGTTGGCCAATACTACGACGACAAAACAGCTAGGCTTGTTCGCAAATACGGGCCTGGACCCAGGATTCACTATCACGTAGGTCACTACCCTTCCTCTGAAACGCCACTACATCCTCACGATGTGACGCCGGATGATATTCGCCGCAGCATACGGCATCATCAAGAGGGTTTGCTGCGGTATGCGGCCAAGATCTGGGGCGCTGAACACCGGCTGTCGGGGAGAATCCTGGATGTCGGCTGCGGTCTTGGCGGGGGCTCGCTCTTCTGGGCACAGGAATACGGCGCCGACGTCACGGCGGTCACCAATGCGCCGGAACACGCGCCGATAGTTGACGGGTTCGCGCAGGAATGCGGTTTGGGCGGGAAGGTCCGAACACTGGTCTGTGATGCAATGCATCTCCCCTTGGACGGCCCCTATGACGCAGCAGTAGCAATCGAGAGCAGCGGATATTTCAACCGTCCTCTGTGGTTCGAGCGTCTGGCGCGCGTGCTTCGTCCAGGCGCGAGTGTCTGCATCGAGGAAGTATTCACTACACGCCCTCACGGGGCCGATGTGTGGGCCGAATACTTCTACACGAAACCGGCTACGGTGCTCGACTACGCAGAAGCCGCGCAGTCTGCGGGTTTCGAATTGGTCGACGAAGTCGACGCTACGTCAGAAACCTTGCCGTTCTGGGAGGAGAGTACCGCCTGGACGAAGGCGGTACTGGACAGCGACAGCAGCCTTTCAGCAGTTGACCGCAGGAACCTGAGGATATCTCTGATGGCGAACCAGGCGCTTGGCGCTGAATGGCAAGCAGGGGGCTTGCAGCTGGGCTTCTTGCGCTTCGAGCTGAAGTGAGCAAGGAACGGGACAAGATGCCGGAAATCCGCACGCAAGCTGGGCTGCCGGACAAGTAATGTAATGGGCGCCTCATGTCGGCGGATTCTCGGGGTCCTCGCAACACCTGATGGCTTACGTGGTTGTCAGTGGTTTTCAGTAGATCACGCAGGCGCTGGGCTGGGGTTGCCCAGCGCCTGCGCAGCGGGTTTCCGCCCGCCTTTCGATGTGACTGCCGGATTCCAGGGCGGTTGACTGACATCCTCGCCGCAGAGGGTCTGTCATCGGCCGACATGGACCAGCTCGTCGTCGACGGCTGGTACACGAAAGACGCCGCGGACAAGCCCGCCGTCGAGGTAAACGGCGGCGGCCAGCCGGTACAGCTCCGAGTCGCGCCGCACCACGAGAACCCTGGGGACGACGGGCCTCCGCAACGCCACACCTTCGGCGGCCAAGGTCTCAAGGACTACGTCAGCCGTATCCACGTCGCCGACCATCTCCTCGACGCGTTCCCCGGCAGGTGGCTCGCGGCCGACCCGCAGGACCTGCGGTGACGTACCACCACGATCATTCGCGGGCTCACCGCCGGTACGGCTGAACCGCCGCCGACTTCCCGCCACCTTCACAACGATACGGAGTTCCTCATGACGCTCGAACAGTCTCCCGCTCACGGCGACGTCCGCAACGTGTACGACGGGTTCGGTCGGATCTACGGTTCCGTCTGGGGCCCCAATATCCACTACGGCTACTGGGAGAACGAGGCCGACGACAGCTCCGTCGAGGAAGCCACAGACCGCCTGACCGACCTGATGATCTCAGGTCTCGCCGCGCAGGCCGGCCAGCGGGTCCTGGACATCGGCTGTGGCATCGGCCATCCCGCGCAGCGGCTCGTCCGCGCTTGTGACGTGAATGTGGTGGGCATCACCGTCAGCCAAATCCAGGTGGAGGAGGCCACGGAACTCGCGGCCGCGGCTGGGCTCGCCGACCGGGCCACGTTCCAGTTCGCGGACGCGATGGACATGCCCTTCCCCGACGGCTCGTTCGACGCGGCCTGGGCGTTTGAGTCGATGTGGCACATGCCCGACCGTGGCCAGGTGCTCTCCGAGGCCGCCCGCGTCCTGCGCCCCGGCGGCCGCCTCGCCATCGCCGACGTCATCCAGCGCGGCCCGGTCAGCCCTGAGGGACGCGTGGTCCTGGACCACATCCTCGAGAACTACGCGGTGCGCTCCTTGGGCACGGTGGACGAATACCGGGTGGCGTTGGCCGCCAACGGTTTCGTCGACGTGGAGATCCGTGACATCACCGACAACGTCATCCGTACCCTCGGGCTCATGGCCGACGCCTTTGAGACTGTCAGCGACAAGCTGTCCGATCTGGTCGGCAAGGAGCAGGCCGACTCGCTCATCGACTTCGTGCGTAGGTTCGGGGCCATCCCGGAGAGCGGCTACCTCTTCCTGACCGCGGTCCGCGCATGACCGCGGGCGCCGTCCCCGGTTTTCAGCTCGGCGTCTCATGGCGTAAGGCTGAGGTCGAAGTACTTCCTGACGCTTCCTGAACAGTGAGCCTTCGCCATCTTCGAACGTGCTGGTCGGAGGCGCTGGCGTGGCGGCTCTTCGAGATGCTCGTGCTGGCCGTGGGCGGGAGTCTGCGGTCTTGATCGTCTGACTCGGTGACCGGGGCGGTTCCGCTGGCTCCGCCGCGCTGCTGCCCCGGTGCCGCCTGCTATCCGCTTGATGGTGGAGTCCGAGATCGCGGAACGGATCGCCGCGCGGCGTGCGGAACTGGACGAACTCGAAGAACAGCTGGCCAAGCAGCTTGCCGATGTGCGGGCCGAGCGCGACGAACTCGCCGTCGCCGAGCGGGTCTGGCACCGGATGGCCGAGCAGCTCGCCGACGAACACGCGGCGGCGGCTCCGGTGGTCGGGCAGGTCGCGGGCCGCTCGGTGTTGCTGGTCCCGCAGCGAGAGGGCGGTACGGCCGAGACCGCGCTGCCGCCGGAGTATCAGCGCATCCTCGCCGTCGTTCGCCGGGCCGGGGCACCAGTGGCGACCCGGGCGGTCGGCGAGGTGCTGCGGCACGACCAGCGCCTGCTCGACCTGGCCGGTGGCCACCCGCGCCCGCAAGCTCACCCCGGGCCAGAAGCAGGCCAACCGCGCACTGGCCGCCGGACGCGCCCCCGTCGAACACGGATTCGCCCACCTGAAGAACTGGCGGATCCTCACCAAGCTCCACACCGACCCCGGCCGCGCCACCGCGCTCCTGCGCGCCCTGCTCGTCCTCACCGGTCTCGAAGTCAACCGCTGACGGACGATCAAGACCACAAGACTCACCGACGCCATCCACGCCGCGGTGCTGAGCCTCCCGGCCACCGCTCGGACGGCCGCCGTCGAGCCGGGCGATGAGATCCGCGACGGAGCCTGGGTGGCCGAACTCGACGGCGACTGCCTCAAGGGCTGGCCGGCGGGGATGCAGCTGATCGCGCGCAAGGAAGGCCCGCACCCGGGTGTCCAATGGCGATTCACCGACGCCGACGGCATGCGTCTGACCTGCCTCGCCACCAACACCAAGGACATGCCGATCGCCGTACCCGAACTGCGTCACCGGCCGCAGGCCAGAGCCGAGGACCGCATTCGCGCCGCCCGCACAACCGGCCTGCGCAGCCTCCCCTCCACGACACCGCGCAGAACCGGATCTGGCTGTGGAACCCGGCGCCCACCCGACGCGACAGCCGGGCCACCGGCAGGCCCATCACCAGTCCGACAAGCCGAAACGGCCCGCCAGTTGAACCGACGGGCCGTCACGAAGTGCCGAGGCTAGCCAGCATCCTGGTCTGTGGAACCCAGGGTCCTCACCTGCAATGCCGTCGGACAAGTGAGTTCTGCAGGGGTCAACGTGTCGTCCAGGTCCCCGACGACCGCCCGGATGCCCGTCCTCATTGCCGTACCCGCAACTCGGTCAACGCCCGAAGCGGAAACACCGGCCGGTGATGTGGCGCCAGCCCTGGCGCCAGAGTCAGACCCGGCATCCTGGTGGCGATGGCCTGTATCGCGATCTCCAGTTCCGCGCGGGCGAATCCGGCTCCGAGGCAGAAATGGATGCCGTGCCCGAACGCGAGATGCGTGGCAGACCGGCTGTCTGGACTGAACGCGGCCGGACATGCGTGAGAGCGACTGTCCCGGCCGGCCGCTCCGTACAGCAGAAGTAGCCGGCTCCCCGCGGCCAGGTGGACGTCACCGACCACTACGTCACGGACCGCGGTCCGGTACATGCCCGCCAGTGGGCTGTCGAACCGCAACCCCTCCTCGACAAGGTCCCGTGTGGCGATCGTCCCGTTGACGACCTCGGCCCAGCCGCCGGGTGACCGAAGCTGCTGGTAGAGGATCGTGCCAAGCGCCTCGGCACAGGTCATGTGTCCCGCGAAGATCAGTGTGGGGACCTGGACGGAAACCTCGTCGGCGGTGAGCGTGCGGCCCTCCTTGCCGTCGTGGAGCAGCTCACTGATCAGGTCGTCCTGCGGTGCGGCCAGCCGCTCCTGCACGAGTGAACGGGCGAACGCTCCGAAGTCCATCAGCCCGCGGGCGTATTCACGCAGCCGGTCAGGATCGGCGTTGCGCTGCGACATCATGAGTTCGATGCGTTGCTCGGACCACGTGCGGCAGCGGTCGACGTACTCGTCCGGGACCCCAAGGCGCCGGCAGATCACCTCGAGGGCGTACGGAACGGCGAACGCCGAGATGAAATCGAACTCCGTCAAGACCGCAGCACGCTCGACGAGGTCGGTGGCGATCGCGCGGATCGTGGGTTCGAACGCCCTGACCCTGGCCGGCGTGAACCCGGCGTTGAGCACTTCCCTGACCCTGGCGTGCTCGGGAGGGTCGAGTGAGCCGACGGCCACCGCATCAGCGCCGCGCCAGGTGCGGAACATCCGACTCACGTCTTCGGGCAGCGCGACCGCGGGACGAGGGTTGTGGTCACGCGCCGAGAAGCTTCGGTCGTCCCGCAGCACGGCAACCATGTCCTCGCGCCGAGTGACGCACCACGCGCCGAGCAAAGGGGCGTAGAACACCGGTTCCGTCTCTCCGATGTCGGCCAGAAATGAATACGGGTCGTCGCGATGTGCGCCATACGGGTCGAACGACCTGACTTCATGCAATTGCCCAGAATCAACTGACATAGCCATTCCGCCTCTCAAGCTTTCAGTGAACCATTCCCGGTAATGATCAGTGACGTTGTGTGATACCGCTCGGCCCGCCGGGGCCGAGACATGCCTGCTCGGCCTAGGAGCTATTCAGCGATCTTGATACGGCCGACCCAGTCGAAGCGCAGCAGATCTTCGCCGCTCCATCTCCGTGGTGCGTCGGGGGGAAGGTCCAGTGCCTCCGCGCCGGCAACCGTCTCGACGATGACCGTCTGGTCGGGAGCGTGCGTCCGCGTTCTGCCGCACCTGCGGGGAGACGCCGTGCGCGGAGAAGACACACACCGCGCCCTCCGGTACCTCCTGCTCGGAGTCGACGAACCGGACTCCCCGGCGCTGGAACTCGCGCACCACGTAGTGGTTGTGCACGATCTCCTTGCGGACGTAGATCGGCGCGCCGTGCTGTTCCGGCGCGAGGTCGATGATGGCTATCGCCCGGCGTACACCGGCACACAAACTCCGTGGCTCGGCCAGCAGGACCTGCTTACCGTCACGCATCCCACTCCGTTCCGTGCCATGACGTTTGCGTCGGAACGCCTGGCTTGCGTTGCCGAACAGGGCATCCACGCCGGTCGGTGGAAACCGAGCCCTTCTCAGGAAGTCTTGTCCGCCGTTCGGTGCCGGCTTAATAGCCGGACTCGAAGTACGGCCTTGGGTGCCGCCCAGCAGCTACCAATCTGCAGGGTACTCCAATCCAGTCCTCACGCCGTCTTCTTTGGGGTTTTTCCTAAAGTCGAAGATGCTCACGCCGCGTCGTTGACACGACGGGAGAGGTAGTTCAGGATGACAGACGAAACGATCACACAAATTCCGGTGCATCACTCCAGGTTCAGATTGCGCGTAGACGCGGGAGCTGCCTACGTATTGACCTGTAGTGATGTCGGGTGATCATGAACTTTGCACAAGAATTCGCATATCGACAGTTCGCCGATGTTTCACCGCACGGCGCGGTGCGGCAAGGGCTGAGAAGATATTACGCAAAATATCCAGCACAGTGATTTTCAGTGGCGCAATTCGCGAACCCCATGCGCGTAGGTTCTGACCAGGAATTGGGAAGGCGCGCGACCGAAGGAGAATCCCGATCAGCGCACTCGACACCTCGTCGACCGGGCTCCAAGCCTTCCCGTCGCCGAATATGGTGCAATCCACGGTATTGCCCGTTATGCGGCAGCAGGCTTCCGCACTGGAGCCGACCCTGGCCCGGATCTGCTCTTACCACCTCGGCTTCATCGACGAACACGGTGACCCCAGGAGTGCAGAGGGCGGCAAGCTGACCCGCGCCGCCCTCATGATGGCGGCGGCTGATGGAGTCGGCCTGCGGCCGGAGGACGTGCGGTGCCAGGCGGCAGCACTGGAGTTGCTGCACAACTCGACCCTGATCCACGACGACATCATCGACGCGGACGAGCTGCGTCGCGGCCGCCCAGCCGCGTGGAAGGTGTTCGGCGCCAGTCTGGCCATCCTGGCCGGGGACGCGTTGCAGGCTCTTGGGCTGCAGATGGTCGTCGCCGACCCTGGCCCCGGCCGTGCGGAAATCTCCAGCGTGTTCGCCGAAGCCATCGGTCTGGTTCTCTCGGGCCAGGCTCGCGAGCTCACCGTCCGACTGGGTTCGGGCACCGGCATCGCGGAGTACGACCGAATCGTGGAGGAGAAAACGTCCGCGCTGCTGGAGTGCGCACTGGTGACGCCCGCACTACGGGCGGGTAAACCGGAGCACGTCCTGGCTGCCCTACGCAGCGCAGGCAGGCATCTGGGCCTCGCTTTTCAGATCTTCAACGACGTCGAGGACATCTGGGGCGACCCCACAGTGACCGGCAAGCCCATCCGGAGCGACATCCTGCGGCGCAACCCTACTTTTCCGGTGCTGGCGGCCTTGTCCACCGAGAGCCCGGCCAGCGAACGACTGCGCCGGCTGTGGCACGCCGACGGCACCACGGCAGCGTACCTACAGGAGATGGCCGACCTCGTCGAGGAATCCGGCAGCCGGCACACGGCCGAGCAGCTGTCCCGCAGCCATCTGGACTCGGCTCTGGAGTACCTCGGACGAGCCGAGCTGTCCCCGGCCGCGTCCACCGAACTGACCGCCTTGTTCGACCGCATCGTCAATCGCACGCCATGACCCGTCACTCCCGACAGGGACGGCATCTGGATCGGAGTACATGATCATGGCTAGCACCCACGACAGCCCGGCCCCGCCCGTCATCCGCGGCGAGTTCGCGCGCTGGGAGCAGGCCCACCACGTGACCAAGACTCAGGCCCCGATCAACCTGCCGCTGGGCGACCTCCTGCCCACCGCGAGGGGGGTCGACGGCGGGTCGGCCTTCCTCGTTCCTCGATGGACACCGGGGCGACGAGCTCCAGTACATCGTGATCGTCCTCGACAAGGTGGTCTGAACCTCGATTCCGGCGGAGGCCGTCAGTGAGTACCCCAGCTCAATTGCCTTTCGAGCAGACGAATGTACTGCAACTCGCGCCAGGGCTGCGCACGCTCCAATCCCAGGGCGCGGTCCATCGGGTCCGTACTGTCGAGGGCGACGAGGCGTGGCTGGTCACCGGTCATGCCCAGGTGGCGCAGTTGCTCGACGATGACCGGCTCGGCCGCTCCAATCCCGATCCGGAGGCCGCGGCGAAGGACAGCGGGTCGGCGTTGCTCGCCAGCCTGCTGGGCGACTTCGCCACCGACCACGCTCGGTTGCGTGCGCTGCTGGAGCCGCACTTCTCACCCGAGCGGATGCTGGCGCTGCGGCCCCACGTCGAAAAACTGACCGGGCGGCTCCTGGACGAACTGGCCAGGCAGAAGCCACCGGTGGACCTGCGCCAGACGTTGGCGCTGCCGCTGCCGATTCAGGTGATGTGCGAGTGGTTGGGCGTGCCCCAGGAGGACGAGGACCAGTTCGGCAGCTGGACCCAGGACGCCGCCAACGTCGGGGACCCGGTCAGGTCCAAGCAGGGACTGGGCGAGCTGTTCGGCTACTGCAGGCAACTCGTCGCGGACAAGCGGCAAAATCCGGGCGATGACGTGATCTCCAGGATCTGCGCGACCGAGGGGATCAACGACAACGAGGTCCTCGGGCTGACGGCGTTGTTGCTGTTCGGTGGCTATGAGACCACGGTGGCCCGGATCGGCACCTGTGTGTCGCTGTTGTTGGCCAACCCCGAGCAGTGGCAGGCGTTGCTGGACGACCCGGGGCTCGTCCCCGGCGCGGTCGAGGAAACCCTGCGGATGTCGATGCCGAACCCGCACAACGGCGGCATGCCCCGTTATGCGCTGACGGACTTCGAGATCGACGGAGTGACCATCCGGACCGGCGACTTCGTGCTGCTGAACATCATCGCGGCCAACCACGACGAGACGGCCTTCGCCGACCCCGGCCGGATCGATGTCGCTCGCAACACCACGGGCAGCCTCGTATTCGGGCGCGGCGCGTACTCCTGCGTCGGCGCGATGCTGGCCCGGATGCAGCTGCAGGTGGTACTCACCCAGCTCGTCGCGCGCTTCCCCACCATGCGTCTGGCTGTCGGTGTAGAGGAGCTGGGGCTGCGCCACAACACGCTGATCGGCGGGTTGATCCAACTTCCGGTGACATGGTGATTGGATCCTGATGCTGCACAAAATATCTACAGGCGTCGTCACGAAGAGCCCGGATTCAGTCCGCGCATATCTCCTGTTGATGCGACTGGACAGGCCTACGGGGTACGTGCTGTACCTCCTTCCGGGGCTGTGGGCTGTCGTCCTCGCCTCCGGGCAACGACCAGACCTGCTGGCGGTGGTGGTTGTCGCTGTCGCTGCGGTGCTGGTGCGCGGCGCGGCCTGCGCGGTCAACGATGTGGTCGACAGGGACGTCGACGCCCGAGTCGCCCGCACCGTGTCGCGTCCTGTCGCGTCGGGGACGATCAGCGTCGGGAACGCACTCCTGTTCGCCGCCGCACAGGCCGTGGTCGCCCTGCTGGTCCTGGCGGTGGCGAACGTCGAGACAGCCCTGGTCGCCGGGGCCTCGTACCCGTTGATCGTCGCGTACCCCTACATGAAGCGCATCTTCTTCTGGCCCTCGGCGTTCCTTGCGTTGGTGATGAGCGTCTACGTGCTGATCGGCTGGACGGCGGTGACCGGGAGCGTCGACTACCCGCTTGCGGTGTACGGCCTGTACGCCTGCGGGGCCTTCTGGACCCTGATTCACGACGCGATCTACTCCCATCAGGACAAGGAGTACGACCGGAACATCGGTGTCAGGTCTTCCGCTCTGCTGTTCGGCAAGGCCACCAAGGCGTGGCTGGCGATTTTCGTCGTGCTCAGCGTCGGCGGCGTGCTGTGGGCCGGTTCCCAGACGCCGATGGGGTGGGCGTTCTACCTGATCGTCGTGCTCGCGGGAGTCTTCTTGTCCTATCTGGTCGTACGTGTGGACCTGGATGATCCAAAATCGTGCTGGGACGCCTTTGTCACCAGCACTTACTTCGGTTGGATCATTCTCGCGGCCGTGGTCGCCGGGCAGTTCACATGAAGGATGAGCTACGTGTGACAGATTCGATGTGGCAGGGGAGTGGCGTCGACCTGGACGCCTACCTGACCCGCGTGGGCTACCAGGGCGATGTGGCTCCGGACCTCTCCACGCTGCGGGGTCTGCACGCCGCCCACGTCGACGCGATCGCCTTCGACAACCTCGACGCGGTGCTTGGGCGGCCGACGGTGCCGTTGGACCTGGACAGCGTCCAGGAGAAGATCGTGCGACAGGGCCGCGGCGGCTGGTGCCTGGAACAGGTCGTCCTGATGGCGGCAGTGCTGGACCGGATCGGCTTCACGTTCTCGGCGTTCGCGGGCAGAACACGGATCCGCACCGGGAACAAATTCGGTCCCGCACTCCACGTCGCCCTGTGCGTGCAGCTCGACGACGAACGCTGGCTCTTCGACGTGAGTTTCGGTGCATACGGGCCGCACGTCCCTATCCGCCTCGCCGAGAACTCGCGACTGGAAGGCGATTGGCCCTTTGACCTGGTGCGGGAACCGAATGGTGAACACGTGCTGCGGTTCCTGCGACCTGAGGGTCCGGCAGAGCTCTACGGTTTCACCACCGACGCGCGCTATCCGTCGGACTTCGAGCTCCTCAACCATTTCTGCCTGACTCACCCGCACTCGCCGTTCAACCACCGGATGGTCCTCCAGCGCACACAGCCCGAAGTGAGGCACCTCCTCGTCGGCAGCACTCTCACGGAAATACGTCCCGCAGAGCCGGCGACCTTCCGGGAACTCGATAAGGACGAGACGCTTTCCGCTCCCGAGGAGATCTTCGGGATCACCTTGGAACCGGGCGACGTCCAGGCGCTCCGGAAAATCTTGGACGGTCCGTGATGCGTACCTTGCTGCTGGACAACTATGACTCGTACACCTTCAACCTGTACCAGTTGATCGCCGACATCAACGGCCAGGAGCCCGTCGTCATGGTCAACGACGATCCGATGTTGTCCAGCCTGCGGCTGGAGGACTTCGACAACATCGTCGTCTCACCCGGCCCTGGACGGCCGCAGAACCCCCGCGACGTCGGCCTCCTCGGCGACCTGCTGCGCCGCACCACGCTGCCCGTGCTGGGCGTCTGCTTCGGCCATCAGATGATCGCGCACCTGGCCGGAGCGTCGGTGGTCGCCGCGCCCGAACCGAAACACGGGCACCTCGCCAAGGTTTCCCACGAGGGAGATCCGCTGTTCGCCGGAATTCCGCGTGAATTCGTCGCGGTTCGCTACCACTCGCTGTGCGTGCAGGAGCCCCTGCCCGAGGAACTCATCGCCACCGCGTGGGCAGACGACGGTGTACTCATGGCGCTGCGTCACCGCGATCTGCCGCAGTGGGGCGTGCAGTTCCACCCCGAGTCGATCGCTTCCCAGTACGGGCGTGAGATCCTGCAGAACTTCGCCGAACTGACCCGCCGGACGCAGCACGGACAACGGCCATCCGTCACCGACACCGGCACCGGCACCGGCACCGCACTGTCCGACGACACGCCCGGCGCGGTCGAGGAACTGGGAATCATCAGCACGGCCGTGCCGACCGCTGCCGATTCCGAGTCCATTTTTCTGAAGCTCTTCGACAACACCCCGTACTGCTTCTGGCTGGACAGCAGCCGGGTGGAGGAAGGCCTGTCCCGGTTCTCGTTCCTCGGCGACACGTCAGGTCCGCTCAGCGAGGTCCTGACCTACCGCACCGGCAGCGGGATGGTGGAAGTGCGCGATGCGAACGGCGCCGGCATCGTCACCGGCAGCGTGTTCGACGTCCTCGAACAGCGGCTGCGCGAACGGCGCATCCCCGACTCGGACCTGCCGTTCGACCTGACCGGCGGCTACGTCGGCTACTTCGGCTACGAACTCAAGGCCGAATGCGGGGCCACGGCCCGCCACACCGCTGAAACGCCGGACGCCATCTGGATGTTCGCCGATCGCGTCATCGCGGTCGACCACCAGGAGGGACTGACCTACCTGGTGGCCGTCCACGACGAGAAGACCCGGCGTGACGCGCAGGAGTGGGTGGAACGGACGTCCGCGCTCCTGATGGGCCTGAACCCGGCCGACGCCGAGCCGCCGCGCGAACCTGCCGCCGGCCCGCCCCCGAATGCCGAGGAGTACCTCGGCCGCGGCCGGAGCCAGTACCTGGCGGACATCACGGAGTGCCGACGGCAGCTGAACCGGGGCGAGAGCTACGAGATCTGCCTGACCGACAAGTTGCACATGCCGTTCCATGACGACGACACGTCCTTCTACCTGCGGCTGCGCCGGGCGAACCCGGCACCGTACGCCGCGCTCTTGCGCCTCGGCGACGTCACGGTCTTCAGCTCCTCGCCGGAGCGGTTCCTGCGCATCGAGAGAGACCGCACGGTCACCAGCAAGCCGATCAAGGGCACAGCCCCTCGCGACGCCGACCCGGTGCGCGACGCCGAACTGGCTGCCACCCTCGCCTCGAGCGCCAAGACTCAGGCCGAGAACCTGATGATCGTCGACCTGTTGCGCAACGACCTGGGCCGGGTGTGTGAGGTGGGCAGCATCGAGGTCGACCCGTACCTGGCCGTCGAGAGCTACGAGACCGTGCACCAACTGGTCTCCACTGTTCGTGGACGGCTCAATGACGGGGTCAGCGCGATGGACTGCGCCCGGCAGTGCTTCCCAGGCGGGTCGATGACCGGGGCACCGAAGCTGCGCACCATGGAGATCATCGACCGCTTGGAGACGGAGGCCCGGGGTGTCTACTCCGGCGCCCTCGGCTACTTCGGTCTCTCCGGCGGCACGGAACTGAACATCGTGATCCGCACCGCGGTCCGCGTCGGTGACCGGTTGACCGTCGGAGCCGGCGGGGCGATCGTGCTCGACTCCGACCCGCATGAAGAGTACGAGGAGATGCTGCTCAAGGCGGCAGCGTCGCTCCGCGCCTGGCGTGCGCCGGCGGTGTCGGACGTGGGCGGCTCCCAACGATGAACACAGCAATAGGCACAGCCACCGACCAGGGCGTCCGCCGGTGGTGGGACGCCGATGGCGGATGGTCGACGGCCGACGCCGCCGGGACGGTGCTGGTCATCGACTCCTGGCTCGTGGACGAGGGGCGGGTGCGGGGACTCGACCGGCACGCCGAACGCTTCGGTTCGGCCTGCGACCGGTTCTGCGAACCGGGAGCGGAACAGACGAACCGGTTCCTGCGGGCGGTCGCCGAGTCGTTGCCCGCGCGAGGCCGATGGTTTCCTCGCGTCGAACTCGTGGAGATCGGGTCGGGAACGCGGCTGCGGATGTGGCTGCGCCCCGCGCCATCGCGCACCGCGACCGTCCGGTTGTGGACCGCGGCGGGACCCGACCGTCGTCGACTGCCGGCCGTCAAGGGCGCCGACCTGGATCACCTGGCTTCCCTGCGCGCTGCCGCGGCTACGGCGGGAGCTGACGAGGCGCTGCTGGTCTCGGCGGAAGGGCATGTGGTCGAAGGGGCGTCCACGAGCATCGTCTGGTGGCGGGGCGACATGCTGTGCGGGCCACCACCCGGCCCCGGCCTGCTCCCCGGGATCACCCGCGCCCTGCTCGGCGAGCTCGCCGGTACGGCAGGGCACCAGGTCGTCACCGAGCAGGCCACCGTGCCGGATCTCGCCGGCGTGCCCGTCTGGACGCTGAACGCCCTGCACGGCATCCGGCCGGTCGCCGAGGGGCTGGGCCGGTTCCAGGACACGGACGCCGCAGCGGCCGAGCGCTGGCAGTCGCGCCTGGCTGCGCTTGCCGTTCCGGCCGGCGCCTCCCTGATTCCTGTGGTGAACCCATGAAGGAGGTTTCCCGATGACCTCAGCACGTGAAGAGCCCACGTACGAACGCGACTTGCTGGTGCAGCTGACGCGCCGCTGGGGGAAGCGAGCGGCCGTCAAGAAGGACGAGTTCGACCTCGACGGTCACTTCGACACGGCGATGCCGGACTTCCCCGAACACCTCGTCCCGGTGCTGGGACTGCCGGGTGCCGACCGGCTCGACCGGGACGCTCGCGAGCGCATTCTGTCCGCGGCGTGGATCGCCTACAACGCCAAGACCGCGGCCATCGAGGACGAGATCATCTTGCCGGCCTGCCGGTTGATGCTCCAGGAACGGATCCCCGTCCGCCGCGACGACGTCGCCGTCGACGCGCTGCACCAGACGATCATCGATGAGCACTACCACATCCTGATGTGCCACAACGCCGTCGGCGTCACCCGCAGGCGGCGCGACCTGACGGACGTGCGGTTCGCGTCGGGCGTCTGGTCGGTCGTCCAGGAACTGGACGCGACCCGCGCCGGGCTGTCCGGTTTCGACCGCGACATCGTCGACATCGCGTTCTCCCTGGCCGCCGAGACGACGATCAGCGGGTTCCTCTCCGCACTCGCCACCGCCCAGGAGATCCAGCCGATGAACCGGATCACCACCGATCTGCACCGGCGGGACGAGAGCGGACACGCGGTGGTGTTCCGTGAGTTGTGCGGCTCGCTCTACCGGAACCTGGACGGCGCACTGCAGCGGACGTTCCGCGAAGCGCTCGTCACCGGGCTGACCGCGTTCCGCTCCGCGGACCTGGACCCCTGGGTGACCGTGGCGGCCCAGGGCGGCTTCGAGATCGACACCGGTCAGCTGAGCGAGTGGGCCGCGTCCCGTCCCGTGCCCGCGCGGGACACCGGACCGTTGCAGCTGCTGCTCAACGACCTGGGCATCAGCCACGACCTCGTCGAGATGGTCCAGCTATGACCGCCCCGCACCGTTGAGCCATGAGAAGCGGACGGAGATCATGTTGCCCCTCACCGGCGAAGCCGCCGCGCACTGGCGGACACTTGTCGCCCATCAGCGGCCGACGTGGCCCAGCCTGGCTGAGCTCGGCGACGTGGCGGATCACCTGGCAGCCTTGCTCCCGTTGGTCACGCCACAGGAGTGCGACACGCTCACCGCACAACTCGCCCGGGCGGCAGAGGGCAAAGCGTTCCTGCTGCAGGGTGGCGACTGCGCCGAACGCTTCGACCGCCTCTCGACGCAGGCGATTCACAGCAAGCTGCGCCTCCTGCAGCAGATGGCCGTGATCCTGACGTACGCGTCGGCGGTGCCGGTGGTCAAGGTGGGCCGGATGGCCGGGCAGTACGCGAAGCCCCGATCCCGGCCGGCCGAGACCGTCGACGGGCGCACGCTGCCGGTCTACCGGGGCGACGCGGTGAACGGCATCGGCTTCAGCCAGGCCGAACGACGGCCGGACCCGGCCCGGCTACTTCGGATGTACGACGCTTCGCGCTACACCCTGGACGTCATGCGCGCATTCGCCCGTGGCGGCACCGATCTACGCCAACTGCACAAGGAGACCCAGGACTTCGTCTCACGCTCGCCTGCCGGTGAACGCTACGACGAACTCGCCGGTCGAATCGGCCAGGCACTGTCCTTCAAGGACGCGTGCGGCGGCGATCCGTTGCGCACCACGGAGTTGTTCGCCAGCCACGAGGGACTGCTGCTCGACTACGAGGCCGCGCTGACCCGCTACAACCCGCGTTCCGGCCGAAGGTATGCGGGCAGCGGCCACATGCTGTGGATCGGCGACCGCACCAGACAGCCCGACGGCGCCCACGTCGCCTACTTCGCGACCATCGACAACCCGATCGCGGTGAAGCTGGGCCCTGCCACCACGCCCGCGCAGGCGCTGGCCCTGATCGACCGCCTCGACCCCGACCGGCGGCCGGGCCGGCTGACGTTCATCGTGCGCATGGGGGCACACCGCGTGCGGTACCTGCTGCCGGAGCTCGTGGAGAAGGTCACGGCTTCCGGCGCGCCGGTGGTGTGGGTGTGCGATCCGATGCACGGCAACACCTTCGAGGCGCCCAGCGGGCACAAGACCAGGCGGTTCGACGACATCCTCGCCGAGGTCGCCGGCTTCTTCGAGGTGCACGAGGCACTCGGCACCCACGCCGGTGGACTGCACGTGGAGCTGACCGGCGAGGACGTGACCGAGTGCGTCGGCGGCGGCGCGGATCTGGGTTTCGACGACCTGCACCGCAGGTACGAGTCGGCGTGCGACCCGCGCCTCAACGGAGGCCAGGCGCTTGACCTGGCCTTCCTGGTAGCCGAGATGTTCAACCCGGGAGCAACCGGCGTCGTGGCGCCGCCGACCCCCGTCGGCTGCTTCCCGCCGCTGCCCGCGCCCTGCGTCCCGGCGGACTGCTCGCCGCCTCCGCCCTGGGCCACTAGCTCGGTGGGGCGCCCGCCGAGCCGGACGTGAAGCACGCCGACATCCCGGCCCGCACCCCGGACGGCACGACGACAACGATGCGTCGCCGGGTCCTCCAGGAGCACGGTGCCGGTCTGCTTCAGGAGGACAGCGTCTTGCTCGCCAGTACCTTCCCCTGGGCGTCGTACGCGGCGAGCTTGATGCCTTCGAGCGGGTATGCCGTCGAACCGTTGGGGGTCTTGTTGCTGGGCCCCCAGACATAGCCGGTGGCGTAGCCAGGGTTGCCGGGAAGCGAGGCGACGGTGGCCCAGTACGCGTGCCCGTCCACCTCGATGGCCATCCGGGCCACCTGCCCGGGCCCGTGGTAGATGAGGTTGTACAGAGCCTCCTGGTACTGCGGGGGGCTCCCGTAGTACTGCATGGTGATCTCGGTCGTGCCGCCCGCCCAGGAGTGCCCGCCGCACCCCGGACCGCTGCGGTAGGCGGGGGCGTCGTGGATGCAGATCTCCTGGTCCTTCAGCTGCATCCACCAGTCCTGGCGGCCCAACGGCAGCTGCTGGCCGGGTTCCACCACCACGGCCTCGGGAGCCGGCCCCTCCGGTACGAGCGGAGCCTGCGAGGCCGGTCCGACGGCCTGGACCGCGCGCTGCGCGGACAGTACCGCACCCGTGCCGGCCACCACCGCGAGCGCGGCCACCACAGCCGACGCGCCCATCGCCACCCGGCGCCCCCGCCGCTGCCTACGCACCTGGACCCGCACGGGCGCGGCGGACCAGTCCGCCACCGCGACCCGGGCCGCCTCGTCCCGCAGGGCGCCGCGCACCATGTCCTCGGTGTCCATCACCTGTTGTCTCCGTTCGTGCCGTCGATCGTTGAATCGGTGTTCGCCGCGTACGAGGCCAGCGCCGGGTGGCCACGCAGTTTCGCCAGGCCGCGGCTGGCCTGGCTCTTGACATTGCCCAGCGAGCAGCCGAGCACTTCGGCGACCTGGTACTCGCTCATGTCCTCCCAGTAGCGCAGGACGACCACGGCCCGCTGGCGCTGCGGCAGTTCCGCCAGTGCCTGGAGCAGCACCGAGCGTTCCTCGACGTCGCGGTGGCCGCCGCCCGCGGCGTGCGCCCGGTCGGGAAGGACGGGCATGAGCAGCTGCCTGACCCGGCGCCGACGGTGGCGGCTCAGGTTGTTGTTCACCAGGGCCCGGTGGATATAGGCGTCCGGCTCCTCCAGGCGGCTGATCCGGGACCAGTTCCTGAAGACCTTCGCGAACGTCGCCTGCACCACGTCCTCGGCCTCGTGGTAGTCGCCTGTGAGCAGGTAGGCGGTGCGCACCAGCCGCCGCCAGCGCGTGGCGGCGAACCCCTCGAAGTCCATCTCCCGCAGGCCGGGGCCGCCCGCGGAAGCCGGTGCCGTGGTGGACGGGGGCGGGTCCTCCACCGGGATGTGCAATACGCTCGCGGTCATCCGATTCCTCTTCGCGTCCGCGCGACGACCCGACCGGGCCATCGCTCTGCCCTACTCACCGCCGCGCCACCGAGAAGGTTGCACACCGGCGCCGACCGCTGGTGCACGGCGAGTCGGTAGTCTCGACACGGAGCCTGCGCGGGCAGGACGGGTCGGGCAGGCACCTCCTACCGGCACAGATCCTCACGGCCAGGGGGCCGCGGCAGCGCCGTCCTCGCGCGGCGCGTCCAACGCGTCGGGCCGCAGCCCGAACGTCCGGGCGCACCGTGGGTGGGAGATCGGCCACTCGGCGGCTTCCTCGACTGTGCGCAGGGTGCGGGTGGCCTTGTCGGGGTCGGGGTGGCTGGTCCATCCGCAGTCGTAGCCGTCGTAGACTCTCCCCCTCCGGCGCGCACTTGGTGCCATGATCGGCGAAGCCGATGGGTCGTCGCCGCACCGAATCGGGGCCACCGTCCGCCGGCGAACGGCGTGTTGAGGCACGGCGGGTGTAGCCGGGGGCTCGGTCCGCAGCGATGTGGACGCCCCGGACCGGGGCGCCGCACGCCCCTACGGTACGAGGACGATCTTGCCGCGGGTGTGCCGGTGCATCAGGTCGCGGTAGGCGGCGCGGACCTCGGCGAGTGGGTAGCTCGCGGCGATCGGGACGTCGAGGTCGCCGGCCGCGACCAGCTTGACGAGTTCGGCCAGCACGTCGGCGTTCGCGACGACGCTCATGCCCTCGCTCTTGACGCCGGTACGGGCCGCTCCGGCGAAGTCGATGATCGTGTTGATCCGGTCCTGCGCCACGCCGAGTTCGAGGGCCAGGTCGAGGTAGCCGTCGCCGAAGGTGTCGACGAACGCGTCGACGCCGTCGGGCGCGGCCGCGCGGATCCGGTCGAGCACGCCGTCGCCGTACGTCACCGGGACCACGCCGTGCTCGCGGAGCCAGGAGTGGTGGGGCTCGCGGGCCAGCCCGATGACGGTGGCCCCGGCGTGGCGGAGCAGCTGTACGGTCAGTGAACCCACCCCGCCCGCGGCGCCGGAGACGACGATCGTGTCGCCCGGACCGGCCCCGACGGCACGCGCGCTCGCGTACGCGGTGGCGCCGGCGACGAACAGCGCGCCGCCGACCTGCCACGGCACGGCGGGGTCGCGCGAGACGAGGTTGCCGGCCGGGACGGCGACCAGTTCGGCGTGGCTGGCGCGGGTGTCGACCCAGCCGATCACCTCGTCGCCGACCGACCAGCCGCGCACCGCCGTGCCGACCTCCTCCACCACGCCGGCCAGGTCGCTGCCCTGGCCGGACGGGAACGTCGCAGGCCACCGCTCGTGCAGCGTGCCCGCCCGGATGGCGTTCTCGCCGGGGTTAATCCCGGCGGCCCGCACGCGCACCAAGACCTCGTCGGCCGCGACCTCCGGCCGGGACACCTCCCGGACCTCCAGCACGTCGATGTCGCCGTACTTGTCGAACCGTACTGCTCGGGGCATCTCGCACCTCCCGTCGAAGGTTCCTCTCCCTCGCAACCACGAAACCCGCCCACCGATTCCGGGCCGCCGGTAAGGCGTTCACCGGCGTTCACCGGCGGTAGGCGGCGTTCACCGGCGGTAGGCGGCGGTCGCGAGCTGGACGAACGAGCGGACCAGCGGATTCGGGTCGCCCGCGTGCCAGCCCACGACCGCCCGGCTCGGCGGCATGTCGATCAGCGGCACCACGGCGAGCCCCGCCGTCGGCTCGTGGCCCAGGAGGGTCGGGCCGACCGTGCCGTTCCACAGGGCGGCTTGCCGGCATTCCTGGACGGCACGCACCACCGGACCCTCGCGCGGCTCCCCGCCGTTCCAGTACGACTGCCAGCGGGGGTCGGTGTCCTGCGGGAACCGGAACCGGCGGCGGTCGGCCAGGTCGGCCAGCTTCAGGCGGTCCCGGCGGGCCAGCGGATCGTCTGCGCGCGGACCCGGCGAGTCAACTGATAGCCCGTCAGGAAAGTCAGCAAAAGGTCAGCATCGATCCGATCAAAGGCTGTCACACCGTCCCAAACACGCGACTCGACGTGACATCCCCGCAAGGCCCTTTCACCCGACCAGCGCGCGCCCCACGCCTTCCTCAACCCGGCACACCACGATCCGGATCCGCCTCTGGAGAGGACCGGGGGCGCGTGCCTCACGAGCGCACTTCACCAGGTCAGCGCACTCGCCCGCGCGCCTTCAGCGGGAGGGCCGGGAGCTCCGGGGCCCGCAGCCGGGCGCCGTCGTAGCCGTGCACGTCACCGAAGCGCGGGCTCTTCTCCCAGTCGTTTCGTGCTTGTACGATCTCCTCGCCGGTGCGCCCGATGAAGTTCCACCACATGAGGATCTTCTCGTCGAAGGGTTCGCCGCCGAGGAGGAGGACGGCGGCGTCGGTGCGGGCGAGGAGGGGGAGTTCGGGGCGGCCGCAGCCGAGGTAGAGCATGGAGCCGGGTTCGACGCGGACGCCGTCGACATCGACGCTGCCGGACATCGAGAGGACGGCGTACTCGAAGTCGGGGACGAGGGGGAGCTTGAGGTCGGCGCCCTCGGTGAGGGCGAGGTCGGCGCCGACGAGGGGGGTGTAGGCGGTGCCGGGGGAGGTGGCGGTGTCGAGGGTGCCCAGGATGACGGTGCCGCGCAGGCCGGGGGCGGTGACGACGGGCAGGTCGGCGTGGTGCTCGAAGGTGGGGGCGGTGTGCCGGTGGGCGTCCGGCAGGGCGACCCAGAGCTGCGCGCCGTGCAGGTAGCGGGCGTGCGGCCGCGGGGACTCCTCGGAGTGCGAGATCGCCCGGCCGGAGGTCATCAGGCCCAGTTCGTACGGGCGGACGGTCTGCAGGCTGCCGAGGCTGTCGCGGTGCAGCGCCTCGCCCTGGTGGAGCCAGCTGACCGTCTGGAGACCCATGTGGGGGTGGGGCGGGACCTGCATGCCGGGCTCGTCGGCGATGTCGTCGGGGCCGTAGTGGTCGACGAAGCACCAGGCGCCCACCATCCGACGGCCCAGGTTGGGGAGCAGCCGGCGGACCATCGTGCTTTCGCCGAGCTGGACTTGGCGTCCGGTCAGCAGCTCCTTCACCGGTCCGGTCGCGGCCTCGTGGCCGCAGCTGGTCGGGGAGGGCTTCCGGTCGAGGTTGCTCATGTGCGGTTCCACCACCGTGCGGAGAGGGGGCCGGGCGAGGGGCGTTCGCCAATGATGATCCATGACGGTCGGCGGATCTTCCACCCCTCGCCGGGAAGCCCTTCACCGGAACGCCCTTCACCGGGAACACCCCTCGCCGCGAAGCCGGAAGCCCCTCACCGGGGACCCCCGTCACCGGGACGCCTCACCGGAAGCCCCCGGTGGGCTCAGTGCTCGCAGGCCCACCAGGCGTCCGCCGTGGCCTTGGCCGCGAGCTCCCGCAGGTTGCGCACGGCCTCGGCCGGGTCCTCGGCCCCGTACACCGCCGAGCCGGCCACGAACACGTCGGCGCCGGCCTCGGCGCAGCGCTCGATGGTGCTCGCGGAGACGCCGCCGTCGACCTGGAGCCACAGTTCCAGGTCGTGCTTGGCGATCAGCTCCCGGGTGCGGCGGATCTTCGGCAGCATGATGTCGAGGAACGCCTGGCCGCCGAAGCCGGGCTCGACGGTCATGATCAGCAGCATGTCGAGCTCGGGCAGCAGGTCCTCGTACGGCTCGATCGGCGTGCCCGGCTTGAGGGCCATGGAGGCGCGGGCGCCCTTGGCGCGGATCTCGCGGGCGAGCCGGACGGGCGCGGCGGCGGCCTCGACGTGGAAGGTGACGGAGCCGGCGCCGGCCTCGACGAACTGGGGGGCCCAGCGGTCCGGGTCCTCGATCATCAGGTGGCAGTCGAGCGGGATGTCGGTGGAGCGGGCGAGCGACTCGACGACCGGGACGCCCAGCGTCAGGTTGGGCACGAAGTGGTTGTCCATCACGTCGACGTGCAGCCAGTCCGAGCCCCTGACGGCCTCCGCCTCCTCGGCGAGCCGGGCGAAGTCCGCGGACAGGATGCTGGGGTTGATCTGCGCCATTACCGACTACCTTCACACGAGGGTTCACACGAGGGCTGCGGCGCCGCGGGGTCGGGCACCTCGTCCCATCATCTCGCGCCGCCACCCCGCCGGGCGCACCCCGCGACCACCGCGTGACCGTCATCACACCCGGTGCGGGGTTACCGTGACCGCCGCCGTGGTCATCAGCACTGGAGCGGCCCGCGCGCCCGACTCGTCGGCGCCCGTCGGGCCACCCCGTCCAGGCCGGGTTCCCCCGCCCCTCTTCCGAAGAAGGTCCTTCGATGGCCGATCTCGTCCACCCCGCCCGTGCGCTGTGGTGGCTCTTCGAACCGGTGCACGCCGTCACCTACTTCCTGCCCGAGAGCCGCGATGCCTTCGAGGCGGCCGGGCTGCGCGGCGGCTGGCGCGGCTACTTCGCCAGCCGCTCCGCGCCGCTGGGCGCGGTGGACGCGCCGCCGGTGATCGCCGCGTTCTTCAGCTTCTCCCCGGCGATGGTCGAGCGCGCCCTGCCGGAGGTGTGGACCCACGCCAGCCCCGACGAGGCGCTGGCCGCCCGGCTGAAGGGCGCGTCGGCCGCGCTGGCCCGGCTGCTGGAGCACGTGGACCCGGGGCAGGTCGAGCTGGCGGTGGAGGCCCTGGAGCGGGCCGCGGGCCGGCTCGACTGCGTCGGCCGGGTGCTGGCCGCCGCCAACGCCGCGCTCCCCCGGCCCACCGGGCTGTACGAGCGGCTGTGGCAGGCTGCCACGGTGATGCGCGAGCACCGCGGGGACGGCCATGTGGCCGCGCTGGTGGCGGCCGGGCTGGACGGGTGCGAAGCGCTGGTGGTCCGGTGCGCGATGGACGTCCGGCGCGACCTGCTCCAGCCGATGCGCGGGTGGACGGACGAGGAGTGGGAGGCGGCCGCGGGGCGCCTGGTCGAGCGGGGCTGGCTGACGGCGGAGGGCTCGGTGACCGAACTCGGCCGGATCCGGCACCAGTCGCTGGAGGCCGCCACCGACCTGGCCGCCGCACGCGTCTGGGAGGACTACCCGCGCCCCGAACTCGACCGCCTGGCCGCCGCGTTGAAGCCGATCTCGGCACTCTGTCGCAGCGAGCTCCCGGTCAACCCGGTCGGTCTGCCGGACAACCCCTGACAGCTCCTGCCGGCCGCCGACGGCTCCTGCCTCTGCCGGCCTCTGCTCAGCAGCTACGCACCCGGCGGACCGAGGACGATCCCCCGGCCGGCGTAGAAACGCTCGAACGACCGCCACGGCACGTGCGCGAAGGACTGCGACTCCCCCGGGAAACCGGACGGGTTGTGGATCACCACCGCCGTGTCCGTGGCGCCCACCGCCAGCACCAGGTGCCCGCCCCGCCGGACCGGCGCCGGCCCCGCCGGCTCCCGGATCGCGGGATGCACCGACACCATCACCAGCCCCCCGCCGACCACCTCGGCCGCGAGCTCCACGGGCGCCAACTCCTGTGCCTGCGCGGCCAGCCCCCACCGCTGCCGGACGTAGGCGGCGAACGGCGTGTGGATCAACCCGCGCAGACTCTCGCCGTCCCGGACGTACGCCCCGGCCGCCACGCACTCCCCGGCCAGCGTGAGCGCCGGCGGCGCCAGGCCCCACCAGTGGTCGAGCGCCATCCGCAGGCAGGCCACCCCGCACAGGCGCCACGACCACCACGCGTACTCCTCCGGGGTGCCCGCGCCGGACTGCCCCCACCGCGGGTCCTCGGCCGCGTCGACCTGCCCGTCGATGATCGCCCGCACCAGCTCCGCCGACTCCCACTGCGCGTGGTACGGCACCTCGTGCACCACCGGCCCGCCCGTCGGCCCGCCCTTCGGCACCCCGCCATGCTGCTCCGCCATCCCCCGACGCTCTCACGCCGCGGCACCCGGCCGACTCACGACACTCCCTGAGCACCCGTACTCAGGTGCCCGCCCGGGCCGCCGTCCCCGGTGGGCGCGTCGCCCACCAGCGCCTGTCCGCCCGCCGCGCCGTCCCCCACCCGCTTCCCCGCCGCGGTCTGCTCGCCCGCGCCGCCCGACCCGGTGGACCGGTAGGCCAGCCGCGCCGCCGCGTGCCGCCCGCGCGCCTCGATCGGCAGGGAGCCGGTGGCGCCGGCGAGGCCGAACGGCGGCATGTCGAAGTAGATCGACTCGTAGCCGCCCTCCGGCACGACGTACGTCTCGTGCCACAGCCCGACGTGCTGGCGGATCTTCCCCTCCCGCATCTTGCGGTTGGCGATGCCCCACACGGTGTGGTGGAAGCCGTCCGGCGCGCTCGCGTAGCCGTACAGCTTCTCCTTCGACTCCCAGTACTGCACGACGTAGTACGTGCGCGGCGAGGCGGTGAGCAGGATCCGCCCACGCAGGCCGCGTTCGGGGCTGCGCCCGAGTTCGTACAGCATCCGGAACATCGCGTACATCACCGGGCCCCAGTGGTGGACGGCCCAGAAGCGGTTGATCCGCATGCCGATCAGCAGCACCACGGTGTCGCCGGTGGCGCCCGCGGTGGTGTAGCCCGGCGTCGGCTTGGCGAACATCGATCGGACGAACGTCGTTCCCATGGACATCTCGGCCTCCCGCACCCATCCCATGTAAGCGGTGATTACATCAGGGCCGGGAAACCCGGTCAAGGCTCCTGACGCGCACAAATCGGTTACTGCGCCTGGTGGTTGGCGGAGCTGCCGGCCACACCCTGACCGAAGGTGTCCAGTACCTGCCCGGCCAACTCCTCCGCCCGCTCCCCCGGCAGATAACCGTCCACGATCATCTGCGCCAAGCCGTACACCAGCGCCTGCCCGGCCAACCCCACCAGCACCGGATCCCCCGGACGCAGCCGGCCGGCCTCCTGATCCGCCACGATCAGGCCGGTGAACACCCGGTCCATACCGTCCAGTTGCTCCCGCAACTCCGGCTCCCGGGAGGCCGTGAACACCCGCGAACGCAACAACTCGAACCGGCGCGGGTGGTGCAGCGCGTACCGGACGAAGCCGAGCCCGATCGCCCGCATCACCGACCCCCCGGCCGGTTCCACCGCCGCCGCCTCGCCCTCCTGCCACCGCGCGAAGTCGGCCAGCACCCGGTCCGCCACCGCCGTCAACAGCGCCTGCCGGTCCGCGAAATGACGAAACGGTGCCCCCGCCGACACCCCGGCCCGCCGCGCCACCTCCCGCATGCTCACCTTCTCCTGCCCGCACTCGTCCAGCAGCTCGCACGCCGCCTCGACCAGCGCCTCCGGCAGGGATCCGTGATGGTACGAGCTGCGCTCGCCAGGCCGTTCCGTCATGCCTGCCTTGCTACCACAACGCACCACCACCCCAGAAAACCCTCACCCCGCCAGGAGCCCCCATGCCCACACCGCATCCCACCTCCCGAGCCGCCGCCTTCGCCACGGCCTACACCCTCCTCCGCGCCTCCGCCGACCTCGCCGATCACTGGGTTAACGCGGCAAAGGCCGTGTCCACCTTCCTCGGTGTCTCGCTTTCGAGGGGCATTCGCCGAGCGCGGTCCGCCCGAGATTCCGTTCGGGTGTCTCGGTTGGCGGGCGTCGACATTGCGCCTCGGAATGCACTCTCGGGGGTGACGGCATGACGACGTCGATCGATCAGCTCGCCACCTTGGCGACGTTCGGTTCCGTCTGGGCTGTGCTGGCCGTTGGTCACAACGTCGCGGACCACGTACTCGGCCAGAGCGATCACCAGGCCGCGAACAAGGGTGCGCCGAGCGCCGATGATGTGTCCGCCGGGGTGAGTCCGCGCCGGGGTTGGATGGCCTGCCTGGCCCATGTTGGCCAGTACCACCTCGTCATGGCCGCGCTTCTCGCCCTGGTATGGCTGTTCATCCCGCTCCCGCTGTCCGTGACCGGGCTGGCCGCCGGCTTTGCATGGTCGGCGGCCAGCCATGCTGTGCTGGACCGGCGTTGGCCGGTGCGATGGCTGCTGCAGCACACCGGCTCGCCGGACTTCGCCAACCTGCGGACGGGCGGGCTCAATGGGATGTACTTGGCTGATCAAGCTCTGCACGCCTTGGCTCTGCTTGTCTCCGCGCTCCTGATCACCCGCTTGTGATTTCCGCTAAATGACTACCTGTTTCCAATCCCCGAAGCCACAGGTCAACCCGCGAATGTCCGGAATGAGGGATTCGTGGAAGTGCTCGTCGAACGGTCACTGCGACCGTTCGACGACCGGAGTGTCGGAGTGGGTGCGAAGTACGGGGCGGTCTCCAGGGAGACCTCTCACCCGGAGGCCGGCGAACTCGGTCGGCGGACCGACTCGGCCTTGATCGTTCTCAAGTTGGTGGCCACCAACTTGCCCTGGGGCCCACCTGATACCCAGGCTACCGAGCCCGTCGGCCCGAGGGCTTGAGAGCAAGGTTCTCAAGAGAGCAGGAACACGATTGCGCAGATGATCAGCACGAGGGTGGTCGCGCATCCTCCGCTTGTTGGCGGAGAAGCACTACGCCTGCCGGGAGTTGTTGGCGGAGAAGGGCGACGCCTGGCGGGAGTCCAAACACCAGGGCGATAGCCCTGGAGCTCTCCCCTTCGGTAGACGAATGACGACTTCATGAATTCGTCATGAGCTTGCGCCTTCCATCGCTTGTGCATAGCCGCCCCGACCACGGCTGGGTGTGCACCGTCGGGCACTCGGAATACCAGCCATGCCCGGGGTGGCTCCATGCCCCACAGCATGAACTCACCGCCCGTGACATCGCTGGTCAAGAGCGCCGCGCAAGCCGCAAAGCCTGGCCACTGGCCGTCGCCCTCGCCTAGCAAAAAGGTGCGCAGATCGGAGCTCGCCTGGCTGGCGGTGTCGAACGTTCTGAAGTGCTCGCCACCGTAGGAGCCGTCAATGAAAACTTGCGAGAAGTCCCTTGACCCACGCTCCCCGGCCTCCCAGGGGCTCGAAACCTGAACCCAGGTCCACTTTTCCATGCTGCCTCCCTTGGAATGCAGTCCCTGACCAGCGGTCCGCACGGACGACCCCGGAGTGGAAGACGGCACGGACACCGTCGTCGCCTCACAGTCCGGCCCGTGAGCATGAGAGAGGCCCGGCCACCTTCGGCCGGGCCTCTCTTGCTCACTTCGGCTGCCAGAGTCCCATCCTGCCGTTGTGCCGCTTCTTACGGCTAACCGAGTCCTTCATCCAGACCTCCCGTGCCCGGTGCTGCCAGAGCTGCCAGGTCGCTAGAGCAGCACTCTGAACCGGGGACGCCCCCTCCGGCGCCGTGAAAACCATCCAGGCCCGGTGATCATCGAACCAAATGACGAACTCACCTAGTGGGACCTGCGGCAGGCTGTCCGTTTGATAGTGCACCCGGCCACCAACGTCCAACAGCCAGTCCCGCAGGTCGATGATGGCCTCGCTGGCGGTCTCGAAGGTCGTGAACGACCTCCCATAGGGATTGAAGTGCCGGGGATGGCGTTGCGTGAACACGCTCGCATCGAGCCTGCCCCAAGGAGGGTAAATCTCCACCCAAGTCCACCTGGCCATGAGGCGTGTCTCCCGTTGTCACTCAACAGAATTGACGGCACATCGGCATCGTGACTACCGATGGGGTGGTGGATGACTACCCAAGCTCCGCTCGCCCATGCTCACCCGCCGCCCCGCATCCGCATGCGCGTGATCAACACCCCGGGTGCTTCGAATGCCACTCGCTAGGCCACCACGCCCTGAAGGACATAGGCGCTCAGCGGCGGGGCAGGGGGATGACGCTCCCGGCATCGTCCCCTTGCTCCATGTCGGTTGCCAGGGTGGCGAGTTCGCGGCTGAACGTACTTCGCTCGCGGCGGAGGCGCTGGAGCTCGTCGTCCTTGGCCGCGAGGGCGGACAGCAGCATTCGGTGGCGTTCCTTGAGCTGGTTGAACTCCGTGTGGGTGCGGGCGAGTTTGCCGGTGAGCCGCTGGTTCAGATCGCGCAACTGGGCGATGCGGGCCTCGCGCGGGTCGGGCTGCTGGCCGGCAGCCTGGGCGGCCGCCCGCCGCTTCTCGAACTCGTCCTTGAGGTGGCCCCAGGTCCGGTAGAGAGCGGCGCGGGAGATGCCCGCCTCGCGGGCGAGCGTCTTGATGTCGCATGCGCCGCCGGGCGGGATCTGCCCGGCCAGCAGCCGGTCGATGGCCGCGCGGATGCGTCGTTCGAGCTGGTCGCGCTGCTGGTGGCTGAGTGCCATGTCATCCGGCCTTTCCGGCTGCTTTGTCGATCTCCTGGAGGACCCGCATGGACCGCTCGTGCTCGGCCCGCATCCGTTCCTTCTCCCCGGCCGGGATGCGGGGGCTGGCCAGTAGGACGGCGCCGTTGTTGGCCGCGGCGTGCCAGACGGAGCGGTGGACGAGGTGGTGGGTTGCTTGCGGGCAGCGGGAGCTGTCACACAGCCCGGCCAGTGGAGCCGCTGTGGATTTGGCGCCTGCGAGCTTGAGACACAGCGCCTTCGCGGGGTCTTCGAACCAGCAGTAGTTCGCCGCGGACAGGTGCAGCACCGACGCCTTCTTCTTCAGCAGCAACTCGATCTGCCGGTCGGTGACCACCTTCGCCGGGCCCGGCTCGTGGTCGGTCAGCTCGTCCTCGACGGCGCGGAAGGCGGCCAGTAGAGCGTCGGCTCCAGGGCCGACGGGCAGTTGTCCCTGTTCGAACTGCCGGTATGCCTCGACGGTCCGCTTGGGTTTCTCCTTCGCCTCCTCCTTCTTCCATTCGTGGTGGAAGACGGCCTGGGCGCCGCCTGGCCGGCCGGCGTAGACCTCGGCCAGGTGCGCGACGATCTCGCCCGAGGTCAGGCCCTTCGCGGTCAACGAGACCACGAGGTTGTCCAGGCCTTCGGTGCGGCGC
>NZ_JBIUUS010000052.1:0-41995 GCF_044742585.1 Kitasatospora sp. NPDC087861
CCTCCCGGCCGCGTTGCGGTACCGGATCTTGTACTCGTGCGGGCACCGGGGCCACCGGGACTCGGGGTGCTCGCACTCCTTGAAGAAGGAACCCATGCCGCGGATGAGGCTGGTGGTTGCCATGATCGATCTCGCTCCCCGGGCGTCTTGCTGACGTTCTGCTGACCCCGGATGGTCGATCAAGTCCCTGAGCTGGGACGAACCGCCGAAAGCGTGCTATGTAGTAGGACTTGATCGCGGAGCGCTGGGCGGAGCTCAGCTGGCCGACGTAGGACTGCGAGCCCTGCAGGCCCTGCTCCTCACCGGTCCACCAGGCGAACCGGACGTGCCGGGTCAGGGTGGGGTTCTGCTGGGCGAGGACGAGGGCGTTCTCCAGCAGGGTGGCCGAGCCGGAGCCGTTGTCGTTGATGCCGGGGCCGGCCGAGACGCTGTCCAGGTGGGCGCCGAACATGGTGACCTGGTCCACCGGGCCGCCGGGCCAGTCGGCGATCAGGTTGTTGGACTGGTAGGTGCAGGAGGTGCAGGTCTGCTCGGTCACGGTGTAGCCGGCCGCCTGCAGCTTGCCCTTGATGTACGCCACGGACTGGCTGTGCCCGGCGCTGCCGGCCCGGCGGTTGCCGCCGCTCTGGCTGGCGATGGTGTTCAGCTGGGCCAGGTGGGCCTGGACCTTGGCGACGTCGATGTCGGGCGCGGGCCCGCCGGGGTTGCCGCCGCCGACGGTCAGGGTGTACTGGGCGGTGTGGGTGGCCGCGCCGGCGGTGCCGGTGACGGTGATCACGTAGGTGCCGGCGGCCGCCGAGGAGGACGCCGAGAGCGTCAGCGTGGCGGACGAACCGGTCTGCACCGACGAGGGGTTGAGCGTCGCGATGACCCCGGCCGGGGCGCCGGAGGCGGTCAGGTTGACGGTCTGCGCGGTGCCCGAGGTGACGGCGGTGCTGACCGTCGCCGTGGTCGAGGCGCCGGGCTGGACCGAGCCGGAGGCCGGGCCGAGCGCGAGCGAGAAGTCGTTGTTGCCGGATGGCGTGCAGGTCGGGTCACCGCTCTGCGCGGGCACGCTGATCGCGTCCCAGGCGGCCTTGGCCCGGTTGAAGTAGGTGCAGGACGGGTCCAGGTTCTTCGCCGCGGTCAGGGTCGCGGTGCGGTAGCGCTTGTACGTCATGCCGCTGGTCTTGAGCAGCATGCCGCCGTAGAAGACCCGGCCGGCGTCCTTGATGCCGATGCCGGTGACCGAGGAGTTGTTGCAGGTCGGGCTGGTGGGCTTGCCGCCGCCCGGGTTGGAGCCCTCGGCGAGCAGGTAGAACCAGTGGTTCAGCGGGCCGGCGGCCGCGTGTTCCTCGGTGTTGGGGATGGAGGAGGAGTAGCAGTTGGGGTTGTTGCTCACCAGCGACGGGTTGTACATGTTCCGGATCGGACCGCTGCCGACCAGGTTGATCATCTCGCCGACGGTGTAGTCCGGAGAGTCGTACGGCGCGGGCTCGTTGGCGTACGACTCGGTGAGCGCGCCCATGATGTCGCCGGTGGACTCGCCCAGGCCGGACTCGTTGTTGGCGCCGCCCGGGGTGTACTGGTCGATGCCGTGGCCGAACTCGTGCCCGACGACGTCCATCGCGGCGATCCACTCGCCGGCCTGGCTGTGGCCGATCGATATGGAGCTGCCGTTCCAGTAGGCGTTGACGTCGTTCAGGCCGACCTTGACCGGCCAGCTGCCGCCGTTGCCGTCGTGCCCGTTGCGACCCAGCCAGTCGCGGAGCATGTCCCATTCCTTCTGGGCCGCCCACATGGCGTCGCCGCAGCCGGTCTCCTTGCTGGACGGGTTGCCGGTGCCCCAGGAGTCGCTGGACTTGGTGAAGACCTGGCCGGTGCCGTAGTCGGAGCAGGTGAGGCCGGGCCGGTTCGGGTCGCGCAGCGAGTACGAGCCGCCCGAGCCGCTGGTGCTGATGGTGACCGGCGCCGGGCCGTTCCACTTGCTGTTGACGGTGCCCGCGCGGACGTCGTCGTAGGAGTCGATGACCTCGCCGGTCGCGGCGTCCACGAAGACGTGCAGCCGGCTCGGGGCGCTCTCGCTGCGGCCGGTCAGCACGGTCTCCCAGGCGAGCCGGCCGCCGGAGCCGTCCTTGACCCGGACGACCAGCCGGGGGGACTCGACCTTGTCCACACCGGCGAGCTTGGTCCGGGCGGTCTTCTCCGCCTTCGCCGCGCTGACCTGCGGGGTCGTCGAGCCGCCGACCGGGCCGGAGGCCGCCGACTGGAGGCCGCGGACCTTGCCCTGGCCGTCGGCGAGCACCACCGCGTCGCCGCCGACCACCGGCAGGCCGCGGTAGCTGCGCTCGTACGCGACGGAGTACAGGCCGCCGATCCAGGGGGTGACGGCCCGGCGCTCGTAGGTCTCGCCGGGGCTCTTGGCGAGGGCGTCCACCCCGGCCGCCGCGGCGGCGTCGGCGGCGTTGACCGCGGCGCTCAGCGCGCTCGGTGGTGCGGGGGAGGGGGCGGGCGCGGCGGTGGCCGGCCCCGCGGTGGCGGCGATCATGCCGGCCAGCACGGTCAGGGTGGTCGCCGTGGTCAGCAACCGTCCTGTGGAAACTCTGCGTTGCATCGAGGCTCCTCGCATGTGGGGGTCCTCGACCGCGGACGGCATGGCTGGTGGCGCACCGCAGGGCCGTGTCTGGGGGGACGGCCGTGCGGGCCGTCCGCGCTCGGGTGCCGGAACCCTCACATGGCGTCATGCTCTGGTCAATGGCTGGTGCGAGCGATGCATAGGGTTGGCAAATTCCGTCAAGCTGGGCTTTCCTCCAGGTGGTTGAGACCACCTCATGTACGGACCGGGTGCCATCGAGTACCGTCCTCATCGTCGGGAGGTCCGCGACAGGCCCGGGGGTCCAACCGGAGGAGGCAGCCGTGCACCGGAACCGCGTGGCCGCGGCGCGGGCGTCCGCGCCTCCCTCCCGGCCTTCCCCGCCGCCCGCCCAGGACCCGGACGCCTGGCGGGACTTCGGCGCCCGGCTGCGCCACTGGCGGCGCCGGGCCGGCCTCACCCAGGCCCAACTCGGCGCCGGCATCGGCTACGACCACACCGCGGTGAGCAAGATCGAGCACGGCGCCCGCCGGGTCACCCCGCGGATCGTCGACCGGATCGACGAACTTCTCGGCGCGGGAGGTGACCTGCGCGCCGCCTGCCAGCGTGCCGAGACCGCCGAGCTGCCCTCCCTGGCGGCCTTCGCGCCGGGCCTGCTGCGGCCCCCGCTGCCCACGGCCGCGAGCGGGCCCGGCGGCCCGGTCCGGCGGACCGCCCCCGCCCAGCCGCCACCGCGGCTGCCCGACTACGGCCTGCTCTGCCCGCTGCACGGCGCCGACGGCTGTGACGTCCCCGACCCGGTCGAACTCGCGGCCCTGCACGCCGAGTTCTGCGCCGCCGACCCGGCCGCCGCGCCGCCCCTGGACGCCGCCACCGCACACGCCCTGACCGGGCTGCTCGCCGCCCACCTGCGCTCCGGCGAGACCGGCGGACTGCCGGGCCTGGCCCCCGCCGTCGAACGCACCCTGCAGGCCGTGCTCGCCCGGCTCGCCGCGGCCTCCGCGGCGCAGCGCCGCCCGCTCGCCCGCCTCGCCGCCGAACACGCCCACGCCGCGGGCGCGCTGCGGATGCAGGGCGGCCGCAACGCCACCGCGATGGCCTGCTTCGACCGTGCGCTCGCCTGGGCCGAGCTGGCCGGGGACCAGGCCACCCAGGTCGCCGCGCTCAGCGACATGAGCACCCTCGCCCGGCTGGACGGCGACCCGGCCGCAGCCTTCGGCTACGCCCGGGAGATCGGCCGCGCCGCCCCCGGCCGGCACTGGTCCGGCGCGATGGGCCAGATCGGCCAGGCCCGCGCGCTCGCCCTCACCGGCGACGTCCGGGCCACCGTCCGGCACCTCGGCCGTGCCCGGCTGCACCTGGACCACATCGGTGCCCGGGACGAGGACGACGCGCCCTGGCTCTCCATCGCCTCGATGCGGCTGCGGGTGGAGTCCGGCGCGGCCGCCGCCCTGCGCGACCTCGCCGCGGTCGTCGACGACCCCCGGCTGGCCCGGCGCGCGCTGACCGCCGCCGAGACCGCGCTCGATCTGCTCGGCCCGGCGCAGCTGCCCGCCAGCCGACTGCTGTTCACCGTCCGGGTGGCGGACTGCCACGCCTGCGCGCACGACCCCCGGACGGCCGTCGAACTGCTCGGGCCCACTCTGGAGACCGCCCCGGTCGAGGCCCTGCCGGCCCTGGTCGGGTACGAGCTGCGCGGCCTGCGCGACCGCCTCGCGGCGCATCGGCCGGACACGGCGCGGCGGCTGGCGGAGCTGGCCGGATCGTGACGGTCGGCGGCGATCGCGCCGTCCGCGGGCCGGGTGCGACCCGGGCCGCCGTCACCCGGTCGGCCTGGTCGGACGGAAAAGTTGACCGGCGGCCTCGCGTGCCGGGCGGGCGCGGGTTCCACCGGACGGGACGGACGGGATCGACGGGGGCGCGCACCTGCGCTCGGCGCACGATCTGACCGGCCCGCGCGCCGGTCTCTCTCGCGCATACTGACGAACGCGCCCCCTTCACTCCGGTCAAACGTCAACTTTGTGCACAGATCTTCCGCCGATCGGGTCATTCATGGCGTTAACACGTCGAATGACTGCACCGGCTGACGGGTCCCGCTAGAGTCTCTGACGTTTCCAGTCGTTAGCCCGCGAATAACCAAGGGGGCGTGTGCTGTCCGCCATTGCACGCCGGCTCGCTCATCCGCTTCTGCTCCTAGGGGTGCTGTGCACGGCCGTCGCCACGCTGCACTTCCATTGGGAGCCCGACCGGGTCTCCCCGCTCGTGCTGATCGGAATCCTCGGGTACCTGGCCGTGCTGGAACGGGTGATCCCGTACCGGACCGACTGGCATCCGAGCAGGCGTGAACTCGGCTGGTACGCCGCATATTTCGTGCTGAGCATGGCCGGCGGCGCACTCGCCCAGGGGCTGGTGACGGCGCTGGTGGAGGTGCTCGGGCCGGCCCGTCCGGCACTCCCGTTCGCGGTGGAGATCCCACTCGCACTGCTGGTCGGCTCGCTCGGCGACTACCTCGTCCACCGCTGGTCGCACCACAACCGCTGGCTCTGGCGTCTGCACGGCGTACACCACGTGCCGGACAAGGTGAATGTGGCGAACAACGGTGTGAACCATTTCCTGGACGTGTTCGTCGCGCAGTCCGTGGTGCAACTCTCGCTGGCGCTGATCGGATTCTCGGCGGAATCTGTGTTCGCGGTCGGAATATTCATTCTTGCGCAGGGGTATTTCGTTCACGCGAACATCGACGTCCGCCTCGGAGTGCTCGGTCACCTGCTGGCCGGCCCCGAGCTCCACCGACTGCACCACAGCACCGACCTCGCCGAGGCCGGGCACTACGCCTCCGACCTCTCGCTGTGGGACCACGTGTTCGGCAGCTTCACCTGGCGCCCCGGCCGGGTGCCCACCGCCGTCGGCCTCGCCGATCCGGCCGCCTTCCCGGCCACCGGCGAGCTGGGCGCCACCCTGCTGCACCCCTGGCGCCGGATGAAGACCACCGAGCCGTCCGTCTGACTCGGCCGGCGAGGCCGCCTCCTCCGCCCGTGTCCGCGCCGCCACGCCCTCACCCTCGGATTGGATCATGACCACCTCGCCCTTCGCCGCGCCCTGTGACCGGATCGCGATCACCGGCATCGGTTGCCGCCTGCCGGGACACGCCAACGACCACCGGACCTACTGGCGCAACCTCGTCGAAGGTCGGGACTGTCTCACCGCGACACCCGCCGACCGCTACGACACCGGCACGCTCGGCAGCCAGGACCGGTCCAAACCGGGGCGCCTGATCGGCGGCCGGGGCGGCTACATCGACGGCTTCGACACCTTCGACCCGGACTTCTTCGGCATCAGCCCGCGCGAGGCCGAGCACATGGATCCGCAGCAGCGCAAGCTCCTGGAGGTCAGCTGGGAGGCCCTGGAGGACGGCGGCCTGCGCCCCGGCGAACTGGCCGGCTGCGACGTCGGCGTCTACATGGGGGCCTTCACCCTCGACTACAAGATCCTGCAGTTCGCCGACCTCGACTTCCGCACGCTCGCCGCGCACACCGCCACCGGCACCATGATGACGATGGTGTCCAACCGGATCTCGCACTGCTTCGACTTCCGCGGCCCCAGCGTGTCGATCGACACCGCCTGCAGCTCCTCCCTGGTCGCGGTCCACCTCGCCTGCCAGAGCCTGCTCCGCGGCGAGACCGAACTCGCGCTGGCCGGCGGTGCGTTGCTGCACATGGCGCCGCAGTACACGATCGCCGAGACCAAGGGCGGCTTCCTCTCCACGGACGGCCGCTCACGTGCCTTCGACGCCTCCGCCGACGGTTACGTCCGGGCCGAGGGCGTCGGTGTGGTCGTCCTCAAGCGGCTGTCGGACGCGCTGCGCGACGGCGACCCGGTGCACGCCGTCATCCTCGGCAGCGGCGTCAACCAGGACGGGCGCACCAACGGCATCACCGTCCCCAGCGCGGACGCCCAGGTCACCCTGATCGAACGGGTGTGTGCCGAGGCCGGGGTGCTGCCCGGCAGCCTGCAGTACGTCGAGGCGCACGGCACCTCCACCCCCGTCGGCGACCCGATCGAGGCCGCCGCGCTTGGCCGGGTGCTCGGCATCGGCCGCCGCCCCGGCGCCCGCTGCTACGTCGGCTCGGTGAAGACCAACATCGGGCACACCGAGGCCGCGGCCGGCGTCGCCGGGCTGATCAAGACCGCCCTCGCCCTCGAGCACCGGCGGATCCCGCCGCACCTCAACCTGGAGCGGCCCAACCCCGGCATCGACCTGGACGCGCTGCCCTTCGACATCCCGACCACCCCGGTCGACTGGCCCGAGCACGACGGGCCGGCCCGGGCCGGCGTCAACTCCTTCGGCTTCGGCGGCACCAACGCGCACGTCCTGCTGGAGGAGCCGCCGCGCCCCGCGCCCGCCGCCCCGGCTCCGCAGCCGGCCTGCACGGTGCTGCCGCTGAGCACCAAGGACGCCGCCGGGCTGCCCGAACTCGCCGCCGGCGTCCGGCAGGAGCTCGCCGCCGGGGTGCCGCTCGCCGACCTCGGCCACACCCTGGCCCACCGCCGCCAGCACCTGCCCGAGCGGCTCGCGGTGGTCTACTCCACGCAGGAGGAACTGGACGAGGCACTGGCCGCCCACGAGCTCGGCGAGGCGCACCCCCGGGTCGTCCGGGGACGCGTCCGGGAGCGCGGGCAACGGCGCCTCGCCTGGGTGTTCACCGGCATGGGCCCGCAGTGGTGGGGCATGGGCCGGGGCCTGTACGAGAACGAGCCGGTCTACCGGGCGGCCGTCCAGGCCTGCGACCGGGAGATCCGCGAGCAGGCCGGCTGGTCGCTGCTCGACGAGATGCACCGCGACGAGGCCGACTCGCGGATGACCGAGACCTGGCTCGCCCAGCCCGCCAACTTCGCCGTCCAGCTGGGCCTCTCCGCACTCTGGCGCAGCCACGGCCTACGCCCCGACGCGGTGGTCGGGCACAGCACCGGCGAGGTCGCCGCCTTCCACGAGGCCGGGGTGTACGACCTGGCCGACGCCGTCCGGGTGGTGCTGGCCCGCAGCCGCCTGCAGCAGCGGCTGGCCGGCACCGGCACCATGCTCGCCGTCGGCCTCCCGGAGGCGGAGGCGGAGCGGCGGATCCGCCCGTACCGCACCCGGGTCTCGCTGGCGGCCGCCAACAGCCCCTCCACCGTGACCCTGGCCGGCGACACCGACGCGCTGCGGGAACTCGCCGAGGAACTGCGCGGGCAGGAGGTGTTCACCCGCTTCCTGGACGTCGAAGTCCCCTACCACAGCGTGCGGATGGACCCGATCCGGGACGAACTGACCGCCGCGCTCGCCGTGCTCAAGCCGAACGAGGCCCGGCTGCCGCTCTACCTCACCGCCTGCGAGGGCCTCGCCCGCGGCCCCGAACTCGACGCCGAGTACTGGTGGCGCAACGTCCGCAACCCGGTGCGCTTCCGGGCCGCCGTCGAGCGGATGGCCGAGGACGGGCACGGCCTGTTCCTGGAGCTCGGCCCGCACCCGGTGCTCGGCCACGCGATCCGCGAGTGCGTCGACGGCGCGCACACCCTGCCGTCCATCCGCCGGCGCACCGATGAGTCCGCCTGCTTCACCCGCAGCCTGGCCGAACTCCACACCCTGGGCGCCGAGGTGGACTGGAGCGCGCTGCACCCGGGCGGTCGGCCGGTGCCGCTGCCCGGCTACCCGTGGCGGCGCGACCGGTACTGGGTCGAGCCGCCCGCCGTCCGGCAGGTCCGGCTCGGCGAGGTCGACCACCCGCTGCTCGGCCGCCGTACCGGGAGCGCCCAGCCCGCCTGGAGCACCGCGCTCGACCCCGAGCGGCTGCCCTACCTGGCCGACCACCGGATCGAGGGCCAGGTCGTCTTCCCGGCGGCCGGGTACCTGGAGATGGCCGCCCAGGCCGTCCGCGCGCTCACCGGCGGCACCGATGTGGTGATCGCCGCGGTCGAGCTGAACCGGGCGCTGTTCCTCTCCGACACCGAGCCCGTTCCCGTCCAGCTCGGCTACGCCCCGGAGGACGCCCGCTTCACCATCGCCTCCACCCCGGCCGGCGGCGAGCCGGTGGTGCACGCCGGCGGCCGGGTACGGGTCGGCCAGCGCCGCGCCCACGGGCCGGCACTGGACGCCGAGGCGATCCGCTCGCACGGGCGGCGCTTCGACGGCCCGGACTGCTACCGGGGCCTCGCCGCCCGCGGCTACGACTACGGGCCCGCCTTCCAGGCCATCCAGGAGGTGTGGGTCGGCCCCGGCGAGGCGCTCGCCCGGATCAGCCCGACCGGCCGGCTCGGCCCCGACGCCGCTGACCACCACCTGCACCCGGTGCTGCTCGACGCCTGCTTCCAGACCCTGCTCACCACCCGGCTGCTCGCGCCCGAGGGCGGCGGTGTCCGGCTGCCGGTGTCCATCGAGGAGGTCCGGCTCGACGAGATCGGCGACCGGCCGATCTGGGCGCACGCCACCGTCACCCGGGACGGCGGCGAGGAGATCGTCGGCGACCTGGCCCTCTACGCCGAGGACGGCACCCCGCTCGGCCGGATCACCGGCTTCCGCGCCGCCGACGTCGCCCAGGCCCCGGCCTCGGTCGGCCTCGCCACCATCGACGGCTGGCTCACCGAACTCGCCTGGGTGGACGCCCCGGTGGCGCCCGCCGCCGACGACCCCGGCGACCTGCTGCTGTTCGCCGACGCCGGCGGCCTCGCGGAACGCCTCGCCGCGCTGGCGGCCGAGCGCGGCGCCCGCTGCCACCTGGTCCGGCCCGGCGCCGGTTACCAGCCGGGCGACGGGCACAGCACCGTCCGCCCCGACTCCGCCGAGGACCTCACCCGGCTCCTCGCCGACCTCGACCCCGGCTACCGCACCGTCGTCCACCTCTGGAACCTCGACCAGCCCGCTCTCGACGCCACCACGGCCGACCGGCTCGACCAGCTCGCCGGCCTCGGCGCGTACGCGCTGATCGCCCTCGCCCAGACCCTGCCCACCGCCCGCCCGGACGCCCGGCTGCACATCGTCACCCGGGGCACCCAGGCCGCCGCCCCCGGCGACCGGGTCGAACCGCTCGGCGCACCCGCCTGGGGCATCGGACGCGTGCTGTGGCAGCAGGAACTCGTAGCCCAGCGCGGCACCCTGATCGACCTCGACCCCGCCGTCGAGCCCCTCGACCAGGCCGAGGCACTGCTCGGCGAACTCGCCGCCCGCGACGAGCAGGAGATCGCCCTGCGGGCCGGGCGGCGCCGCACCAGCCGGCTCCGCCAGGCCGAGGGACTCACCCGCCCGCTGTCGCCGGTCCTGCGCCCCGACGGCAGCTACCTGGTCACCGGCGCGTTCGGCGCCCTCGGCCGGCTGCTCTGCCGCGCGCTGGTGCGGCGCGGCGCCCGGCGGCTGATCCTGGTCGGCCGCACCACGCTGCCCGAGCCCGCGCAGTGGCCGCACACCGACCCCGACAGCGCCGCCGGCCGGCGGATCGCCTTCCTGCGCGAACTGCAGGCACTCGGCGCCTCGCCGCTGCTCGCTCCGATCGACGTCACCGACGAGGCGGCCCTCGCCGGCTGGCTCGCCGACTACCGTGAGCGCCAACTCCCGCCCATCCGCGGTGTGTTCCACCTCGCCGGGCAGGTCAAGGACGTGCTGGTCCCGCAGATGGACCGGGCCGCCTTCGACGCCGGGTACGCCCCCAAGGTGGTCGGCGGCCACCTGCTGCACCGGCTGCTGCGCGACGAACCGCTCGACCACTTCGTGCTGTTCGCCTCCGTCGCCTCGCTGCTCACCACCGCCGGGCAGACCAACTACGCGGCCGGCAACGCCTTCCTGGACGCCCTCGCCCACCACCGCCGGGCCGCCGGGCTGCCCGCGCTCAGCCTCGACTGGGGCCCGTGGGCCACCGGCATGATCGAGGAACTGGGCCTGGTCGCCCACTACCGCGACGCCCGCGGCATGAGCTCGCTCCCGCCGGATGCCGGAACGGCCGTGCTGGAGCGCGTCCTCGGCCAGGACCGCGCCCAGCTGCTGGTCGCCACCGTGGTCGACTGGCCGACCTTCCTCGCCTGGTACCCCGCGCCGCCGCCGCTGGTCGCCGAGCTGGCCGCGGCCGCCGCCGAGCAGGCCCCCGCCGAGACCGGCGGCTTCCTGGACGCCTACCGCACGGCGGATCCGCTGGCCCGGCGGCAGCTGGTGGCCGAGCGGTTCACCGCCGCCGCGGCGGCCGTGCTGCGGATCGGCGTCGAGCGGATCGACCTGGACACCAGGCTCGGCGCGCACGGCCTGGACTCGCTGCTCGCGATGGAGCTGCGGGCCCGGGTGCACGGCGAACTGGGCGTCGCCCTGCCCGTGGTGGCGCTGCTCAGCAACGGCACCGTCGGCGACCTGGTCGACCTGCTCGGCGCGGGCCTGACCGAGCGGCTCGCCGACGAGGGCGGCCCGGTGTCGGCCGAGGTCGAGCTGTACACCGACGAGTCCCGCTACCCGCTCACCCACAACCAGCAGGCGCTCTGGTTCCTGCGCCAGCTCCACCCGGACGGCTTCGCGTACAACATCGGCGGCGCCGTGGAGGTGCGCGCCGAACTCGAACCGGAGCTGGTCTTCGCCGCCTTCCGCACGCTGGTCGCCCGGCACCCCGGGCTGCGGGCCGCCTTCACCGCCGAGGAGGGCCGGCCGGTCCAGCGGATCCGCGCGGAGGTCGTGGCCGACACCCGGCTGTTCGACGTCGAGGGCCGTTCGTGGGAGGAGATCCACGAGCTGATCGTCGCCGAGTACCGCCGGCCGTACGACCTCGCGAACGACCCGCTGGTCAGGCTGCGGCTGTTCCGGCGCGGACCGGACCGCTGGGTGCTGATGAAGGCCGTCCACCACATCGTCTCGGACGCGATCTCCACCTTCACCTTCATCGAGGAGCTGTTCGAGGTCTACGAGGCGCTGCGCAAGGGCGCCACCCCCGAACTCCCCGCCGTGGCCGCCCGCTACCTCGACTTCCTGAACCACCAGAACCGCTTCCTGGCCGGCCCCGACGCCCGGCGGATGCTCGACTACTGGCGCGGCCACCTGCCGTCGGAGATGCCCGTCCTCGCGCTGCCCACCGACCGGCCCCGGCCGGCGGTGCAGACCCACAACGGCGCCTCCGAGTTCTTCCAGCTCGACGCCGACCTGACCGCCCGCGTCCACGAGCTGGCCCGCGCGCACCACGCCACCCCGTTCATGGTGCTGCTCAGCGCCTACTACCTGCTGCTGCACCGCTGGTCGGGGCAGCAGGACATCGTGGTCGGCAGCCCGGTCACCGGCCGCACCCAGGAGGAGTTCGCCTCCGTCTACGGCTACTTCGTCAACCCGCTGCCGCTGCACGTCAGCCTGGCCGGGGAGCCGACCGTGGCCGACCTGCTGGGCCGGGTGCGGGAGAGCGTGCTCGGCGGCCTGGACAACCAGGAGTACCCGTTCCCGCTGCTGGTCGAGCAGCTGGGGCTGCAGCACGACCCCAGCCGCTCGGCGGTGTTCCAGGCGATGTTCATCCTGCTCACCCACAAGGTCGCCGTGGAGCGCTTCGGATACCGCCTGGACTACATCGAACTCCCGGAGGAGGAAGGACAGTTCGACCTCACACTGTCCGCCTACGAGGACCGCGCGGACGGCCGCTTCCACTGCGTGTTCAAGTACAACTCCGACCTCTTCGAGTCCGCCACCGTGCAGCGGCTGGCCGCGCACTACCGCAATCTGCTGGACACGATGACCCGGGCCGGCGCCGATCGCCCGGTCGGCCGGCTGCGGATGCTCGACGAGGCCGAGCGCCGCCGCATCCTCACCGGGTTCAGCGGTGCCGACCGGCGGCTGGACCACGACACCCCGGTGCCCGAACTGATCGCCAAGGCCGCCGCCGAACACCCCGAGGCCATCGCCGTCACCGCCCCCGGCCCGGCCGGCGTGCGCCGCCTCAGCTACGGCGAACTCGACCGGCGGGCCCAGCGGACGGCCCTGCGGCTGCGCGAACTCGGCGTCGGGGAGGGCTCGGTGGTCGCGGTCTGCCTGGGCAAGTCGCCCGAGCTGATCGTCACCCTGCTGGCGATCTGGCGGGCCGGCGCCGCCTACCTGCCGCTCGACCCCGGCCACCCGGCCGACCGGCTCGCCTACCAGGTGGCCGACGCCGGCGCCGCCCTGGTCGTCGTCGACGAGCGGAACCCGCACGGCGCCGAACTGCCCGCCCGGCCGGTCACCCTGGAGGACCTCGACCAGCCCGCCGCCGAGACCGGCCCGCTGCCCGCCGCCGACCCGGACCGCCCCGCCTACGTCATCCACACCTCCGGCTCCACCGGCCGCCCGAAGGCCGTACGGGTCGACCACCGCAACCTGGCCGCCGTCACCGCGGGCTGGCGCGCCGAGTACCGCCTCGACACCGAGGCCCGGGTGCACCTGCAGATGGCCGGGACCGCCTTCGACGTGTTCTCCGGTGACCTCGCCCGGGCGCTGAGCACCGGCGGCACCCTCGTCCTGGTCGACCGCGACCTGCTGTTCGACACCGCCCGGCTCCACCGCACCATGCGCGAGGAGGCCGTCGACTGCGGCGAGTTCGTGCCCGCCGTCGCCCGCGCCCTGCTGGCCCACTGCGAACGCGAGGGCCTGCGGCTGGACTTCCTGCGGCTGCTGGTCGTCGGCTCGGACTCCTGGAAGACCGCCGAGCACCAGCGGCTGCGCGCCCTGTGCGGACCGGACACCCGGCTGGTCAACTCCTACGGCCTGACCGAGGCCACCATCGACACCAGCTACTACGAAGGCGCGGCGGACGCGCTGGAACCCGGCCGGATGGTGCCGATCGGACGGCCGTTCCCCAACAGCACGCTGTACATCCTCGACCCGTACGGTGAACCGGTACCGCCAGGCGTGGCAGGCGAGTTGTGGATCGGCGGCGCGGGCGTCGCGGCCGGCTACCCCAACGACCCGGAGCAGACCGCCCAGCGCTTCACCGCCCTGGAGCTCGACGGCCCGCCCGCGCGGCTCTACCGCACCGGCGACCTCGGCCACTGGGACACCCACGGCACCGCCCACCTGCTCGGGCGGATCGACAACCAGGTCAAGGTGCGCGGCCACCGGATCGAGATCGGCGAGATCGAGGCCCACCTCGCCGCCCGCCCCGAACTCGCCCAGGTCTGCGTGACGGTCCGCCAGGACGCGACCGGGGAGAGCGTGCTGGCCGCCTACCTGGTACCCGCCGAAGGGGCGGCACTGGACCGCCGGGAGCTGCGTCGCCACCTCGCCGAGCACCTGCCCACCGTGATGATCCCCTCCCACCTCACCGAACTCCCCGCCCTGCCGCTCACCCCCAACGGCAAGGTCGACGTGGCCGCCCTGCCCGAACCCCGGGTCGACACCGGCGGCGCACGGCACGAACCGCCCGTCACCCTCTACGAGCAGCGCACCGCCGAGCACTGGCAGAACCTGCTCGGCGTGGAGGAGGTCGGCCTCCAGCACGACTTCTTCGAACTCGGCGGCAGCTCCATCCGGCTGATCGAGCTGATCCACCACCTGCAGACCGAGTTCAACATCAGCATCCCGGTCGGCCTGCTCTTCAAGGTCACCACCCTGCACGGCATGGCCCGCACACTGGAGCAGATCATCACCGGCGAGGTCGCCGGCGGACAGCCGTACCTCTGGTTCAATCCCGCCGCGCCGCAGGAGCGGACGGTCTTCTGCTTCCCGCCGGCCGGCGGCCACGGCCTGGTCTACCGCCAGCTCGCCGCCCACCTGCCCGACCACCGGCTCGCCGCCTTCAACTACCTCACCGGCGACGACAAGACCGCCCGCTACGCCGACCTGGTCGAGGAACTGTACGAGGAGGGACCGTACGTCCTGCTCGGCTACTCGCTCGGCGGGAACCTCGCCTTCGAGGTGGCCAGGGAGCTCGAACGGCGTGGCCGGACGGTCGCCTCCGTCTTGGTGGTGGACTCCTACCGGATCCCCGAGCCCTTCGACCTCGGCGCGGAGCACCTGGCCGTGTTCGAACGCGAACTCCACGAACACCTGCACCGGCACACCGGCTCCCGGATCGTCGCCCAGGAGACCCTCGAACAGGCCCGGGACTACCTGGAGTTCTGCAGCCGCACGCCCAACCTGGGCGCCGTCGACGCCCCGCTCAACGTGCTCTGCGAACCCGACCGGCTGGCGCTGCACGCGGGCGGCGAACGCGGCTCCTGGCACGGCGCCTCCACCGCCGGCACCGCCGTCTACGCCGGCCACGGCAGCCACGCCGAGATGCTGGACGCCGAGTTCGCCGCCCGCAACGCCGAACTCGCGGGCGCCATCCTGGCCGGAGGCACCGCCGATGGCCGGGCCTGACCGCGGACCGGACTGGTCCGAACGGGAGCGGGCCCCCGGCGGCCCGCCCCGGGTCATCGTCATCGGCGCCGGCATCGGCGGCCTGGCCACCGGCTGCTACGCGCAGATGAGCGGCCTGGAGACCCGGATCTTCGAGAAGCACTCGCTGCCCGGCGGCTGCTGCACCGCGTGGTCCCGGCACGGCTACCTGTTCGACTACTGCATCGACTGGCTGATCGGCACCGCCGAGGGCACCGGCGCGCACCAGGTGTGGCGCGAACTCGGCGCCCTCGACGGCAAGTCCATCACCCGCTTCGACGTGTTCAACCGCGTCGTCGACGAACACGGCCGCGCCGTCACCTTCTTCGGGGACCCGGACCGGCTGGAACGGCACCTGCTGGCCACCGCCCCCGGCGACGCCAGGCCGATCCGCGCCTTCTGCCGGGACCTGCGCCGCTTCGCCGCCATCGACCTGCCCTGGGACCTCACCCCGCCACCCCTGCGCAGCGCGGCCGAACGGCTGCGCACCCTGCGCACCGTACTGCCCGCGTTCCGGCTGTTCTGGCGCACCGCGACGACCCCGATGAGCGGCTTCGCCGAGCGCTTCCAGGACCCGCTGCTGCGCCGGGCGCTGCCCAACATGTTCCTGCAGGAGCCGGCCGGCTTCCCGCTGCTGCCCTACCTGTACACCCTGGCCGCCGCGCACAACGGCAACGCGGGCTTCCCGCAGGGCGGTTCGCTCGGTCTGGCCCGCTCGGTGGAGGAGCGCTACACCTCGCTCGGCGGGACGATCGGCTACCGCTGCCGGGCCGAGCGGATCCTGGTCGAGGGCGACCGTGCGATCGGTGTCGAACTCCGGGACGGATCACGGCACTTCGCCGACCACGTGGTGGCCGCCTGCGACGGTCCGACGGTCATCGACCGGCTGCTGGAGGGCCGGTACTCCAGCCCCACCGTCGACCGGCTGTACGGCGAACTGCTCGACAAGCCCGGCAACCTCTACCCGGCCGTGGTCTCCGCCTTCGTCGGCATCGACGGCCCGCTGCCGGCGGGCGAACCGCACAGCACCACCTACCTGCTGTCGGCCGAACAGGGGGCCCGGCTGCCGGGCTCGCTCCAGCACAGCCTGGTCGTCCAGCTGCGCTCCGCCTACGCGGACGGCTTCGCGCCGCCCGGCAAGTCGGTGCTGCACTGCACCTACTTCAGCGACTACCGCTCCTGGAAGGACCTGCGGGTCGCGGACCGCCGCGCCTACCGGGCCCGCAAGCAGGACGTCGCCGCGTTCGTCCGGGAGTTCCTGGAGCGGACGTACCCCGGGCTCGGCCGCCGGATCGAACTGGTCGACGTCGCCTCGCCGGTGACCACCGAGCGCTTCACCGGCAACACCTACGGCAGCATCCTCGCCTGGCAGGCCTTCTCCGAGGCCGAGGACGCCGCCAACCGTCTGGTCAACCGGGACCGGATGCGGCTGCCCGGCCTGCGCGGCTTCTCCATGGCCGGGCAGTGGACGGCCCTCGGCGGCCTGATCCGCGCCGCCACCAGCGGCCGGTATGCCGCGCAGTACCTCTGCCAGGAGCTGGGCCGGCCGTTCCGGGCCTGGCCCAGCGACAACCAGGAACCCTGGCACGCGGGCAAGTGGGGCCGCCTGCCGCAACTCGACCGGGCCACCGTGGGAGTTCCGGAATGAGCACCAGCAGGCAGACCATGGTGATCGTCGGCGGCGGGCTCGGCGGCCTGTCCACCGGCTGCTACGCGCAGATGAACGGCTACCGCACCAGAGTCCTGGAGATGCACGAGCTGCCCGGCGGCTGCTGCACCGCCTGGGACCGGGGCGAGTTCACCTTCGACTGCTGCGTGAGCTGGCTGCTCGGCAGCGGCCCCGGCAACGAGATGCACCAGATCTGGCTCGAACTCGGCGCACTGCAGGGCAAGCTGATGCGCAACTTCGACGTCTTCAACGTGGTGCGCACCCGGGACGGCCGGGCCGTCTACTTCTACTCCGACCCGGACCGCCTCGAAGCGCACCTGCTCGACCTCGCCCCGGAGGACGCCCGCCAGATTCGGCAGTTCTGCGCAGGGTTGCGCACGTTCCGGCTGGCCCTGGCCCGTTACCCCTTCCTCAAGCCGGTCGGACTGATGGGCCGCTGGGAGCGCTGGCGGATGCTGGCCTCCTTCCTGCCGTACTTCAACGTCATCCGCCGCTCGATCACCGTGCTGATGAGCGACTACTCGGCGCGGTTCAGCAGCCCGCTGCTGCGCGAGGCGTTCAACTTCATCCTCTACGAGAAGCACCCGAACTTCCCGGTGCTGCCCAGCTACTTCCAACTCGCCTCGCACGCCGGGCTGTCCGCCGGGGTGCCGGAGGGCGGATCGCTCGGGCTGGCCCGCTCGATCGAGGAGCGCTACCGGCGGCTCGGCGGCGAGATCACGTACAACACCAAGGTGACCGAGATCCTGGTCGAGGACGACCGGGCCGTCGGGGTCCGGCTGAGCGACGGCCGGGAGGTGCGCGCCGACATCGTGGTGGCGGCCTGCGACGGGCGCACCACCATGCTGGACCTGCTCAAGGGCCGCTACCTCAACGACACCTACCGCCGCCTGTACACCCGGACCATCACCGAGCCCGGCATGGTCTTCCCCGGCTACCTGACCGTCTTCCTCGGTCTGCGCCGCCCCTTCCCGGCGGGCGACCCGTGCACCACCTACCTGCTGGAGGACGAGGTCGCCGAGCGGCTCACCGGAATCCGGCACCCCAGCATCAACATCCAGTTCCGCAGCCGCCACTACCCCGAGCTGTCGCCCGCCGCGACGACCGTCGTGTACGCCAGCTACTTCTGCGACATCGCCCCCTGGCGGGAGTTGAGCACCGGGCCCGAGCAGGCGCCCCGGATGCGGCGAGGGGAGGAACTGCACACCCTGCCGGTGGGCCGGGGCCGCGAGTACCAGCGGGAGAAGCGCCGGGTGCGGGACGCCGTCATCGACTTCCTGGACGGACACCACCCGGGCCTGCGGGACGCGGTGGCCGTCAAGGACGTCTCCACCCCGCTCACCCAGGTGCGCTACACCGGCAACTACGACGGCACGGTGCTCGGTTGGCAGCCCTTCGTCGAGAGCGGCGAGACCCTGGAGGAGGAGATCAAGCGCAACGGACCCGGGCTGCCGGGCCTGGCGAACTTCTACCTCTCCGGTGTCTGGGCGACGACCGGCGGCCTGATCCGCGCGGCCGCCGCAGGTCGGCACGTGGTCCAGTTCGTCTGCCGCGACGACGGCAGGCCGTTCACCGCCACGGTGGACGACACCGCTCCGCCGCCCACCCTGCTCGTCGAACCTGTCGGGCCCGTCGACCGACAGTTTGGAGTCACCTCATGAGGATCGAGAAGTGGATCGTCCGCGAGCACGTGGACGGCGTCCCGGATGTCGAGCGGATGTACCGGAAGGTCGTCGAGGAGGTGGAGGTCAGCCTCGCCGCGGACGAGATGCTGCTGCGGACGCGGTACGTCTCGGTCGACCCGTACCTGCAGGGGATCGCCCTGGACACCCCGATCGGCGACCACATGGGCGCGGACTCGATCATGGAGGTCCTGGAGGCCGGGCCGGCCGCGCCCTTCGCCGTCGGCGACCTGGTCCAGGGCTTCGGCGGCTGGCGCAGTCACGTGATCAGCAACGGTGCCCCCGCGCTCTGGCAGACCGGCACCTTCCCGATGGTGTTCCCCGCCTACCGGCGGCTCGACCGGGGCGACTACGACGAGGCCCTGCCGCTCTCCACCGCCCTCGGCGTGCTCGGCGGCCCCGGGATGACGGCCTGGGGCACGACGGAGAAGTTCCTGGACGTCCGCCCCGGGGACACCGTGCTGGTCAGCGGGGCCTCCGGGGCCGTCGGCTCGCTGGTCGGCCAGCTGGCCAAGCACCGCGGCGCCCGCGTCATCGGTACCACCGCCACCCCGGCCAAGGTCGCCCGGCTGCTCGACCTGGGCTTCGACGCCGCGCTGCTCTACCGCGACGGCGACGACCCCGAGAAGCTGCGGGAGGAGCTCGCCGTGCTCGCCCCGGACGGTATCGACCGTTACTTCGACAGCCTCGGCGGTGCGCTCACCGACGTGGCCTTCACGATGCTCGCCGTCGACAGCCGGGTGGCCGTCTGCTGGCAGTGGGGGAGCCAGGTCGGCGGCGACTGGGCGGGCCCGCGGCTGCTGCCGATGATCATGTTCCCGCGCACCACCATCCGCGGCATCTTCTCGCTGGAGTGGTTCACCGAGGAGAACTGGGCGGCGCTGCGACGGGAGTTGGGCGCCCTGGTGCGCAGCGGCGACCTCGACTACCAGGAGACCGTCCACCAGGGCTTCGACAACATCCCGTCGGTCTACCGCAGCCTGTACGTCGACCGCTCCGCGAACCGGGGCAAGGTGCTGGTCGAGGTCTGAGACCAGGACGGGCCGGCACCGGGGCGGGCGCCCTCGCGCGCCCGCCCCGGTGCCGTGGTGCTCAGTTCAGGGTGAACCAGGTGCTGCGGGACTTCTTCCACTCCGGGTGGGTGAGGTCCTTGGCGGCGGTGCCGTCGTTGTAGAGGTCGGCGGAGCCGTCGTCGGTGATCAGCTGGGCGCGGGCGCCGGGGGTGTCGAGGTTCGGCACGTCCGGGACGGCCTCCCAGGCGCCGGCGTCGCTGGTCGGCAGGTCGAGCAGCTTGACCGGCTTCGAGCCCGGCTGCCCGTTCCAGCGGTAGAGGGCGTACGGGGCGGAGTTGTCCTCGGCGGCCCAGGAGCCGGCCACGATCAGGTACTGGCCGAGGTCGTTGCGGCGCAGGTCGCGGATCGAGAGCCCGCCGAGGTCCAGCTCGATCGGCTCGCCGAAGGTCGCATGTGCGGCCGAACCGTCCAGCAGCGACGGGAGGTTGGTGACCGGCACGAGCAGCGCCCGGCCGCCGGTGACCGCCGGGGTGAGCGGCGCGCGGAAGCCGATGTACGCGGTGGTGCTGCTGCCGGGGGCGAACTCCAGGCCCTCGACGTTGAATCCGTCGATCTGCTTGGGAGCCTGCCCGTCCGCCGCGCCCGCGGCGAAGCCGTAGCGGTCGCCGTGGGCGGAGTCCCAGGCGATCAGGTCGTCGCGCAGGCCGTGGTACGAACCGGCCAGGGAGAGCTGGGTGTTGGCGCCCGAGCCGGTGACGGTGGTGGTGAACAGGGTGTGCCGGTCGGGCTTGACCTGGCCGTCCTTGTTGTTGCCGAGCGAGCCCGTCCAGTAGATGGTGTCGCCGACCCGGGTGGCGGCCTCGATGTCGATCTCCTTGGAGACGCCGAGTGCGTCGCTGAAGTCCCAGGTGCGGATCGGCGCACCGGAGTTGTTGCGGTCGTACAGCCGCAGCACGTTGGACTCGTCGTCGCCGACCAGGATGTAGCCGCCGCCCGCGTCCACCGCGGCCGAGGCGTCGCTGGAGCCGGTCAGGTAGCGGCTGGCGGCCGCGTACTGGACGGCGGGGGAGGCGGCGTAGTGCAGGGTGCGGGTGGCGGTCTTGCCGCCCAGGCCGGTGACCTTGATGGTGAGGTCGGTGTAGCCGACGCCCTGTGCGGCGACCGTCAGGGTGCGGGTGCCGCCGGTGCCGGTCACCGCCACGTCGCCGGTCCGCGCGACGGCGCTGCGGGTGCTCGCGGAGGCGGCGACGGTCAGCGCCGAGGCGGTGGCCCCGCTCTGCGCGACCGTGACGGCCACGGTCGGGTCGCCGGTGGCGCCGACGGCGCCGGACAGGTACCCGGCCGAGAAGGCGATGGTCGGAGTGCCGTAGGAGGCCGCGGCGGCCGGGACGACCGGCAGGGCGAGCACGGGCACCGCCGCGACGGCGACGGCCAGCGGCAGCAGACGGCGGGGAGAACGGGTCACGGTGACAGCCCTTCGACGCGCGGAGAGGACGGGGGCGGTGCGGATCCGGACCAGCCTGGGCGGCCCCGGCGAACGCCGACCCTCCGTCAGCGGACCGGGCGGCGAACAGCAGGCCTCCAACGCCGGTCGTCGGGGGTCAGCCGCGGATGCCGGCGGCGTGCAGTCGGTGGCGGACGTCCTCCCACTCCGGGGTGACCGGCTCGGTCGACCGGGTGCCGACGCCCCGGTCCTTGAAGCCGCTGGACGTCGACACGCAGACCACCGGACCGTCCACCGGGCCCTCGCCGTGCAGGCTGCGCAGCCCGGCGAGGCCGGCCGCCGCGGACAGTTCCGTCCAGAGCCCGGCTCGGGCCAGTTCGGCCTGGGCGGCGGCGAGTTGGCCGTCGTCCAGGGTCAGCGCCCGGCCGCCGCTCGCGCGGACGGCGACCACGCCCCGGTAGCCGCTGACCGGGGAGCCGATCGAGTACGCCTCGCTCGGCCCCACCGCCACCCGCGCCGCCGGGAGGCCCTGGCGGACGGCCTGGGCGAGCGGCGCGCCGGCCGCGGACTCGCAGGCGTGGATGCGCGGCACCCGGTCGGCCAGGCCGAGTCGGTGCAGTTCGCTGAAGCCCTTCCAGACGCCGAAGAGGAGTTCCCCGTACCCGGTCGGCACGAACACCGCGCTCGGTACGCCGATGTCCCGGAAGATTTCGTAGGCGACGGTCTTGTAGCCCTCGGGGCCGTACGCGTGCCCGGTGTGGGTGGCGGTCAGGTTGCTGACCGGGTGCAGGCCCAGCCGGTCGACGACCTGCCGCAGCAGCGGCCAGCGGGCCTCCCACGGCACCGGCAGCACCACCGCGCCGTAGGCGTTGAGGAACGCGTCGACGGCCGGCGGCAGGTCCGGCCCGGTGAACACCACGCAGCGCAGCCCGGCCCGGGCGGCGTAGGCGGCGGCGGAGGCGCCGTGGTTGCCGGAGGAGGCCACCGCGATCCCGGGCGCGCCGACGCCCACGGCCGCGCTGGTGGTGCAGCGGTTCAGCCGGTCCTTGTGGCTCCAGGTCGGGTTGCGGGCCTCGTCCTTGACGTACACCCCGGGTTCGAGCTCGACCAGCGGCGTGCCGCCCTCGCCCAGGCCCGGCGCGAGCAGCGGCGGCAGCAGCGGCGCCCACCGCTCCAGCCCGCCGCGTGGCGCCCCGGCGTCCGCCGCCGGGGCGAACAGGGCCGCCGCGTCGGCCTTCTGGTAGGCGTAGTCGACCTCGACGGGGTAGCCGAGGTCGGGCGTGCCGGTGCGCGGACAGCCTGCGGTGAGCGGGGGCCACAGCGGGTAGTCGAGGGTGGGATCGCCCAGGGAGCGCTGACCGGTTGCGAGGGAGCCGTCTGTCGCCATGTCAGGAGCTTAGGGCTTGTCCGACCGGCCCACCGCCGCCCGGTCCGGCGGAATTCCGGGTTCCGGCGGGCGCTACTGCTTCTGCCGGATGGCCGAGATGTCGAACTCCAGGACGACCTTGTCGCCGACCAGGACACCACCGCCCTCCAGCGCCGCGTTCCAGGTCACCCCGAAGTCCTTGCGGCTGATCGTCACCGCGCCCTCCAGGCCCACCCGCAGATTGCCGTAGGGGTCGACGGCGTTGCCCGTGTACTCGAAGTCGATGGTGACCGGGCGGGTGATGTCCTTGATGGTGAGGTCGCCGGTGACGCGGAAGTCGCTGCCGCCGTTCGGCTGGACCGCCGTGGTGACGAAGGTGATGGTCGGGAAGGTGGGTGCGTCCAGGAAGTCGTTGGTGCGCAGGTGCTGGTCACGCTGCTCGACGCCGGTGTCGATGCTCTCGGTCTGGACCGTCACCCGCGCGGTGGAGCGGGCCGGGTCGGCGCCGTCCAGGTGGGCGGCGCCCTCGAAGCTGTGGAACGCGCCGCGGACCTTGGTCACCATCGCGTGGCGTGCCACGAAGCCGATCCGGCTGTGGGCGGGGTCGAGGACGTAGTCCCCGGTGAGCTCGGGCAGGGAGACGGTCATGGTCGGCTTACCTCCTGGAGGTCTGCGAGGGGGCTGAGGGGTGCCTGAGGGGTGTCTGACTCTGGGGGGCTCCAACCTCGGTGGCGGTGCGTGCCCGGGTCGTTCCCGGACCACGCTAGGTGCTGCGCCCCGTCCCCGCCCGTCGAGTCCCGGGCCCGGTCCTTCCGGGCCCGGTCCTCCCGGGCGAGTGCCGACCGGGCGTGCCGGGCAGGCTCACCGGGACACCGGAGACGGACGACGAACAGGGGCCGGAATGGACACCGACATCAAGGCGATGGCCGACGCCGTGCGCGAGGCCAGGACGCGGATCCGCGAGGACGCCCTCCCGCGGGCCCGGGCGCGCCGCGACGACGTGCCCGAGGGTGACGAGGCCGCGCTGCTGGGCGCCCTCGCCGCGCTGGTGGACACCGTGGCGGAGCTGGCCGTCACCATCCACATGCGGATGGCCAGCCCCGACACCCGCACGGCGTACTGGAGGGCCGACCAGCGGCTGCGCGAGCAGGCCGAGAACCTGCGCGAGGACGAACGGAAGGTGGCCGCCAAGGCGGAGGAATCGGCGCGGCAGAAGGAGGCACGGCAGAAGGGCCTGCCGACGGAGAAGCAGCCGCCGAGGACGCCGTGACGGCGGGGACGACCGTGGCCGCCGGCGCCCCGCCCCCTCCGGGGCAGGGCGCCGGCGGCCGGCACAGTGGCTCACCGGTGGCCGGGGAACTGCACCACCTGCTGGTAGGTCGGCCGGTTCTGCCAGGTGGTCTTGGCGTCCGTGACCCCACCGAGCGGGCGCTGGATGATCGTGTCGGCGCACCACTGGTCGCCGGCCGAGCAGTCCGTGTCGCCCGGGTAGACCTGGGCCGGGGTCTGGGCGGCCGCCCGCTTCAGGGTGTCGAGTAGCACGCCCCGGCAGGCCGCCAGGTCGCCTCCGCCGCAGTACGGGCGGGCCAGCGGGCCGGCCACCTGGTCGCCGAGGACGGACCGCAGGTCCTTGTCCAGGTAGCTCCACCAGCCGTACTGGAAGGCCGAACCCTTGTGCGGGATGGCTTCGTTGGCGCTCACCGGGCCGCCGCCGGGGCCGGTCTGCCCGCCGGAGGGCGACTCGTTGATCTGCAGGGCGCCGGTCAGCGCGGTGAACAGCTGGTCCCCGAGACCGGGCCGCATCACGCCCTCGGCGACCAGCGGCCACCAGGCGTCCATGACGCGGATCGCGGTGGCGTCGGCGTAGCTGTGGCTGCCGGCCGAGGTCTCCTTCCGCTGGGCGCCGTCGGCCAGCCAGGCCTCCAGCTGCTGCAGCGCGGTGGCGGTGGCCGGGTCGGTGACCGGGGCGCTGCGCAGCACCCGGATCAGGTCGGGCAGGACGTCCTCGGCGCGCAGGTCGGCGAGGGCGGCGCTCTCCATGGCCTGGGTGAGCGAGACCCGGCTCGCCCTGCCGCCGTCCTTCAGCAGCGCCTTGACCCGGTCGTCGAGCAGGTTGCCGCGGTGCACCGAGCCGTTGCCGAAGCCGGCCGAGGTGAAGCCGTTGGCCTGCTTGTTGTTCCAGGAGATGTAGTAGTCCTGGTTGACGGACTGCGGGTGCTCGGCCGGTGGGGTGTACCGGGCGGTGTTGGTGGCGGGGTCGAAGTCGGCCCACTCGTAGGCCGGTTCGGCGCGCAGCGGCAGGCCTGCGTCGACGCCCGGGGCGCGGACGGGGTTGGTGCCGGAGTTGTAGTACGCGATGTCGCGCGAGTCGGCGTAGAACCAGTTGAAGGTGTAGTTGATGTCCTGCGCGGCCCGCTGGAAGCCCGCCGCGTCGTGCACCGCGCCGGGGTCGTTGAGCTCCTGGAAGCCGATGATGGAGTCCGCCTCGTGCCGGTAGGTGGAGCGCAGCGAGGTGAAGGCCACGGGCGCGCCGCCGACCGTGCCGCGGGCGGTGACCAGGCCGTACTTGGAGCGGTACATCACCAGGGTGTAGGAGCCGGCGGCGGTGGAGTCGGCGGTGGTCGGGTTCCAGGCGTTCTTGCGTTCCAGCCGGTCGAACGGGACGCACTGGCCGTGCCACAGGTAGGAGTTGGCGGCGGTGGTGGCCGGGGAGCCGTCGGTGGTGCAGAGCGGGACGGCGTAGGTGTCGGTGATGTCCTGCCCGGCGGAGGTGGCACTCCACGCGTAGTCCTGGCCGCGGCCGAGCTGCACGTAGAAGCTCAGGCCGGCGAAGGCCGCGCCGCGCGCGCTGATCCCGGGGCCCTGGATCTCCTCCAGCATGAGCAGCTGGGGGGCGAAGTAGCCGGTCTGCGGGCCGAAGACGGCGACGGGGTGGCCGTCGTCGGTGTGGGCGCCGGACACCAGCAGGGCGTTGGACATGCCGTGTTTGGCACTGAGCAGGTTGCCGGGCAGCACGCCCGGTGCGGCGGTCTTCGCGGCGGTGCTGCCCGAGCCGGTGGCGTCGTAGATCATCCGCTCGGGGACCACCGAGCCGGGGTCGGGCAGGGCCTCGCCCTGCGGGGCGTCGGGCACCGTGGCGTACGGGAAGCTCTGCCCGTCGTGCAGGGTCTGGACGGCCTCCGGGTCGTTGGCCTCGCGCAGCGACTTCCAGACCGCGTCCCCGGCGTCCTTGCCGTAGCGGGCCTCGGCGGCCGACTTGACCTGGGCGGAGGCGAGTTCACCGCCGCCGCCGGAGCCGAACAGGGCGCCGACCACGGAGGCGAGGGCGACCAGGTCGGTGAGCTTGAACGGCTCGATCGACCCGGCGTTGGTGATCGGGTCGATGTGCCCGGTCAGGTCGTACTCGCCGGGGAAGGTGCGGCCGTTGTAGGCCTCCGTGACGTACTGGTTGATGCCGTCGAGGTAGGCGTTCGCGTCGGCGAGGGCCTGGGTGGCCCGGCCGCCGCGGGCCGCCAGGGCGTCGATCTGCTGCTGCAGTTCCGCCTCGGTGTACGGCGCGGCCTGCCAGAAGCTCTGCTCCAGCTGGCGGTTGGCGGCGGCGCCGCCCGCGAAGCCGGACAGCTGCCCGCGGCCCACGTGCCGGAACAGGTCCATCACCCAGAGCCGGTCCTGGGCGGCGGCGTAGCCCGCGCCGTACTCGGTGCCGTAGCGGGTGGTGCCGGTGATGTGCGGGACGCCGGTGGCCTTGTCACGGACGATGGTCACGTCGCTGCGCGGGCTGGTGGTGCTGGCCACCTGGTCGGCGGGGACGCCGAAGGAGGCGTCGTTGAAGAAGTCGCGCAGCTTGGCCTCGGTCAGGCCCGGGTAGCCGGAGGCGAGGGCCGAGTAGGGGCCGAGCTGGTCGTCGGTGTGAGCGGGGCGGCTGCCGAACATCTTGTTGAGCAGGATCTCCGCGAGGGTGGCGTTGCCGTTCTCGCCGGGCGGCAGGATGTCCGTGCAGCGGCCGCCGCAGTAGTCGGCCGCGGCGGCGGTGGTCGCCGTCGGGGCGGCGGGGGCGGCCGCGGTGGGTGTGGTGGTCAGGGCGGCGGTGACGAGCAGGGCCGACGCGAGGGCGGCGGCCGGGAAGCGGAGGGGGTGGGGGCGTAGGCGCAAGGGAGTTCCTCCGTCGAAGCCACGGGAAAATCGACGGTAGGGGTGCTACTGGTCGGTTGGCTAGTGGCGTGCATGCCATTTTCTGTGCCGCGCAGGAGAGTTGACGGCCGGTGGCTGAGACGGAGCACCGTAGTTTGCGAGCGTGGCCGGGCGGACCCCTGGTCTGAGGGGTGGTGGTGCGCGTTAGTTTGCGAGAGCGGAGCACGATAGTTTGCGAGCTTCGTGACCGAGGGTGACATCGGCGAGAGCGCGGAGCCGGACAGGCGCTTGGCGATGAGCGTCTTGGTGAAGGCGTCACCCTGCTCGTGCCGTGGAGCCTGATCACCCCCGGAGGCAGTCACTCTCCAAGGTGATGGGATGGCGGGGCATGATGCTCGGCTCGTTGACCGTCACCAACCCCAGGGCAGAGCACGCTGTTCAGGCGGGGTCATGTCGGCGTCCAAGGCGCGGAGCAAACCGTGCGTCAGCAGCAGCGCGGACAGAGCGAAATGGGGCTGGTAGCTGTACTCGGATGCACGGTGCGCTGCAAGGTGCCGGTTGAAGGTCAACTGGACATCGTCTGGCCCGAACACATCTCCCAACCCGACCACGACAAGGAATCGAACCAAGTCGTCGACAGACCGATGGCGCCATTCCATGTCTGAAGTGAGAACTTCAATCAGTGTTCTGTAGTGGCCGGACCCGGAGGGCCGGAATTCGGGGAACGCCTGCCGAACCCACGAGTTCCCGTGAGAGGTCATCAGCGTTTCGAGGACGTTTGCCGCCAGTGCCTGTGCGGCCTCGAAGTGGCCTGATCCGGACGCCCTGACAGCAGCACGAAGAAGCCTCACCGCATCCTTGAGGTGAGGGTGGGCGACCTTGTCGAGGCTTGTGATCACGTCGGCCTGGATCTCGTCCCGATGGGCCTCCAGGAACTCCACCCTGTCGTCCGAGGAAGAGATCTCCAGCAGGGCGGTGATGACCTCGGGGGACGGTGCCCACGTGAGTGAAACTGCGTCATCGGCACTGATCTGGATCAACTTTTTCCATCGACTCGGATGGATGTGGCGCAGGTTTTCGGGAAGGCACATGGAAAGAAACCTCCACATGTCCTCGTAAGGCTTGGGCTGTGCTCTGGCGGCATCACGAATTAGTTCGGTCTTGGGGGCGAGATGTTTCTCGTTGAGCTCTCCCATCGCAAAGGCCCCGACGGATCCGATGTCCGTCGGCAACCGCTCCATGTAGAACTGGCTGTTCGATCCTCCCTGTGGCATGGGCAGAGCATGCCATGACCCGGCGGGCAGTGGGACTTCCGAGGGCTCGGGTGAACCATCACGCAACTGGCTTCGAGAGCACAGGAGTTCGTTCTCCTCGGCGGCCGGGACGGGCAGGGCGACGTGACGCTCCTCATCGCCCCGGGTTTCGGCCGGCCCTGCGCCGCTCGTCCACCGCCGGTCGCCGAGGGCGGCGCTGCCACGACGTGACCCACCGTCGCCGCCAGGCCTCGGCCAGGCCCAACTCCTCCTGCACCGGCCCGTCTTCCGCGTACGGCACGAACAGCTCGTCCAGCCCGCACGAGTCGGACCGGATCACCGACCGCGTCGAAGTACCCATGGCACCACTCGACCAGCACCGCGTACGCGCCATGCCCAGATCACCGGAACTGTCTGTCATGTGCCGTGACACGGTAGTTGGAACCACGGGGGTGTGGTGACCTTGCGATCCGGATCTCGTGGGTCACGCTTGTTGGAACCACATGGTCACGCTGCTTGCAACCTGCGGTGAATTGCCATTCATGTTGGAACCAGTAGCAGTACGCAGCGTTGCCTCGGCCGCCGATGCGTTGGCCGGGACGGCCGCCACAGTCGATGAACCTGTTCGAGCCCCGCGGGCGAAGGCGCCTCACCCAGCGGGTGATGACCGCCGTGCACTTCACCAGGGCACGACGCCGGCGTCCTCGAAGAACTGGCCGGTCGGTCCGTCGTCGGGCAGGGTCGCGAGCTTGATGGCGATCGCCGCGCCCTGTTCGGGGGTGCGCACGCCGCGGAAGCCGTTGAGGTCGGTGGCGACGTAGCCGGGGCAGCCGACGTTGATCAGGATGTTCGTACCACTCAACTCCCGGACGTACTGGAGGGTGACGGCGTTCAGGAACGTCTTCGAGGGGGCGTACGCCACAGCCACCGGACCCGACGTCAGCTCGGCAGCGGTTCCTGCCTGCCGGGTGAGGGAGCCGACGCTGCTGGACATGTTCACGATCCGCGGCGAGGCAGAACGGCGCAGCAGCGGCAGCATCGCGTTGGTGACGCGGATGACGCCGATCACGTTGGTCTCCACGACCGTGCGGATGGTCGCGGGATGGACCTGAGTGGGCTCCTGCGGCATGCCGCCGGTGATGGCGGCGTTGTTGACGAGCACGTCGAGACGCCCGGCCTGCTCCTCGATCAGCTGTGCGGCGGCTGTCGCGCTCGCGTCGTCGGTCACGTCCAGCGGTACACCGAAGGCGTCCACGCCGGCCGCGCGCAGTTGCTCCACCGCGACCTTGCGGCGCTGCTCGTCGCGGGCCCCGACGCCGACGCGCCAGCCAAGGGCGCCCAGGCCTGCGGCGATCTCGTAGCCGATTCCCTTGTTCGCGCCGGTGACCAGCGCAATCGTCTGTTCGCTCATAGGGACCATGCTGCCGTCGGAGCCCAACGGGGGTCCAACACCGATCAGGTGGGCATCGATACCGTCCAGGTATTGATCCGGAGTAGCGTGATTGCATGGAAACCCGGGAACTGCGCTACTTCGTGGCCGTCGCTGAAGAACTGCACTTCGCCCGCGCCGCGCAGCGGCTCGGGATCGCACAGCCGCCTTTGTCACGGGCGATCCAGAAGCTCGAACGCCGGCTCGGAACAGCGCTGCTGGATCGGACCAGCCGCACCGTCACGCTGACCGAGGCCGGCTCGGTGCTGTTGGTCGAGGGGCGGGCGGCCCTGGACGCGGTCGACGCCGCCGAGCGCCGGACGCGCCGCGCCGCCCTGTCCGCGACCGGCCGTCCCGGCCTCGTTCTGGTGACGAAAGCCAGCGCGTCCCGTGAACTGCTGGCGAAACTGCTCGACGCGTACGCCGCCGAACCCGGCGCAGTCCCCGTCGATGTCATCCTGTGCGGCCCGGCCGAGCAGGCACGACTCCTGCGCGAGGGCCGGGCCGACGTGGCGCTGCTGCACCGGCCGTTCGACTCGACGGACGGGTTCCACACCGAGGAGCTCGGCACGGAGGGCCAGGTGGTGGTCCTGCCGGCCGGGCATCCGCTCACCGTCCGCGCCCAGGTGCACATGGCCGACATCACCGGCCTGCCGGGCCTGCCTCTGCCACGCTGGCCCGACCCCGACGGCACCTACCCGCCGGGCCCCGGCCCGCTGGTCCGCGACCACGCACAGTTGCTGCAGCTCGTCGCGCTCGGCCGAGCCTGCGCGGTCTCACCGGAGTCGTGCCGAGCCCAACTGCACGGTGACCTCGCCGCCGTGCCCGTGCTGGACGCGCCAGCAGTCACCACCGTCATCGCCTGGCCCCCGCACAGCCGGTCCAGAGCCGTCGCCGACCTTGTCCGGACTGCGACACGTCTCCACTAGCTCCAACATGCCTGGCCAGGTTCCACCTATCGTGGCGTCATCGCCGCGCACTGCGCGTGCCCTGGCATCGATTGAGATCGACCACGACGCTTCGTGCAGGAGACGCAATCTGACACAGGGTCACCGAGTGGCCGTTGATTCGCCACACCGGCGGGCGCGATTCCGGATCCACCGCCGCCCCGAGCTCCGGCGGCGGCCCGCATGGTGGAACCGGTTGCGCCGTCGCCGTCGACCGGCTCTGGACGCTGACGCTCCGGAGAACGGGTGCGAGTCGGCGGAGGCCTCGTCCGACTCCTGGGCGGGGTCTTCCGATGCCGCGGGCAGCACGTCGATCCGGCCCATCTGGCCGTGCGAGGAGTGCACCATGTGGTGGCAGTGATAGACGTACTCGCCCGGATAGTCGCCCCAGGTCATGGCGATCCGGACGGTCTCGCCCGGGTGGACCGCGACGGTGTCCTTCAGCCCGGCCTCGGCCGGGCCGACCGGCTCCCCGTCACGGTCCAGCACGCGGAACCGCACCAGGTGGGTGTGGAAGGAGTGGGGGGCGTGGAAGACCCCGGCCGGCCGACTGGTGAGGCGATTGTGGATCGTCCAGATCTCGCTGGTGCCGACGGTGGTCCGCACGTCGGTCCGGTCCGGGTCGTACTTGCGCCCGTTGATCCTGGTGTTCGGGAAGGTCGCCAGCGAGAACTCCCGGTGCACCGTCGCCTGCGGGATCGGCGGCAGGGTGGCCAGGACATCCGGTATCCGGCTTTTGTCCTCGGCCGTCCGGGTGATGTCGAAGCGCAGCACCTCGGGCCGCTCGGTCTCCAGCGCGGCCGTGTTCTCCAGCACCACCGACCCGCCGACCGGGTAGCGGGCGAAGTCGACCACGATCTCGGCGCGTTCCGCGCCGGCCAGGGTCAGCTCGTCCAACTTCACCGGCTCGGCGAGCAGTCCGCCGTCGGAGGCGATCTGGGTGAACGGTTCGCCGTTGGCGAGGCGCAGCGATATGTGGCGGTTGGGCGAGACGTTGAAGACCCGCAGACGGTACTTGCACGCCGCCACCTCGAAGTAGGGCCGCTCCTTGCCGTTGACCAGCATGTGCGGGCACGCGTACGGGTCGGTGTAGACCAGCCTGCCGTCGGTCTCGATCCGGGCGTCCCGGATCAGCAGCGGGATGTCGAACTCGCCCTTCGGCAGCGGCAGGCCGCTCTCGTGCGGGTCGCTGAGCAGGTAGGCGCCGGCCAGGCCGCGGTAGACGTTCTCGGCCTCCAGCTGGTGCGCGTGATCGTGGTACCAGAGCGAGGCGGCCACCTGGTCGTTGGGGTAGCGGTACTCGCGGGTCTCGCCGGGCTCGATGAGGTCCATCGGCAGGCCGTCGTACCGCGACTGCACATGGCCGCCGTGCAGGTGGACGGAGGTGTGCACGCTCAGGTCGTTGGTCTGCTGGACCACCACCTCCCGTCCCTTGACCGCCCGGATGGTCGGACCGGGGAAGCTGCCGCCGTAGGTCTGGACGGTGGTCAGCAGCCCCTTGACGATCTCCACCCGGGTCTCGGCCATCCGCAGCCGGTACAGGTCCGAGGAGTCCGTCCGCGACACCGGACTCAGCACCGGGGGCACCGGCATGGCGTGCGCGAAGGGGACGATCCGGGCGACCGACCGCTCGGACTCCGACCCGGCCGGCATGGTCGGCGGGGCTGGTAGCGCGAGGGACGAGGCCCGGACCCCGCCCGGTGCGCGGTCCCATGGGAAGATAGCCGCCGGGCCGCCTACGGCGACGGCTTTCAAAAGGTCTCGTCGGTTCAGCATTCCCGGTCTCTCCGTCCAGGGCTCGGCGGTCGGTACGCCGCCGGGCCAGTGGTCGCCGGTCGTGGCTTCCGGCGGCCCTGCTCGGTGGCCGCCGCGCCTACGACGGTGCGCGGGCCGATGGTGTCGGACCGTGGTGTCGACGACACGTTCCGTCACCGCCCGTTGGCTCAGTATCGTCGAGCTTCGCGCGCTCCGCATCGCGACCGCACCTGCCCGGGCCAGGACTCCATTCGCGCCTGAACTCGCGCCGGAGCAGGTCTTCCGTCCGGCAGCGCTCGCGCGGGTCGGCAAGCCCGCGGACGGGATACGGACGACGGGTTCGCCGCCCGCGCGGCAGCACATCCCGTTCCGGCGCACTCGATCCGCGCCGCCGGGGCGTGTACCGACGTGATCGGGCGCATCTGTCGGCCCGCATCCGACCTCGGGGGAAGGCGCTCGGCAACTGGCGCGCCGACCAACAGCGCCACGATCCGACGTCTCGGGTGCTTCGCCACAACACTGTCCAGATGGTCGGCTGTTCGCTTCGGAGGCCGCCTTCACCGGTCCGGTCACCGCCGCGGCCTGCGCCGGCCGGACCGCCCAGGCGCCGGTGTCGGCCTCGGGCGGGCACGCGTAGCACCCCGCGGTGCCAGGGCCGGCCGGATCCGCCCGCCGGCCCTGGCCGACCGCTGCCGGAGTACCGTGGAAGAGGTCGAGGCACCGCCGCCGTCGGCGGTTGCCACAGTGCCCTCGACCCGTGGCGAGCCCGGCGGCCCCGGCGGCGCCGGCCCTTCGGGGGCGGTGGTGGCCGGTGACCGTCCACGGTTCACGTGCGGCGGACGTGGTGACCGGAGGCGCCGGTGGTGCGAGAGAACGTTCCCGCGGTCGACGAGTCCCGGCAGAGCCCGGTCGGAGCCGTCGGCAAGGTGACGGTGCCCATTCCTCCGGGCGGTCCGGGCGAGGTCCTGGTCGCCCTCCGGGGCGGTTCGGAGGTGTTCGCGGCCTGGTGCTCGGAGCCGGTCGGCCGGGACGCCCGGGTGGTCGTGGTGGACGAGATCTCGGCCCGGTCGGTGATCGTCGAGCGTCTGCCGCCGTAGGCCTTCTCTTTCGAATCCCAGCAGGTCAGGTGGTCGATCATGTTCTTCTGGCACGTTCCCGCGCCCAACGAGGCGATGCTCATCTCCGGGTCCAAGCACCAGGCGCAGGACACCCAGTTCCGCATCGTCACCGGCCACGGCAGCCTCGTGCTGCCGGTCAAGCAGAAGGTCCGCATGCTCTCCCTGGCCCTGCGGGAGGCGGAGATCGCCGAGGACTGCGTGACCCAGCAGGGGATCCGGCTCACCGTGCGGGCGGTCTGCGTGTTCAAGGTCGGGGACGACGCCGTGTCGATCGCCAACGCCGCCCGCCGCTTCCTCTCGGAGCAGGACCAGATGGAGGAGCTCGTCGGCCGGATCTTCGCCGGCCACCTGCGGTCGATCATCGGTGGGCTGACCGTCGAGCAGATCATCCGGGAGCGCAGCAGGGTCGCCCAGGAGGTGATGGCGGGCAGCCACGGCGAGATGGAGAAGCTCGGCATCGTGGTCGACGCGCTGCAGATCCAGGAGATCGAGGACTCGACCGGGTACATCGACAACCTCGCCGCGCCGCACGCGGCGGCGGTCGCCAGCCAGGCCCGGATCGCCCAGGCCAAGGCGGACCAGGAGGCCACCGAGCGGGAGCAGCAGGCGGCCGCGCTGAAGGCCGAGTACGAGCGCGACACCGCGATCAAGCGGGCCGGGTTCCTCGCCGAGACGGAGCAGTCCAGGGCCCGCGCGGCCCAGGCCGGCCCGCTGGCCGAGGCCCGGGCCTCCCAGGACGTGATCGAGGAGCAGACCGCGCTCGCCCAGCGCCGGGCCGCGCTGGCGGCGCAGCAGCTGGAGGCCGAGGTGCGGCGCCCGGCGGACGCCGAGGCGTACCGCCAGCGGACGCTGGCCGAGGCCGGCCGCGACCGGATGAAGTTCGAGGCGGACGGCAGCGCCTACCGCGAGCGGGCGCTCGCCCAGGCGCAGGCGGACGCCAACACCGCCCGGGCCGACTCGCTGCGCGGCGGCAACCAGGAGCTCATCGCGGCCAACCGGATCGTGGAGAACCTCCCGGCCCTCGCGGACGCGGCGGCCCGGGGCATGTCCGGCGCCGAGCTCACCGTCCTCAACGGCAGCGACGGCGTCAACCAGATGGCGGCGGGCATCGTGAGCCAGGGCCTCGCGATCCTGCACTCCCTCCAGCACACGACGGGCCCGCACGGCGACGGCAAGCCCGCGCCGCGCATCCAGGAACGCGCCTGAACCCGTCGGATCGGGACGGCGACGGCGCGGTGCGCGCCCCCTGAGGGGTGGAGTCGACGTCAACGAGGCGTCAGGGCGGGGGCGGTGATCGTTGGGATGTCGTCAAGAACGGGCGGACCGGCGCCGAACGCCGGTGAGCTGGACGGATGCCGACTCCTCCCACGCCCGACGTCCCCGGCCCTACCGGCGGATACCGCAACGCGCCCACCGGGGTCCCCCCGTACACCGGGCCGCCGGTACCGCCGCTGCCGACCCTCGACGGCACCCTGGTGGTCGACTTCGCCCTGCTCGGCAAGGCCGGGGTGGACGCGGGCAACGCGGCCGACAGCATGAGCACCGCGTGGACGGCCCTGAGCGCCGCCGCCTTGTTCGGTGCGGCGCCCTGGGGGGACGACCCGGCCCTCGGGCAGGGCTTCGACCAGGTCTTCGCGCAGCCGCGGGACGACCTGTTGAAGGCGGTTCAGGCGCTGCCGGACACCCTGAAGCACCTCGCCGAAGCCCTCGGCGGCGCCCACAGCACGTTCAGGAGCGCCGACGAGCACGCCACGGAACTCGCCGCGTCGTTCCCGTCGGCCGTCCCCGGCGGTGCGTGATGGCGGTCGACGCCCCCAACGCCTCCCTGCCGGACGGACTGCAGAACCTGCTGATGATCCTGGTCGGCAACAAGTGGCCCACCGGGAACGAGACCGCGCTGCGGGCCGAGGCCGAGGCGTGGAAGGCGGCGGGCGACGCCATCCGCACCTGTATCAAGGACCTGGCCGACACCAAGGCCCAGCTCGACCAGGGGCTGACCGGCGTCACCAAGGACTCCTTCGACGCCTACCTGGCCCGCCTCGCCATCGGCGACGACGCCGCGATGCCGCTCATCGCCCAGTGCTGCGACGCCGCCGCCGACGCGCTGAACAACCTGGCGAACCAGATCGAGACCCTGCGGATCGAGATCATCGGTGCGCTGGTGGTGCTCTTCGTCCAGTTGGCGATCGACGCCGCCCTGTTCCTGTTCGGCGGCGCGGAGGCGGCGCCCGTGGAGATCGCCTTCACCAGGGCCCTCGTGCTGGCGTTCCTGCGCAAGGCGCTGATCAGCGCGGTGACCCGGGTCGCCGAGTCGGTGCTGGCCCAGGTCGGCTTCGACCTGTTGGCCCAGGTGATCGAGCTGGGCCAGCACCACCGCACGTCGATCGACGGATCGGAGCTGGGCACCGCCGCCGTCAACGGCGCGATCGGCGGCGCGGTCGGCTTCGGTGCGGGGCTGCTCGGCAAGGGGCTCGGCACGGGCCTGGGGAAGGGCCTGGGGAAGGGTTTCACCGGGCTGACCGGCCATGTGCCGGGCGCGTTCGCCAAGGGCGCGGCCGGTCTGGTCTGGAACACCGGCTACGGGGCGCTCACCGGCATGGCCGAGGGCGCCGCACAGGACGCGGCGTTCGGACTGTCGGGCGACTGGGTCTCCGGCGCGGCCAACGGCGCGTTCGCCGGGGCGTGGGGTACGCGGCACGGCGCGATGAACCCCGGGAACAAGTTCTCGATCTCACCGGCCGACCACATCGAGTCCTGGCTGAACAACCGGTGGCTGAGCCCACGGCCGCCGGTCGGCGGCACGACCGGGCACGGGGACATCGAGCTCGGACCGGTCGACAAGCCCCTGCCGCCACTACCCCCGCCGCACCTCGACAAGCCGCTCCCGTCGCTCCCACCACCGGACCCGCATTCTGCTCCTCCCGTGCTGCCACCCCTGGACCTGGGACCGGACCTGCCGACGCACCTGTTCGACCCGACCCCACCCCCGAGCCCGCACCCGAGGACCATCTCGGACCACATCCTGGAGCAGCTCACCGCGCCACAGCCCGGCTGACATCAGATCAGCCGCACAGGGCCGTGTCCACGGCGTCCTCCAGGTGCTGCGCGGCGGCGGTCGGGGGGATCGTGGTCACCGTGATGCTCGCGGCGCGGCCGGCCTCGGTGACGCCGCCACGGGTCCGGTATCCCGGAGTGGTGCCGCCGTGCCCCCAGTACACGCCGCCACACGACAGCGGCATGCTCTCCAGGCCCAGCCCGTACCGGATTCCGGGGCCCAGCTCGTCGGCGGGGACGGTGGTGCGCATCTGGGCGAGCTGAGCCGGGGCGAGGAGGCGACCGCCGAGGAGCGCGGTGTAGAACCGGTTGAGGTCGGTGTTGGTGGAGACGATCGCACCGGTGGCCCAGGCCATGGACGAGTCCATCTCCGTGAAGTCGTGCAGGGATCCGTCGGCCGGGTTCCGGAAATAGCCCTCGGGGTGGGCCTCGTGGACGGTGAGGTCCCCGGGGGTGGGGAAGTAGGTGTGGCGCAGCCCGATCTCGTCGATCACGCGGCGGGTGATCTCCTCGCCGACGGGCCGGCCGGTGACCTTCTGAATGATCAGGCCGGCGACCAGGTAATTCGTGTTGCTGTACTCCCACTTCGCGCCCGGGGTGAAGTCGGCCTTGCTCGCCAGGGCCATGTCGACGAGTTCGCGGGGCTCGGAGTACCGGTACTGAACAGCGGTGAAGTCCGCCATCTGCGGGGAGGCCATGTAGTCGGGAAGCCCACTGGTGTGCTGGAGAAGCTGGCGCACCGTGATGTGACGCCCGTCGATCCCGTCCCCGCGCAGCAGGCCGGGCAGGTAGGTGTCGACGGCGGCGTCCAGGTCGATCCGCTGCTCGCCGACGAGCTGCAGCACGACCACGGCGGTGAACGTCTTGGTGCTGCTGCCGATCCGTACCTGCCCGTCCTCGGGCACCTTCGCCTTGGTGGCGAGGTCGGCGACCCCGGCGGTGTAGGTGCGGGTCCGGCCGTCGCGGCCCTTGACGGCGGCCAGCGCGGCGGGCAGGCCGTCGTCCCGCACCAGCGCGTTCAGGCTCCGTTGAACGCCGTCCGGCCTGGACACGGCGGTGGCGGACGCGGCCGTTGCGGAAGGCGGCGCGAGCACTCCGACCGTCAGGATGCCGGCGACCACGGCGAGTGCGGTCGACACGGTCCTGCGTCGACCGCCCTGCCGAGGGCGGAGGGAACGGAAGCGGGTCGGTGCGTGCTCGGACACGGGACAACTCCTGTGGGATCGCTGGGACATGTGTGCCGTACCCAGCATCTCCGGGGACGCCCGCCCGGGGTGAGCCGGTCATCCCCCCGACTCCGGGTGTGGATAACCCCACCAGGTCGAGCGCCGAGTGCACCGTGTCCGGCGGACCCGCCGGGACCGCCTCGGCCGTCGGCGAACGCCGTGGGCCCCGCTCGGAGGAGCGGGGCCCACGGCGTTCGGGTCGGCGGGGGCGACGGTGGGTGTGGTGTCAGCGCTCCTCGGCGGTGAACTCGTTGATGGCACGGGCGATCTCGGCCAGGTGGCGGGGGTCCATCAGCCCGTGGTGGGTGGCGTCGAGGTCGCGGTCGATGATGCGGCCGTCGATGTGGGGGCCCCACGCGGTCGCGGACGGGGTGCCCTCGGGCCGCTCGCGGGTGGCGGTGAAGAACAGCACGTCGCTTCGGACGTGGCCGGGATCGAAGGCCCGCATCATCCGGGTGTGGCGCTCCCAGGCGTCTCCCATCGCGGCGAGGTCGTCGGCCGTGAAGGCCGAGGCCGAACTGTCCACCAGGGTCTGCAGCACCTCGTCCCGGTCGAGCGGCCTGCCCTCGGGGCTCGGGCGTTCGGCCTCGAACATCTCCAGGAAGAGCTCCAGGGTCTCCTGTTCGTCCCGCTCCACGCCCTTCACGGTGTACGTCGCGTACGGGTAGGCGTCCATGATGACGAGCAGGGCCACCTCCTCGCCGAGCTCCTGGAGGCGGCTCGCGACGGCGTGCACCACCAGGCCGCCGAAGGAGTGGCCGAGCAGGTGGTACGGGCCGGACGGCTGGATCCGGCGGATGTGGGCCACGTAGTCGGCCGCCATCTGCTCGACGCTGTCCGGCAGTTCGTCGTTCCGGGTGAGGCTGCGCGCCTGGAGGGCGTACAGCGGCCGGCCGGGCAGGTAGGGGAGCAGGCGGCTGTAGCCGAGGGCGACGCCGTACCCGGCGTGGACGCAGAACAGCGGCGGCAGCTCGCCCTCGCGGCGCAGCGGCATCAGTTCGGCGAACTTGTCGCCGAGCTCGCCGCCCGTCTTCAGCCGCTCCGCGAGACCGGCCACCGTGGGGGCCTCGAAGAGGTCCCGCAGGGCCACCTCCTCGCCGAGTGCGGTGCGGATGCGGCCGAGGAGACGGGTGGCGAGCAGGGAGTGCCCGCCGAGCTCGAAGAAGCTGTCGTCGATGCCGACCCGGGGACGTGCCAGGACCTCGGCGAACAGGGTGGCCAGCACCTCCTCGCGCGGGGTGCGTGGGGGGCGGCTGGACACCGGGGTGAGGTCGGGTGCGGGGAGGGCGCGGCGGTCGAGCTTGCCGTTGACGGTGAGGGGCAGGGTGTCGAGGGTGACGATGGCGGTGGGGACCATGTATTCGGGGAGCAGTCCGGCCACGTGCGCCAGGACGGCGGTGGTGTCGAGGTCACCTGTGGGGACGGTGTAGGCGATGAGGCGCTTGTGGCCGGGGGTGTCTTCGCGGAGGAGGACGGTGGCCTGGGCGACGGTGGGGTGGGCGGCCAGCGCGGCCTCTATCTCGCCGAGTTCGATGCGGAAGCCGCGCAGTTTGATCTGCTGGTCGGTGCGGCCGGTGTATTCGAGTTGGCCGTGGTGGTTCCACTTGGCGAGGTCGCCGGTGCGGTACATGCGGCTGCCGGCCGGGCCGTACGGGTCGGCGGTGAAGCGTTCGGCGGTGAGGGCGGGGCGGTGGTGGTAGCCGCGGGCGAGGCCGGAGCCGGCGAGGTAGAGCTCTCCGGTGGCGCCGGTCGGTACGGGGTGCAGGTGGGCGTCGAGGACGTAGGCGCGCATGGTGGTCAGTGGGCGGCCGATGGGTAGTGCGCTGGGGGTGTCGGTCACCGGGTGGGTGGTGGCGAAGGTGGTGGTTTCGGTGGGTCCGTAGCCGTTGATGATGGTGAGGCCGGGGCATGCTGCGCGGGCGCGGGTGGCGGCGGTGGGGGAGACGACGTCGCCGCCGGTCCAGAGCTGGTGGATGCCGCTGAGGCAGGCGGGGTTGTCGTCGGCGATGAGGGAGAAGAGTCCGGCGGTGAGCCAGAGGGCGGTGATGTCGTGGCTGGTGATGAGGTGGTGCAGGGTGGTGGTGGTGAGGTCGCCGGTGGGGGCGACGATGACGCTGCCGCCGTTGAGGAGTGGCACCCATAGTTCGAAGGTGGAGGCGTCGAAGGAGTGCGGGGAGTGGAGTAGGACGCGTTCCGTGGCGGGGGACGCGATGCGGTCGTCGGTGGCGAGTGCGATGACGTCGTGGTGGGTGACGGCGACGCCCTTGGGGCGGCCGGTGGAGCCGGAGGTGTACATCACGTACGCCAACTGCCGCTTATGGCAAGGAATGTCGAGGCCCATGCCGTGCTCGCCATCGTCCGTGGTGAGGACGGTGAGGCCGAGTTCGGCGGCCTCGTCGCGTAGTGCGGTGTCGGTGAGGACGATGGTGGCGCCGGTCTCGGTGGTGATGGTCCGGCGGTGGGCGAGGGGGTAGCGGGGGTCGAGTGGGACGTAGCAGCCACCGGCCTTGACGATGGCCAGCAGGGCGACGACCAGGTCGGCGGAGCGCTCCATCAGGACGGCGACGGCGGACTCGGTCCGGACGCCCTCGGCGATGAGGCGGTGAGCGCGGCCGTTGGCGCGGGCGTCCAGCTCGGCGTAGGTGAGTTCGGTGTCCCCGTACACGACGGCGACGGCGTCGGGGGTCCGTGCGACCTGGGCGGCGAACAGCTCGGGCAGCGTGCCCGTCACCGGCTCGGTGGCGGTGCCGTTCCAGTCGGTGAGGATCCGCTGTCGTTCCTGCGGGTTGAGGACCTCGATGCGTCCGAGGGGGCTGTCCGGGGCCGTTTCGAGCGCGTCGACCAGTCCTTCGAGGGCGGTGTGCAGCAGATCGCACACCCGCTCGGCGTCGATCGGCGCCACCGCCTGTGCGGTGAGGGTGAACGCGGTGCCGAGGTCGTCGACCGACACGGTCAGCGGGTAGTTGGTGCGCTCCTCGTTGTGCAGGACCTCGATGCCCGGCGACCCGGCGTCCGTGACGGGCTGCCCGGCCTGGTGGCGGAAGTTGAGGAGCGTGGTGAAGAGCGGTGCGGAGCCGCCGATGCCGCTGGCCTGCTGGGCGAGCGCCAGCGGGGCGTGCTCGTGCGCCAGCAGGTCCGCGAGCTGCCCGCGCATCGCGCGCAGCGCCTGCGCGGTGCCGACGGTGGCCGTCGGCACCCGGACGGGCAGGGTGTTGATGAAGAGGCCAGGTGCCCGGTCGGCGCCGCTGCCTCCGCTCATCCGACCGAACAGCACGGTGCCGAACACCACGTCGTCCCGGTTCGAGGTCGCCGCGACCACGCGGGCCCAGACGGTGTGGAAGACGGTTGCCGGGCTGACTCCCAGCAGGCGGGCCTGCTCACGGACCCTGGTGGCGAGCTCGGCGTCCACGAGGCGCTGGGCCTCGGTCACGCCGGTCGCGCTCCCTCGGACGTCCGACAGGCCGAAGGGGGCGGTGGATTCGGTGACGTCGCCGAGGAGCTTGGTGAAGAAGCGCTCGTGTTCCTCACGGGAGACCTGGAGCCGGGCCTGGGCGACGAACTCGCGGAACGGTACTGGCGGGCGCAGTTCGTCCAGCCGGCCGGCGAGCACGGCGTTGATCTCGCCGAGCAGCACCTCCAGGGCGGTGTGGTCCGTGGTGACGTGGTGCTGCTGGAGGAGCATGAGCCAGCGGTCACTGGTGGGTTCGGCGGCGATGTGGGCGCGGAGCAGCGGTGCGCGGGTGAGGTCCATGGTGGCCGCGCAGCGTGCGGTGAGCGCGGCGATCGGGTCGTCGCCGGTGATCTCGTGCTGCTGGACGGGGAGTTGGGCGTGGCGGGCGACGACCTGGACGGGTTCGGGCAGACCTTCCCAGAGGATGGCGGTGCGCAGGACGTCGTGGCGGTCGATGACGTGTTGGAGCGCGCCGAGGAAGGTGTCCAGCCGTTCGCGGGAGTCGAAGGTCAGTGTGGTCGGGATGACATAGGGGTCGCTGCCACCGGAGTTCATCAGATGGTGGAAGAGGATGCCTTCCTGGAGCGGGGCCAGGGGGTAGATGTCCGCGATGTTCGGCGCCCCGCCGGGGAAGGTCGCGGTGATCCGCGCGATCTCGTCGGTGGTGAGGTCGACCAGCGGCAGCATCGCGGGGGTGATCTCCTGCGCGTCGGCCGGGATGAGGTTCGGCGGCACCGCCACCTCGCCCGTGCCGGCGGAGGCCGCGAGCCCGGCCACGGTCGGTGACGTGAACAGCGCGCGGATGTTCACCGGTACACCCCGGGCCCGCAGCCTCTCGACCAGCGAGATGGCGAGGAGGGAGTGCCCGCCGAGGGCGAAGAAGTCGTCGTCCAGGCCGACTTGGGAGACGCCGAGGATCTGGGCGAAGACCTCGCAGAGGATTTCCTCGCGTGCGGTGACGGGTGCGCGGTAGGTCGCTTCGGGCGTGTAGTCGGGTGCGGGGAGGGCGCGGCGGTCGAGCTTGCCGTTGACGGTGAGGGGGAGGGCGTCGAGGGTGACGATCGCTGCCGGGATCATGTATTCGGGGAGGGTGGCCGTGAGGTGGGCGCGCAGGGCGGTGGTGTCGAGGTCACCTGCGGGGACGGTGTAGGCGATGAGGCGTTTGTCGCCGGGGGTGTCTTCGCGGAGGAGGACGGTGGCTTGGGCGACGGTGGGGTGGGAGGTCAGTGCCGCTTCGATTTCGCCGAGTTCGATGCGGAAGCCGCGGAGTTTGATCTGGTGGTCGGTGCGGCCGGCGTATTCGAGTTGGCCGTGGTGGTTCCACTTGGCGAGGTCGCCGGTGCGGTACATGCGGCTGCCGGGGGTGCCGTGGGGGTCGGCGGTGAAGCGTTCGGCGGTGAGGGTGGGGTGGTGGTGGTAGCCGCGGGCGAGTTGGATGCCGGCGAGGTAGAGCTCGCCGGTGACGCCGGGTGGGACGGGGGAGAGTGTGGGGTCGAGGACGTAGGCGCGGGTGTTCCAGATGGGGTGGCCGATGGGGACGGAGGTGTGGGT
>NZ_JBIUUS010000053.1:0-41301 GCF_044742585.1 Kitasatospora sp. NPDC087861
AACGCCTCCAGTTTCGGACCTCGACGAGGAACAGACCCACCAGCAGTAGAAGTCACATGACAACTAACGACGAACTAGCGGCGCAGGACACTAGCCGCGGACCGAGGCCAGGTAGGCGGCGGTCAGGTCGGGCGTGGCCAGCCAGGCGGCGTGGTCGCTCGGCTCCGCGTAGGTGTTGGCCAGTCGGCGGGCGACCGGCTCGTGCTCGGCGGCGGCCACGAACACGCCCTGCACGTGGTCGGGCACGGTGAGCATCGCGGCGGTGAACCCGACCGCGTGCCGGGCGTGCCGGCGCCAGAACCGCTCGGCGGTGCGGCACATCCAGTCCGCCGTGAAGGGGGCGTCGCCGTGCTCGACGATCGCCCGCAGGTACGCCTGCGCCGCCAGCGCGGCGCTGTTGGCGCCCTGGCCGGCGATCGGGTCGTTCACCACCACCGCGTCGCCGAGGCCGAGCACGTGGACGGCGTCGACGCCCGCGCCCAGCTCCGCCACCGGCCGGCGGACCACCGGGGTCACCGCGCCGGACAGGCCGGCCCCGGCGTCGGTCGGCTCGGCGTCCGCCCACAGCTCCGCCTCCCACGGCAGGTGCTCCTTCAGCAGCGAGCGGATCCGGGCGAGTTGGACGTCAGGCGCCGGGCCGTCGCCGAACACGTCGAGCGGCCCGCCGGGCAGCGCCTCCCACAGCAGGATCGCGCAGGGGCCGGAGAGGGTCAGCGCCGGCTGCAGGTACAGCTCACCGAGGCCGGGCAGCGCGTGCATCCGGGCCCGCGGCTCGGTGGCCGGATCAGGCGAGCCCACCCCGTGGACGTACAGGCAGGACAGCGCCCGCTGCGGCCGGTCGAACGGCGAGCGGGCGGCGTCGCGCTCGAAGACCTCGGCCAGTTCGCCGCGCCCGGCCGCGACCACCGTCAGCTCGTGCCGCCGGGCCAGCTCGCGCAGGCCGTCCCGGTCCAGCGAGCGGTACTCGACCCGGCCGCCGCGCTCCGCCAGCAGTTCCAGCCAGCGCGCCAGCTTCAGCCGCTGGTCCACCGACTGGGCGGGCTCGTCGAGCGTCATGGTGAACTCCAGCGCCCGTACGCCGGGCGGCACGGCGAGCACCGCCCGGACGGCGTGGACCGCCGGCGCCTCGCCGGCCCACAGGTCCAGCCCGGCCGCCGCCTCGGTGCGCAGCGCCGGGCCGAACATCGCCTGCGTGGACAGCACCCGCCCGCCGCGCACCTGTTCGGGCGTGCGCTCGGCGACCAGCGTCACCTCGTAGCCGGCGGCCACCAGCCCCAGTGCGAGCTGCAGGCCGGCCTGGCCCGCTCCGACGACGGCGATCCGGCGCATGGCGGCCTCCCGGTGGGCGGTTGCGACTGAGGGGTGCGGCTGACGGGCCGTCGGCGGCGCGGCCGACGGCCCGTCACGCAGGCACAGTAGCCGAGCCGCCGGGGCGCGTCACCGAGGCCGGGACGGGCCCGGCCGCCTCAGCCGCGCAGGTGCGCGGTGAGCACCTCGACCACGGCCGCGGTCTGGTCCGCCACGTAGAAGTGCCCGCCCGGGAAGACCCGCAGGTCGAAGCCGCCGGTGGTGTGCCGGTCCCACTGGGCGGCCTGGTCGACCGTGGCGTTCGCGTCGGTCTCCCCCACCAGGGCGGTGATCGGCTGCGGCACGGTCGCGTCCGGCGCACAGCGGTAGGTCTCGATGGCGGTGTAGTCGGCCCGCAGCGCCGGAAGGATCAGCTCGCGCAGCGCCGGGACGGAGAGGATCCGCTCGTCCGTCCCGCCGAGGCGGACGATCGTGTCGAGCAGCCCGTCGTCCGACATCCGGTAGACGGCGGTCTCCCGGGGCAGCGAGGGCGCGCGGCCCGCCGAGACGAACAGGCGCTCGGGCCCCGGGAGGCCGTCGCGGGCGAAGCAGCGGGCGGTCTCGAAGGCGACGGCCGCGCCCATGCTGTGCCCGAAGAAGGTCATCGGACGGTCCGTCCACTCGCGCAGCTCCCGGTAGAGCTGTTCGGCGAGTTCCGCCACCGAGTCGATCGGCGGCTCGGCGAAGCGGTTCTGGCGGCCCGGGTACTGGACGGTGAGCACGTCGGCGTGGGGCGCGAGCGCGTTGGCGTACTCCATGTAGTAGCTCGCGGAGCCGCCTGCGTGCGGGAAGATCACGATCCGGGCCGGGGCGGAGTCGGACGGGCTGAAGCGGCGGAACCACGGGTTGTCGACGGCGGCGCTGCTGGGCATGCGGATGCTGACCTCTCTCCGTAACGGACTCTGCTGGTTCCAGTCTCGCAGGGGTCCGAGCGGTGCGGGTCCCGAACGGGGCGGTTCGATGATCTTGGAGTGCTGTCGGTGGGTGACGGCGATCTGTCAGCGGTATGCCGGTTCCGCCTGTGACGGTGGGGTACTGACGGTGCCCGCGGTCCCGAGCGTTCGGAGCCCCCGCGGGTTCCGTGCTCCCGCGGGCTCTGTCCTCCCGCGGGTTCCGTGCTCCCGAGCGTCAGGAGATCGTCGTCATGTCGTCCGTAAGCCCGAACCGGTCGTGGGACGCCCGTCGGCCGCCGTCCGGCGCCGGGAGGAGCGTCCTGGTCACCGGGGGCAACGCCGGTATCGGCTACTTCGTCGCCGAGCAGCTCGCCGGCACCGGTGCCGGGGTCCTGCTCGGCTGCCGGGACGCCGGCCGGGCCGAGGCCGCCATGGCCTCGATCCGCTCCCGCGTCCCCGGGGCGTCGGTGCGCCACCTCCCCTTGGACCTCGCCGACCTGCCGTCCCTGCGGACCGCCGTCGACGGACTCGCCCTCGACCGCCTCGACGCGGTCGTCCACAACGCCGGGGTCGCGCTGGACGATCCGCCGCGTCGGGAGACCCCGGCGGGGCACGAGCTGATGTTCGCGACCAACCACCTCGGGCACCTCGCGCTCACCCGGTGGCTCGCGCCCCTGTTGGCGGCCGCTCCGGCGGGCCGGATCGTGACGGTCGGCAGCTTCGCGGCACGCTCGGAGCGGCTGGACCCGGACGATCTCCAGTCGGCCGTGGACTACCGGCCCAAACGCGCCTACGGCCGCTCGAAGCTTGCGCAGATGACCTTCGGTTTCGAACTCGACCGGCGCCTCCGCGCCGTCGGCAGCACCGTACTCAGCGTGGTGGCGCACCCCGGCGGCGCCCTCGACTCCCTCACCCCGTCCCGCCCGCCGGTGCACGTGCGCACCACCGGCGAACGGTTGCGCGGCCTGCCGGCCGGGCTCCTGGTCCAGGGCAAGCACCGCGGGGCGTGGCCCATCGTCCGGGCCGTCCTCGACCCGGAGGTACGAGGCGGAGAGCTCTGGGGCCCGGGCATCCTCGGCCTGCGCGGGGCGCCCCGCCGTGAGCCGGTTCAGGCCCACATGACCGACCGTGCCGTCGCCGCCCGCCTGTGGGCGGCCGGCTGCGAACTGGCGGGCGTCGAGCCGCACCTCGGGCTTGTGTAGGGCGTGTCCGGTCGTGTCGGACAGGTCCTCACCGGCGCTTCGTACCGCCGGCACTCCCAGTCGGCCCCCTCCGCAACCGTCACCGAGCGCTCCCCGCCCGCCTGGTGGAACGCGGCGACAGAAGGACGCCGCGGCCGGCAGGGGCCTCAACCCGCCGTCCCGAAACGGACGGCCGCCGCCCGGGAGCGGGAGACGGCATCCAGGAGCAGCACGGACGCCGCCTCCGGGGTCGGCATCGGCCCACCGGAGCGCACGTGCCGGGTGAACGCGGCGAGCAGGCGGTCCAGGCCCCGGCGGTGGCGGGCGAAGGCGCGGGCGGAGGCGTGACGGCCCCGGGCGCGCTGGCCGTCGAGGGCGGTGGCGGCGCCGACGTCGAGCAGCACCAGGTGCAGCCGTCGGCCCTGTCCGGCGGCCTCCCGGGCGAGCCAGCGGCGCATCCAGACACGGCTGCCGCAGTCGTGCACCAGCAGCGGCCCACCGCGCCGGACGGAGGCGCGCAACAGCCGGAAGTGCTCCAGCCGGGCCCACGGCCGGTAGACCGCGTAGGGCAGGCGCGCGGGCATGACGGCCTCGCAGGCCTCGTGCACGGCGCGCGGGTCCACGGTCGGCACCGCCCCCGCGCCGGACCAGCGCCGCAGCAGCGTGCTCTTGCCCGCGCCCGGCAGGCCCGACACGACCACGACGGCATCGGACGGATAGTGCACGGTGAACGCCGCCCCGGCCACGCCCCGCAGGTCGACGACACCGCGCGGCCGTTCCTCGCACCCCGGCCCGCCCGGCGCCTCGGCCGTGCCCTTGCTGGTGCCCACCTGTCCCCCGTCCGTGTCCGACCGGGAACCCTAGCAACTCCCGGCCGCCGCCGCGTCCCGCCCGCGCCGGACCAGAGGTGAGATCCACTGCGTCACCCCACCTATGCTGACGACCCATCAGAAGGAGGCTGGGGCATGGCGGAGTCAGATCCGACGTACACCGGGCGGGTGTTGGCAGGGCTGGAGCGGGATCCGGGGCGGGTGGCGGTCCGCTGCGGGGAGCGGGCGCTGACGGCGCGGGAGTGCCTGGACGGGGTGTACCGGCTGGCGCGGGCGCTGGAGGGGGCCGGGCTCGGGCGCGGGGACGGGGTGACGGTGCTGGCCGGGAACCGGCCGGAGGCGGTGCTGGTGCGGTTGGCGGCGAACCTGCTGGGGTGCCGGGTGGCGATGCTGCATCCGGACGGCCCGGTCGGGGAGTCGGTGGCGCTGGCCGGATTCGCCGGGACGTCGGCGCTGGTCTTCGATCCGGCCCGGTGTTCGGCCGCCGCCGAGGGGATCGCCCGGGCGCTGCCCTCGGTCGGCCTGTTCGCGCTGGGCCCGTCGGCCCTCGGGACGGACCTGCCGACGGCGGCCGCGTCCTGCCCGCCCGGGCCGCTGGCGCCGCGGTACCGCCCGGAGGACGTGATGGCGGTGCGGTTCACCGGCGGGACGACCGGTCGGCCGAAGGGGGTGGTGCGCCGGTTCGCCCGGCCGCCGCGACCTCCGCTGCTGTCCGGCGCGACGTTCCTGCTCTGTACGGCGCTGTGCCACGGCGGCGGGACGACGGCGGATCTGGCGCTGGCGGCGGGCGGCACGGTGGTGCTGCAGGAGGGCTTCGCCGCCGAGGCCGTGCTGGCCGCGATCGAGCGGTTCCGGGTGTCCCGGGTGTACCTGCCGCCGCATCTGCTCTACCGGGTGCTGGACCACCCGCTGCTGTCCAGGACGGACACCGGCAGCCTGCGGCGCGTCACGTACACGGGCTGCCCCCCGTCGCCGCGCCGGTTGGCGGAGGCGACCCGGCGGCTGGGCCGGGTGCTGCACCAGACGTACAGCCTGACTGAGTGCGGGCCGGTCACCCGGCTGAGCCCGGACGAGCATCTGGACCCGCGGCTCCTGCTGACCGCCGGGCGCCCGTTCCCGGACACCGAGGTGCGGATCGTGGACGAGGACGGCGCCGTGCTGGCGCCGGGCCGGACCGGGGAGATCTGCGTCCGCACCCCGACCGCGATGGTCGGCTACTGGCGCGACCCGGAGCTGACCGCCCGGGTGCTGCGGGACGGCTGGCTGCACACCGGCGATCTGGGCAGCCTGGACGCGGCCGGCTATCTGACGGTGGCCGGGCGGCGCGATCCGATGGCGATCGTGAACGGGCACAACGTGTTTCCCCGGGACGTCGAGGAGCCGCTGCGCGCGCACCCGGAGGTACGGGAGGCGGTGATGTTCGCGACGGTCGACGCGGACCGGCTGGAGCGGGTGCACGCGGCCGTGGTCACCGTGCCGGGCTCGCGGGCGACGGCGGCGGAGCTGCACCGCTGGGCCCGGGAGCACGGGGGGCGGCGGCGGTGTGCCCCGGACACCGTCCTGGTCGTGCCAGGGATCCCGCTGACCGGGGCGGGGAAGCCGGACCTCGGCGCGCTGCGGGCGTTGGCGGAGCGCCCGGAGGGGAGGGCCGTCACTACCGCAGGGGCGCGCGAGGGAGCATGGCGCGCCGTGTAGATGCTTCGAGCGCCCGCGCGGGCGACCTCTCGCGCGGCGGGCGACGGGAAGAACCGCTTTTGGACACTCGACCGTGCGGGCCGAACTGCCGATACCTCCCCGGCGGCGTTCCTCCGCACCGTCCCCAGGAGGCACTTCCTTGACCTGGCTACGCGTCCTGACCGCCCTCGGAATCCTCGCCGTCGCGGCCAGTGCACTGCTCGTCTTCGCCCTCTGCACCGCCACGGCCCGAGGCGAGCGCGCCGGCGAGGACGCGCCCGACCTCCGCGCCGACGCCGAGGGCAGCGGGCTCTTCCAGCGGATGGGCGGCGACAACCAGCGGCAGTAGCGGCAGCCGACGCCCGCCCCTCCCCGGCACCCGCCCCTCGGTGCCCGGGCCTCGTACCCGCCCCTCAGTGCCCGGCGATGTCGTCCGGGCGGACCTCGATGTGGTCGGCCACGAGGTCGACCGCCACCCGGTGCTCCATCCCCAGCGCCTCCAGGAACTTGACCGGCAGCTGCACCCGCCCGGTACGGTCCAGCATCACGTACTCGCGCTCGTTGACCGACTCCTCGCCGTGCTCGTCCGTGACGGTGCGGCGCAGCACCTCGCTGCTGGTCCGGCCGTCCCGGATGGCGACCGTGCGGCGGACCTCACCCGCGACCATCGGGTCGTGGGTGACGATCACGACCGTGGCTCCGAGTTCCCGGTTGACGGTGCGGAAGGACTCGAAGATCACCCCCGCGGTCTCGGAGTCCAGCTCACCGGTGGGCTCGTCGGCGAGCAGCACCGGCGGGTTGTTGGCCATCGCCACCGCGATCGCGACCCGCTGCTGCTGGCCGCCGGAGAGCTCGTTGGGGCGGCGGTGGGCGAGCTCGCCGATCTCCAGCGCCTCCATCAACTCGGCCACCCGACCGGCCTGCTGCTTGGCCCGACCGGCCCCGCCCCGGCGGCCGCGCAGCTGCATGGGCAGGGCGATGTTCTCGGCGGCGGTGAGGAACGGCAGCAGGTTGCGGGCGGTCTGCTGCCAGATGAAGCCCACCACCTCCCGCCGGTAGCGCAGCCGCTCCCGTGCGGGCATCTCCAGCAGGTCGCAGCCGGCGACGGTGGCGCTGCCGGCGGTCGGCACGTCGAGCCCGGCCAGGATGGTCAGCAGGGTGGACTTGCCGCTGCCGGAGGCACCGACCAGGGCGACCAGGTCGCCCTGCTGGATGGTCAGCTCCAACCCCTGCAGCGCCTGGACCTCGACGCCCTCGGCGCTGAAGATCCGCACCAGCCGGTCGCAGACGATGGCCGCACCCTCGCCGTACGCCCTGGGCGCTGCGGCGGCCAGGGCCCGCTGCTGGAGCTCCTGCAGGCTGGGGGCCTCGGCGGTCGGCCGCTCCTGGGGAGTGCTCTTCACCGCTCGTCTCCTGTCTTCACAGTCCTGGAAATCTCAACGACCTTGACGGTCTTCACAGTTCCGGCGGTCCGCACCGGTGTCACGACCGGTACCGCTGTTCCCGGCGTCACCGCTGGTCCCCCGCCCGTAGTTCGGCGGAGATCTGGCGCCGGCCGGTCACGGCCGTCTCCAGCATCACCGCGAGGCAGACCACCAGGGCCAGGCCGGTCGTGGGCAGCAGCACCGGCAGCAGGGCCGGGGTCAGCGCGTCGCCGATGTCCGCACCGACCAGCGCCGACAGGTTGAAGGCGGGCCCGAGCAGCCAGACCGCCGCCACCGCGACCAACCCGCCGCCGACGGCCGCCGCCAGGGCCTGCGGCAGCGTCTCGGTGACGATCAGCGCCAGCCCCTGCCGGGGCCGCAGGCCCATGGTGCGCAGCCGGGCCAGCAGGGCCGCCCGCTCGGGGGCCGCCCGCACCAGCGTCAGCAGGACGGCGAGCAGGGCGAAGCCCGCGCCGGCGGCGCCCGCGTACCAGAACATCTGGACGGCCGAGTGCTGGAGCGGATCGGCGGCGAGCACGGCGGCCGCCTCGCGGCTGCTGCGCACCGTGTACCCGGGCGGCAGGCCGTGCGAGCCCTTGCCGGCGGCCACGGCCTCGTCCCTGATCAGCTTGGCGAGGCCCTCCGCGGCGGTCAGGCCCCGCTCCAGGACCAGTCCCCTGACCTGCTCGGGGTCGACGTCGCCGACGGACAGCCACTTGTTCGTCCGCTTGAGCTCCGGGAGACGCTCGGCGGCGGGCCCGGCCGGCACGACCATGAACGGCTTGCCGGGGTCCGGCAGGGCGGGGGTGCCGGCGACGATCCCGGCGACGGTGGTGCGCAGTTGGCCCCCGTTGGGCGTCCGCAGCCGGGGCGGCCCGGCGGCCAGTTGCTTGGACAGGCCGGTGCTGAACAGCGCCGGTACCGGGGTGTCCGGACCGCCGGGGGCGCCGGCGAGCAGCGCCGGGTCGAACTCGCCCATCCCGAAGGTCCGGGCGATCTCGGCGTACGCCTTCGGCTCGGCCACCACCAGGATGGCCGAGACGGACTCCTGCTCGGCACTGATGAGGCTGGCCCCGTTCTCGACCCAGACCCCGGTCGAGGCCCGCACGCCCGGCAGCTGGGCGGCCGCCGTGGTGAACGTCTCCGGCAGGGTCGCGTAGATCGGGACGGAGACGGAGACGTCTCCGCCGGTCGCGATCCGGGCGGCGCGCAGCCGGACGGTGTCCACGGTGTCGAGCACGGTGGCCCCGAAACCGGTCGTGGTGACGGCGATCACCAGGGCGAGCAGCGGCAGCGCGGAGGGTCGCCGGCGGCCCGAGGTGTCGCGGGAGGCACGGGCCAGCCCGAGGAACCCGATCAGGCCGCGGCCGCGCCCGGCGAGGGCGGCCAGCCAGCCGACCACCACCGGCTGGACCCGGGCCAGCAGCAGGCCGCCGGTGACGGCGAGCAGCAGCGGCGCGGCCACCACCAGCGGGTCCAGGCCGGCACCGGCGGGGGCGGCGCCGCGCCGGCGGACCTCGGCCACCGCCGCGGCGGTGACGGCCAGGAAGGCGAGCTCGCCGACGAGCCGGCGCCATCCGGCGACGGCCTTCGGCGGCGTCAGCAGCACGGCGGCGCGGGCCGGGAAGGCCAGCACGGCGAGCAGGGTCGCCACCAGGGCCGCGAGCACCGCGTCGCCCCACCGGGGGGTGGGCAGCAGCACCAGGGCGAGCGCGGCCCCGAGTGCGGCGGCGGGCAGCACGGTCGCCACGCCCTCGCCGAGCAGGCGCAGCAACACACCGCCGCGCGAGCCGCCGCGGGCCTGGAGCAGCCGGATCTCGGCGGTGCGCCGGTCGGCGGTGAGGGCCGCGGCCAGGCACAGCACCACCACGGCGACACCCGCCACCCCGGCCGGGCCGATCGCCGCCAGCGGCGCCGAGGCCTCGTACCGGGCGGTGGCCCGGGTGAAGGCCTCGGGCAGCAGGGAACTGACGCGCAGGTCGACGCGGTTGGTCTGGCGCGCGAGGCCGGTGGCGCCGCTCCCGCTCAGGTAGGAGCCGACCGTGCTGCGGGTCTGGGCCAGTTGGTCGGCCCGCAGGACACCCGGATCGATGGGCAGCCGCCAGAAGTTCTGGACGTTCTTGCCCCAGCGGACCAGCCCGGGCAGGCTGCCACCGTCGATGAGACCGGTGGTCTTCCACCCGAGCTCGGCGCCCCCGCCGTCCAGGCAGGCACGGGCCGGGCAGCCGGCGTCCTCCCAGCTCGGGTCGTCGGGGTTGTTGACGCGGTAGAGGCCGACCACGCGGGACCGGACCGGGCCGGTCACCTCGCTGCCGTTGTCGATGACGTCGCCGAGCTTGACGCCGATGGTCTCGGCGGCCTTCTGGCTGATGACGATCGGCAGGGGCGCGCCCTCGTCCGCGGGGCTCGGCCAGGCCCCGTCGACCAGGGTCACGCGGTCGGTGAAGCCGTGCACGTACATCAGGTCGAGCTGCGGCGCACGGTTGTCCGACAGCTTGGCGTAGCCCGTGTTCAGCATGCCCCGCGAGGTCTTGGTCCGGGTGCCGTAGAGCTGGCCGGACTGGCTGAGCGTCAGGTTCCGGCCGATCTCCGCGGTCAGCTTCTGCTGCACGGTGTCGAGATCCGTGGCGGTGTCGCTCAGGTTCGGCTGGGCCGTGGCCAGCAGGCTGGTCGAGGTGACGCCCAGGTGGCGGACGAAGTCCCGCAGTGCGCTGTCCGCGCTGCGGTCGGTGATGCGCGGGATGGCCGCCGCCATGAACACGGTGACGAAGGCGAGTGCCGCCGTGAGCAGGGCGGCCAGCGGCGTCGCGCGCAGCCGGGTGCGGACCCAGGGCGCGGGCCGCCGGGCGGCCGAGGGGGTGGGCACGGTGGTGCCGGCCTTGGTGGTCACATCTCCTCCACGTGGCGCAGCCGGGCGGCCACGTCTCGACGGCGGCGTCCGATCAGGAAGGCCGACAGCAGGGGGACGACGGCGATCGCGGCCGCGAGCAGGAGGGCCTGGCCGAGCGGCAGTTCGATCAGCGCCTCGGGTACCGGGCGGCGGGCTGCGGACGTCAGCACGACGAACGGAACGATCAGGTGGACGAGCAGGGCGCCGAGGCCGAGGCCGACGGCCCCGCCGAGGACGACCAGGACGCCCTGTTCGGCGGCGATGGTTCGGGTGATCTGCTTGCGGGGGGTGCCCAGGGCGAGCAGCAGGGCGGAGTCCCGGGACCGTTCGCGGGCGGAGGCGGCCACGGCGGCGCCGAAGCCGATCGCGGCGAGCACGGCGGTGACGACCGCGATGACCATGAGCGCGCTCTGCGGGGCGGCGCCGACCGGGTCGCCGAGGAGGCCTTCGGAGACCTCCTCGTAGAGCTGGATGTCCTGGGTGCCCGGGGCGGCGCGCAGGGCGGCGGCGGCCTCGGCGGGGGTCCGGTCGCCGGGGCCGGTGGCGGGCAGCCACCACTCGGCGCGGTTGGGCAGCTCCTGGCCCTGCGCTGCCAGGACGCGGGCCGTGCTGGCGAGGTCGACGACGAGGGTGCTGGGGCCGGACGCGGGCAGGGCGTTGACCACGGCGGTGATCTTGACCGGGAGGGAGGATCCGCCGAACGGCACCTGGACGGTGTCGCCGACCGAGGCGCTGACGGCCTTCAGGTAGTCGTGGGTGGCGACGCCGGGCACGGTGGCCGTCGCGCTCGTCCCGGCCGGGCTGACGATCGCGCGGAGCGTCTCGCCGAGGCCGTTCGCGAAGCGGTAGCGGATGGTGAACAGCCGGTCGGCGCCGGTCGGTTCGGATCCGAGGGCGGCTGCGGGCCCGGGCGCGACCTCACGGCTGTCCCGGACGCCGGGTGCCGTCGCCGTCCAGGCGAGTCCGGCCGGCACCGGGACGGCGGTCGCGGGCCCGTCGGCGCTGTCGGAGACGGACAGCCGGCGGATGGTCACCTCGCCGTCGGTCCGGTCACCGAAGGAGACGATCGCGCCGACCATGGTCAGTGGCGCGGCGACCGAACCGATCGGGGCGTCGACCAGCGTGGTCAGTGAAGCCGAGACCGTGGTGTCGCCGTTGAACGGCAGCGTGGAGAGCGAGGCCTTGTGGACGAGGCCGAAGCGGTCGCGCAGCAGCAACCGGACCTCCGGGCGGACCGGCGGGCGGGTCGTCCCGTTGGCCATCTGGACCTGCTGCTCCGGCTGGTGGACGGAGAGCTCGGCGTCGATCCGCAGCGGATGGCCGGGCAGTTCCAGTCCGCCCTTCGAGGTGGCCGCGGGCGGGGCGAGCGGCGCGAACGCCTCCTCGCGGGTGTGCCCGCCGAGCAGGTCGGCGCGGACCGGGACGCGCTCCGCGAAGGCGGCGGTGTCCAGGGCCATCAGCTGGCCGTTGCCCTCGGGCAGGGACTGGTCCGAGCGCACCACCGGGATCAGCCGGTCGCCACCGGGCAGGGCCCCGTAGCGGCCGCCCTGGCCCATCAGGGAGCTGTGCGCGGCGGAGATGCGCAGGCCGCCGAGCGTGCTGAAGGCGGCCTGGTCCCGCTGGGAGGCGGTCCAGGTGGCGTGCTGGCCGAGCGCCAGCACACCGGTGGCGACGGCCATCACGAGCAGCAGCACCGGGCCGGTGGCGCGGCCGGGCCGGCGAGCCAGCTGCCAGCCGACCATGGCCGGGCCGAGGCCGCGGCCGCGAGCGGCCATCCGGGCGCCGAGCCGGGCGACCAGCGGCAGCAGGCGCAGCACCACCAGGGTGCCCGCGCACAGCGCCAGGGTCGGGGTGGCGACCAGCAGCAGGTCCACGCCGAGCCGACCGGAGGAGTCGGTGGACAGCCCGCTGCCGTACTGGCCGAGCTGCTGGTAGGCGAGCACGGCCAGGGCCAGCACGGCGAGGTCGCCGCCGTTGCGCGCGAGGCCGGAGACCAGGGCCTGGCGGCGGCCGGAGCGGCTGCGCAGGGCGGCTCCGGCACCGCGCAGCAGGCTGGGCAGGGTGGCCAGCAGGATGCAGGCGAGCGCGCAGAGCGCCGCGATCGGCCAGAGCGTCCAGCTGACGGCGGTCGTCAGGCGCACCTCGTGGGCGCTCCCGAAGCCTGCCAGGGCGCGGACCAGGTACGGCGTCAGCAGCGGCGCGAGCAGCGCGGCCGGGAGTGCCAGCAGCAGCGACTCCAGGGCGGTGAAGGAGCCGAGCCGGGCGCCGGAGGCGCCGCGGGCGGCGAGCAACTCGTTCTCGGCCGTCTGCCGGGTCGCGATCAGATTGACCACCAGCAGCAGGGCCGCGATGGCGAGGACGGTCAGCTGCAGGGCGCCGATCAGCAGGGTGGACCGGGCGACCATCATGCTGGAGGACAACTCGCGCATGATGTCGGGCAGCTCGGTCCGCGCGCTGAGCCCGGCGCGCGACTGCAGGTCGTCGGCGAGGGGCTGGGCGCGGTTGCCCATGGCCTCGGCCGTGGACCGGTCGACGCCCGCGAAGTCGGCGTCGAGCAGCCAGCTGCGGCTGCTCTGCAGCAAGCCGGCGGTGGTGAAGGCGCTCTGGTCGACCAGCATCGGACCGTAGGTGGTGAAGCCGCCGACCTCGACCTCGTGGCCGCCGACCGGGTCGATGTGCCAGTACGCGTCGGTCGGGTCCGCCGCGCGGTAGACACCGGTGATGCGGACGGTCAGCGGCTTGCCGTCGAGGCGGTCGGTCAACTGGACGTCGGCGGGCAGCGCCTGGTCGGTGAGGCCGAGCCGGGCCAGCATGGTCTGCGGGACGGCGGCCTGTGGGGCAGTGGCCTGGACCGGGCCGGAGGCGGCGGCGGGCCAGGCTCCGGCGACCAGTCGGGCCCGGCCGCGGTCGATGTCCGCGAGGACCGTCAGGTCGGGCTGGGGCGCGGCGCCCCGACCCGGGGTCGAGCCCGGAGCCGGGGTCGCACCGGAGGGCGCGGGCTCGCCCGCACCGGAGGTGGCGGCCGGCAGGCCGTAGGAGCGGCTGCGCAGCAGGCTGTCGGTGCGTACGGGCAGGTCGCCGAAGAGGTGGCCGCGGTAGGCGGCGATCTCCGCCTCGTCCTTCGCCCGCTGGTCGAGCCCGTGCCCGGCGACCACCATGACCGTGGTCCGGGCATGGCCGGCCCCTTGGAGCGTCTGCCGCAGGCCGGCCTCGCCGACGCTGCGGTTGAACGCCACCAACGCGGTCAGCACCGCCGTGGTGATCAGTACTGCGAGCAGCACGGCAGCAGCCAGCGGCAGTCGCCCGCGCAGTCTGCGCACGACGAAGCCGAGCATCAAGTTCCTCCCCCGGTCACGTCCCAGGTAGCATCCCGGCCCACCCATCGACCCGATCTCGGCACACTTCTGCCGCAGATGGACACGCGTGGGGCACATCAATGCAATGATCACCGGCATTTGATCACCGGATAGCGGACGACTCTGTCAGATCCGATCCAGGAACGGAAGGGACTTGCGCGAATCAAGTAAGTAGTGAGCAAATTCCTTGCATTGGCAGCACCAACACTCGGGCCGCCCGCAAAAATGCCATGCACATTTCACAACTCAGGCCCCACGGCCCGACTTTGGGAGCGCGGATCCGCTCGTCGGAATCGCAACCCGGAACCGTGAACCCGTGGCGCCGCGAATCCGTTGACACCGGGTAGAGACCCATAGGGGGAAGTCGCAATGACGCAGCCTCAGGCCACCGCCACCGCCACCACCACCGCGCCCATGGTGGCCGCGACCGACCTCCGGCGCAGTTTCGGCACCGGCGAGCGGACCGTGCACGCGCTGCGCGGTGTCTCCTTCTCCATCGGCCGCGGCGAACTCACCGCGCTCAAGGGGCGCTCGGGCTCCGGCAAGACCACCCTGCTCAACCTGGTCGGCGGCCTGGACGCCCCGACCGGTGGCAGCATCGCCCTGGACGGCACCGACCTCGCCGGACTGAACGAGGACGGCCGGCTCGCCCTGCGCCGGGAGCGGATCGGCTTCGTCTTCCAGTCCTTCGGGCTGATCCCGATGCTCACCGCCGCCGAGAACGTCGGCGTGCCGATGCGGCTGCGCAAGGTCTCGGCCGCCGAGCGCGAGGAGCGCGCGCACACCCTGCTGGCCCTGGTGGGCCTCGCCGACCACGCCAACCAGCGGCCCGGCGAGCTCTCCGGCGGCCAGCAGCAGCGGGTCGCCATCGCCCGCGCGCTCGCCAACGACCCCGGCCTGATCATCGCCGACGAGCCGACCGGACAGCTGGACTCGGAGACCGGCCGCTCGATCATGCAGCTGCTGCGCGCCGTGGTCCGCAGCGAGGGCGTCACCGTGCTGGTCGCCACCCACGACCCGACGCTGATGGAGCTCGCCGACCGGGTGATCGAACTCCGCGACGGACGGATCGTCGAGGAGGAGGCCACCGGGCAGGCCGCCTAGCACATCCCGACGGACCGGGCCGTCCGGCGCCGGACCGGGCCGTCCTGCGGCGGACCGGCCACGTGGGGTGCTTGGTGGCGCTTCGGAACGGGCCGACGCATCCGCCGGCCCGTTCCTCAGAGCGCCTTGAGGGCCGCCTCGCAGGCGCGGCACCGCCGGGTGCGCTGGGACGGCGGGTACCACGGCTCGCCGGGCCCGGCCGGGCGGTAGGGCTCCCGTTCGAGGCCCGCGGTGTCGATGCCGCAGAAGGTGAGCGGCCCCGGATCCTCCGGCACGTCCGGATCGGGCGGGGCCGCGTGCACCCAGCGCACCCGCGCGCTCACGTCGACCTCGCCCGCGTCCAGCACCTCCGTGGACGGCTCCAGCTCGACCAGCACGATCACTCCGCTCATACCTCGACCCTGCGCCCCGCCGGCGGCTCGCGCATCCGGTGGGGCCCGGACCGGCGCCGGTCCGGGCGGCTCGGACGCCGGCGCCGGCGCGGGGCCAGTCGTGGCGGCTGTCGTGGCGGCAGCCGTGGGGCCACCCCGTGCTCGACGGCCGCCACGAACGCGTCCAGCGGCGCGGGGACGTCGCCGTCCCACTGGGTCAGCAGGACGACGTTCCCGTTGGAGCGGCGGTCCACGGTGAGCCCGCGCCGCCGGGAGAGCAGGCCGAACCCGCCGCCGCGGACGGTCGGCGTCACCCGGGAATCCCGGTTCGGAGAATTCGCGCCGCATGACCCGACCTCACTTTCTCGGCGATGAGAGAAGCTGACGGCGGCACGCTGGCACGGGTATTCACGCTTGTGAATCCGTTAACGAATTAGTGTGACAGTACGTCATTTTCTGCGAATACTCGCAGCTTCCGGGCTGGTCCAGGCCTCGACAGCCGGCTGTCAGTGGCGTCGGATATGGTCCCCGGCAACTGAGGCAATCCCGAACCGAGGAGGTTCGATGGCGATCTCCCGCCTTATCGACGCCGTCATCCGAGGCCTCCGCCGGAATGCCCGGAATACGCGGATGTGGTGGCCGGCGCCGCCGGCCACCACATCCGTTCACACACACCTCAGGCGTCCGAGGGCCGGTCGGCCAGACCTGCCGGACCTACCAGACCTGCCGGACCAGCCGTGCCGGCCGGGTCCGACCCGCCCCTCAGCCCCTTCAGACCGCCGGGAAGATCTCCGCGTCCGGCTTCAGCAGCTGGCCCGGCTTCGGCGCGGTGCCGTCCACCAGGTAACGGGTGACCAGCGTGTTCAGCGCCGTGCTGCGGCCGACGGCGCAGTGCTCGATCGAGTCGACGCTGACCAGCACGGCGTTGCCCAGCTGCTGCTGCATCCGCTGGGCGAACTTGTACTGGGTGGCCGGGTCGTAGAGGTTGCCGATCACCATGACGGTGTTCGAGGTCTTCTTGTTCCACGGACCGCTGAAGCGCTCGGCGTCGCGGGCCGGGGCCGGCCAGCTCGCGCAGGCGGGCGCGTCGAAGGCCTGGTAGCGGCCGAAGGTCGGCGACTCCTTCTCCCACGCCTTGGCCGCGTTCGCGAAGACCCGGTCGTTCGACGGGTACGGCTTGTCCTGGCAGTTGACACCCATGTAGGAGTCGTCACCGGTGTACTCGGAGTCGGCCGGAGCCTCGCGCAGCGCCCGCGGGGCGTTCACCGCGAGGATGTTGGCGTCCTCGTCCGAGACGGTCGCCTTCGGCGCGAGCAGGGTGGCCGCGGCCGGCTTCTGGATCAGCTGGTACGTCGCCTGCAGCGACTTGGCCAGCGGCGCCAGCTTGGCCTGCGAGTACAGCGCGCTGGCCACCTCGCTGGTGAAGGTGCTCAGCGTCACCTGGGAGCCGTTCGGCAGGGTGACCGGGCTGGTCCGCAGGTGGTCGCGGAGCTGGTCGAACTTGGCCCGGGTGTCACCCTCGCCGAAGGCGCAGCGCGGGGCGCCTGCCGTCTGGCAGCGCTTCAGGAACTCGTCCAGGGCCAGCTCGAAGCCGCCCGCCCGCTGACGGTCGTACTCCAGGCCGTTGTGCAGGCGCAGGTTCGGGTCGACGTTGCCGTCGACGATGACCGCGCGCACCTTGTTCGGGTACATGCCGGCGTAGGTCGCGCCGATCAGGGTGCCGTAGGAGAAGCCGGCGAAGGTGAGCTGGGAGTCACCGACGGCGCGGCGCATCCGGTCGAGGTCGCGGACGACGTTGATGGTCGACATGTGCTCGATCAGCGGGCCGGCGTTCTTGCTGCACGCGTCGGTGTAGTCCTGGTCCGCGTCCAGCGTCTCGTTGATCTCGGCCTTGGTGACCGGCACGCCGACCATGCGGCCGTTGACGGCGTCGGCGTCCTCCTGGGTCTTGAAGCACTTGAGCGGGTTGCTCCGGGCCACGCCACGGGGGTCAAAGCCGATCAGGTCGAACTTCGACTGCACCTCGGCGCCGAAGCGGGTGGTCGTCGCCCACAGGTAGCCACTACCGCCCGGGCCGCCCGGGTTGAGGAACAGCGAGCCGATCCGCTTCGACGGGTCGCTCGCCCGCCGGCGCATCATGGCGATGCCGACCTTCTCGCCCGACGGGTTGTCGTAGTCCAACGGCACCGGGTACACGGCACAGTCGTAGATTCCGGGGTCCGGCTTGGTCGGATCGGGGTTGCACGGGGTCCAGTTGACAGGGTCGACCTTCGCCTCGGCCGCAGCCGCACCCGGCACCTGGTCTATCGGCGCCGCCGATGCCGCGACGGCACTGCCGGTAACGAGGGCGAGGGCGCAGCTGACCGCTCCGGCCAGCTTGGTTATACGGGACAAGGAACCTCCTCCGTACCTGAAAGGGCGGCCCCAGCCTGTCAGTCTGAGATCTCCATGTGAAGACCTGGAAGCACCGTAAATGTTTCGATGTGATTCCGTTCTCGACCGGATTATTCTGTGAATGAACCAACTTGACGGTTGATTGACCTAACGATTGGTCATCACAGCCCCCCACCGGCCGCGTCGGCGCGACCCGCGGCGGGCTCCGCGATTCTAGGCTCCGCCCGCTCCGCGCAGCGCGGCCGCCACCAGGCCCTGGATCTCGTCCGTCCGGACTTCTCCGCCGCCCACCAGCCGGTCGAAGACCAGCCCGTCGATGCAGGCCAGCAGTGCGGTGGTCCGCCCGTCGGGGTCAGGCACGCCCCGGCCGGACAGGAAGGTCCGAACGGCGGCGCGCGCGGCGTTCTCGCGGGGGACGAGGATCTCGCGAAGTTCGGGGTCGCGCACGCTCTCCACCGCGCAGGCGTACCGTGCGAGCGAGCGCCGTCGCCCCTCACCGGTCAGCCGCCGTCGCGTCAACTCCCCTAGACTCTGGATCAGTTCATCGGCCGACCGGACCGTCGCCCGCTCCCCCATCATCTGCAGCTCGCCCTGGTCCAGCTCGACCAGGCGCCGTACCAGCGCGGTGAGCAGCGCCTGCCTGGTTCGCAGGTAGGCCGAGGTGGTCCCGACCGGCAGTCCAGCCGCCGCGTCGACGGCCCGGTGCGTGAGGCCGCGCACGCCCGCGTCCGCCAGTACGCCGATCGCCGCGTCCGCGAGCACGGTCCTCCGGTCCGCCCGCCCCTCGCCGCGCGCCTCGCCCTGCCTCTGGTCCCCGTCTCGCCTCATCCCCCCTTTTTACCCGCACCCCGGCCCCGGCCCGCACGCCCTGCCACCACCCCCGGCCTCGACGGCTGCGCGTGAGCCCGTAGTACGCTCCTTCTACAGATGTAGAAGACAGTGCGGTGACACGGGAAGGACCGGGCATGAGCAGCAACAGCGCGGTGGTGGTCGGGGGCGGGATCAGCGGGCTGGCGAGCGCCATCGGTCTCCGGCTGGCGGGCTGGCACGTGACCGTGGTCGAGCGGGCGGCCGTCCTCGACGACGCGGGCGCGGGCATCTCGCTGGCCGCCAACGGGATGCGCGCGCTCGCCACCCTCGGGGTCGGCGAGGCCGTCGAGGCGGCCGCGCGACGCCAGTACACCGGCGGAACCCGCACGCCGGACGGCCGCCGGCTCGCCCTGATGGACGGCGCCGCACTGGAGCGCGAGCTGGGCGCCCCGATCGTGGGCATCCCCCGCGCCGCACTGCACCGGATCCTGCGCGAGGCGCTGCCCGCCGAGTCGCTGGTGATCGGCGCGGAGGTGACCGATGTGGAGGTGACCGATGTGGACACCGCACAACCCTCCCGGGTCCGGGTGACGTACGGGGACACCACCCTGGACGCCGACCTGGTGGTAGCGGCCGACGGCATCCACAGCCGCATCCGGCGCCGCCTCTTTCCCACCCACCCCGGGCCGGCGTACAACGGCTCGACGGTGCTGCGGGCGATCACCGAACGCCCCGTCGACGGACTGACCGCCGACTTCGAACTGACCTGGGGACACGGCGCCGAGTTCGGCCACATCGCCTTCCCGGACGGGCGGGCCGAGTGGCACGCCGTCCTCAACGCCCCGGCCGGGGTCCGCTACCAGGACCCGCTGACCGAGGTGCGCCGCCGCTTCGCGCACTGGCACGAGCCGATCCCGGCACTGCTGGCCGCGACCCGGCCGGAGGCCGTACTGCACCACGACGTCAACGAGTTGGCCACCCCGCTGCCCTCGTACGTCGCGGGCCGGATCGCCCTGCTCGGCGACGCGGCGCACGCCATGGCCCCGCACCTCGGGCAGGGTGCCTGCCAAGCCCTGGAGGACGCGGTGACCCTCGCGGCTGCCGTGGCCGAGGCCCGGAGCGTCGAGGCGGCGCTCGCCCGCTACGACGCGCAGCGGCGCCCGCGCAGCCAGACGGTGGCCCGGGACGCGCGCCGGGCCGGCCGGATGGGGCAGCAACTGGCCAACCCGCTGGCGGTCGGCCTGCGCAACGCCGCGATCCGCCTCACCCCGCCCGGCGCGATGGTCCGGACCGCCCTGAAGCACGCCGACTGGACGCCGCCCCGGATCACCCCCCGCGCGGCCTAGACCAGCCCCGGCCACGCCCAGGCCCGGACCCACGCACCCACGCACCCACGCACCCACGCACCCACGCACCCACGCACCCCGTGCTCCGTACTCCCGTGCCACCCGGACACAAGTCGACCGGTCGACTTGACCGGGAAACTGATGAGGCGCCATATTACTTTCATGACGCAACACCCCGACGCCGGCGGCGGCGCCCCCACCCTCGATCAGGCGCGGCGTCAGATCGCCCGGTACGGCCTCACGGCCGACCCGCAGGCGGTCCTGGTCGCGGCCCGGCTGATGGCGGCGGGCGCCCGGATCGGCCAGGCCGGGGAGGTGCACTTCGCCCGCTTCGGCCTCTCCACCGGCCGCTACCGACTGCTGGCCGACCTGGAGGACCACGGCGGCGAGAAGTCGCCCTCCCAGCTCGCGGCCGGCCTCGGCGTGTCGCGGGCGACCGTGACCGGTCTGGTGGACGGCCTGGAGCGGGAAGGCCTGGTGGTCCGCCGCCCGTCCGCCGAGGACGGCCGCGCCAACGTGGTGGTCCTCACCGCACGCGGCGCGCAGCGGCTGCGCGATCTGGCGCCCGAGCACTTCGCCCGGATGCAGGCGCTGGTCGGTGGGCTCTCGGTCGAGGAGCGCACCACCTTCCTCGACCTCCTGGCCAGGGTGGTCGCGGGCGCCGACGCCCTGACCGCGGACTGACCGCGGGCCGAGCGCAGACCGACCGCGAACCGACCCGGGCGACAACGGCGGGCCGCCCCATCGGCGGCCCGCCACCTCACGACCCAATAGTTAGCCACCTAAGCACAAATGGTTAGGTGGCTCATCACCATGCCGAGAAGGAACCCGTGAGCAAGAAAACATCCGGCGCACCGCCGCCCTTCACCCTGTGGCGGGAGGTCCTGGCCGCCTACGCGATGCCCGCCGTGATGGCCGGCATCGGCGGAGCCGTCACCCGCCAGCCGCAGCTGATGATCGCCGCGGCCACCACGATCGGCGGCACCTCGGCCGTCGTCGCCACCCTGGTCGGCTCCGCACTGCGTCGCCGTCCCGCCCACTCCCTGGCCGGCCGGGCACCGCGCGCCCTGCTGGCCCCCGCCCTCGGCTTGGCCGCCGCGGCGGTCGCACTCGCCGTCGGCCTCACGGCCGCGCACTGGCTGCCACAGCTCCCCGGACTCGCCGCCAACCCGTGGCCCGGCCGCCTCCCGGTCGACCTGCCGGTCTCGTCCGCGATCGCGGCCACCGTGATCGCCTGGCGGTGGCGCGGCAGCCGCCCGGCCCGCTCCCCGCAGCACCGACTCTCCGTCCAACCGGAAAGGCAGACAACGTGATCGTCATCATGGGCGCCGCAGGCGCCACCGGCGGTGCCACCCTGCGCAGCCTCGCCGCCCTCGGCGCACCGAGCCGCGCGCTCAGCCGCGACCCCGCCCGCCTCGCCGCCGGGCTCGACGACCGGACCCTCGCGCTGACCGAGACGCTCCCGGCCGACGCCGCCGACCCCGGCTCGCTGCGCGCGGCCTTCCGCGGCGCGCACCAGCTCTTCCTCACCATGGCCAACGGCCCGCGCCAGGTCGAGCACGAGCTGGCCGCGATCGACGCGGCGGTCGAGGGCGGCGTGGAGCACATCGTCAAGGTCTCCGCACCCGCCGCCGAACCGGACTCCCCCGTGGCCGTCTCCCGCGGCCACCACCTGATCGAGGAGCGCCTGCGCACCTCCGGCCTCACCGCGACGGTGCTGCGGCCGTACGCGTTCATGCAGAAGCTGCTGCTCCTGGCGCCCGGTGTCGCCGCCGCCGGGGTGGTGCACGGCGCCCTGGGGCAGGCCCGGTGCAACTACGTCGACGCCCGGGACATCGGCGATGCCGCGGCCGAGGTGCTCACCCGCCCGGAGCTCGCCGGCGGGACGTATCCGCTCACCGGCGGCCGGGCGTACAGCCACCCGGAGCTCACCGGGCTGCTCGGCGAGCTGCTCGGCCGACCGGTCCGCTACCTCGATCTGCCACCGGCCGGACTGCACGCCCACCTGATCGAGCGGGCCGGGATGCCGCCGTGGCTGGCCGCCCACGTGGTGGAGATCCAGCAGCTCGCGGTGGTCCGCAGGGAGACTCCCGACGACACCCTGACCCGCCTCACCGGGCGCGCCCCGCGCACGCTGGAGGCGTTCCTCCGCGAGTACCTGCACCGCTTCCGCTGACCCCTCCGACATCGTGGTGGGCCTGGTGAACGGGCCGGTGCCAGCCTGGCGAACAGGCCGAAACCGGGCCGGACGCCGGGCCCACCACCCGAAAGGAGCAGCATTCGCTGTGGCATGGATCACGATGGGGAATTCGACCTGACGATCCGTCAATTCGACTGACATCCAGTCACATCACTACCAATCGCGCTCAGTTATTGACTGACGAAACGTCAGATTCGGCCATTTACGGCCGAGTTGGGTCGGGTGTCGGGCCGTACGGTGCCTCATGCCCGGGGCTACCATCGATCGGGTTGTCCGCTCCGGCCCCGGAGTGGGGTCACCCGGTCAGGCGAGTGCTCCCACCGCCCCCAAGGGCCGGGCATTGGTCGGAACGGGGCGAGGACGAGGAGCGTACGGGCTGCCATGACAGCTGAACCGAGCCAGCCGGAGCAGTCCGCCACACCGCCGCAAGCCCTGTTCCCGGGGCGCCCGGCCGCCGCACCGCGCACCCTGGTCGACGTCCTGGACGCCACCGTCCGCGCCCACCCGAACGAGCCGGCCCTGGACGACGGGCACACCGTCCTCAGCTACCGCGCCCTGGCCGCCGAGATCGAGCAGCTGCGCCGCCGACTGGCCTCCGCCGGGATCGGCCCGGGCGACCGGGTGGGCGTGCGGGTGCCGTCGGGCACCAACGACCTGTACGTCTCGATCCTCGCCGTACTCGCCGCCGGCGCCGCTTACGTCCCGGTCGACGCCGAGGACCCGGACGAGCGCGCCCAGCTGGTCTTCGGCGAGGCCGACGTCGCCGCGGTGCTCGGCGCCGAGCGCACCCTGACCGTTCACCGCGAGCGCGAGGCCGCCCAGCCCGATCACTCGACCATCCGCCCCGCCCCCGCCGACGACGCCTGGATCATCTTCACCTCCGGCTCCACCGGTCGCCCCAAGGGCGTGGCCGTCACCCACCGCAACGCCGCCGCCTTCGTCGACGCCGAGGCCGCGCTCTTCCTCCAGGACGAGCCGATCGGCCCCGGCGACCGGGTGATGGCCGGGCTGTCCGTCGCCTTCGACGCCTCCTGCGAGGAGATGTGGCTGGCCTGGCGGCACGGCGCCTGCCTGGTGCCCGTGCCCCGCTCCCAGGTCCGCAGCGGCGCCGACCTCGGCCCCTGGCTGGCGGAGCAGGAGATCACCGTGGTCTCCACCGTCCCGACACTGGCCGCGCTCTGGCCGGCCGAGGCGCTCAACGAGGTGCGGCTGCTGATCTTCGGCGGCGAGGCCTGCCCGCCCGAGCTGGTCCAGCGCCTGGTCACCGAGGGTCGCGAGGTCTGGAACACCTACGGGCCCACCGAGGCCACCGTGGTCGCCTGCGCCGCACTGCTGACCGGCGACGGCCCGGTCCGGATCGGCCTGCCGCTGGACGGCTGGGACCTGGCCGTGGTCGACGAGGCCGGCGCGCCGGTCGCGGCCGGCGGCACCGGCCAGCTGGTGATCGGCGGCGTCGGCCTGGCCCGCTACCTCGACCCGGCGAAGGACGCCGAGAAGTACGCGCCGCTGCCCTCGCTCGGCTGGGAGCGCGCGTACCGCAGCGGTGACCTGGTCCAGGCCGACCCGGCGGGCCTGCTGTTCCTCGGCCGCACCGACGAGCAGATCAAGCTCGGCGGCCGCCGGATCGAGCTCGGTGAGGTCGACGCGGCGCTGCAGGCCCTGCCCGGCGTGGCCGGTGCGGCCGCCGCCGTCCGCACCGCGCGCGGCGGCAACCAACTGCTGGTCGGCTACCTGGTCGTCCAGGACGGCTACGACCGCGAGCAGGCCGTCGAGCGGCTGCGCGCCGAGCTGCCGGCCGCCCTGGTGCCGTTGCTCGCGCCGGTCGACACCCTGCCCACCCGCACCTCCGGCAAGGTCGACCGCGACGCCCTGCCCTGGCCGCTGCCCGAGCTGGAGAGCGCCGGGCCGAGCGAGCAGCTGTACGGCACCGAGGCCTGGCTGGCCGAGCAGTGGGCCGAGATCCTCGGCGTGACGGTGAGCGGCCCGCGCGACGACTTCTTCGCCATCGGCGGCGGCAGCCTGGCCGCTGCCCGGCTCACCACCCTGCTGCGCACCCGCTACCCGAACGCCGCCGTGCTGGACGTCTACCAGCACTCGACGCTGCGCAAGCTCGCCCGGCACCTGGAGCGCTCCGCCGCGCAGGGCGGCGAGACCCGCATCATCACCCTGGTGCCGACCAGGGCCAAGCTGCTCCAGCTGCTCCTGCTGATCCCGCTGTTCACGGTGGTCGGCCTGCGCTGGACGGTCGCCCTGCTGGCCGCCGGCAACCTGCTCTCCCACCTCGGCGACTACCCGTGGGCGCCCACCGCCTCCTGGTGGGCGGTCGGCGCGGGCGCCCTGGCGCTGTACACCCCGGCAGGCCGGCTGGCCATCGCGGCCGGCGGTGCCCGGCTGCTGCTGCGCGGCCTGCGCCCGGGCAGCCACCCGCGCGGCGGCGCCACCCACCTGCGGCTCTGGGCCGCCGAGCGGCTCGCCGAGATCAGCGGCGCCACCTCGCTGTCCGGCGCCTGGCTGGTCCGCTACGCCCGCGCCCTGGGCGCCAAGGTCGCGCCCGAGGTGGACCTGCACTCGCTGCCGCCGGTCACCGGGATGCTGAAGCTGGGCCGCGGCTGTGCCGTCGAGGCCGAGGTGGACCTGTGCGGCTACTGGCTGGACGGCGACCGGCTGGAGGTCGGCCAGGTCAAGGTCGGCTCCGGCGCCGTGGTCGGCACCCGTTCGACCCTGCTGCCCGGCGCCCGGGTCGGCAAGCGCGCCCAGGTGGTGGCCGGCTCCAGCGTCACCGGCCAGGTGCCGACCGGCCAGCGCTGGGGCGGGGCGCCGGCCGTCAAGCTGGGCCGCGCCGAGCGGGCCTGGCCCAAGGAGCGCCCGCCGCACCGGACCTTCTGGGCCGCGCTGTACGGCGCCAGCGGCACGGCGCTCGGCCTGCTGCCGGTGCCGCCCGCGCTGGCCGCACTCGCGGTGCTCTCCCGCTTCGTCCACCAGGGCGACGGCCTCGGCGCGGCGCTCGGCGGCGCGCTGCTCGGCCTGCTGCCCGCCACCCTGGCCTACGGCGCGGTGTACGCGGCGCAGCTGGTGGCCGCCGTCCGGCTGCTCAGCCGAGGCCTCGTCCCCGGGGTGCACCCGCTGCACGGCCGGGTCGGCTGGCAGGCGTGGACCGTCACCCAGCTGATGGACCAGGCCCGGGAGGTGCTGTTCCCGCTGTACGCGGGGCTGGTCACGCCGCTGTGGCTGCGGGCGCTCGGGATGCGGGTCGGCCGGGGCGCGGAGGTGTCCACGGTGCTGGCGCTGCCCAGCCTGACCACCGTCGGCGACGGCGCGTTCCTGGCCGACGACACCCTGATCGCGCCGTACGAGCTGGGCGGCGGCTGGGTGCGGCTCGGTGAGGCGAAGGTCGGCGAGCGGGCGTTCCTCGGGAACTCGGGGATGACCGCGCCGGGCCGGGCGGTGCCCAAGCGGGGCCTGGTGGGCGTGCTGTCGGCGACGCCGGCGAAGGCCAAGAAGGGCGGCTCGTACCTGGGCATGCCGCCGATGCGGCTGCCGCGCGCGGCGGACGAGGCCGACCAGAGCCTGACCTACGAGCCGCCGGCCCGGCTGCTCTGGGCGCGCGGGCTGGTCGAGCTGGCCCGGCTGCTGCCGGTGCTGGCCTCGGGGGCGCTCGGCGTGCTGACCGTCGCGGCGCTGTCCCGGCTGGCCTCCTCCTGGTCGGCGGGCGTGGCCGCGCTGCTGTCGGGCCTGCTGCTGCTGGCGGCCGGTGCGGCGGCCTGCACGGTCGCGGTGGCCGCCAAGTGGCTGCTGGTGGGCCGGTTCCGGGCGGTGGAGCACCCGCTGTGGAGCGGCTTCGTGTGGCGCAACGAGCTCGCGGACACCTTCGTCGAGGTGCTGGCGGTGCCGTGGCTGGTCGGCGCGGTGCCGGGCACGCCGGTGCTGAACCTCTGGCTGCGCGCGCTCGGTGCGCACGTCGGGCGCGGCGTCTGGTGCGAGAGCTACTGGCTGCCGGAGGCGGACCTGGTCACCCTCGGGGACGGCGTCACCATCAACCGGGGCTGTGTGGTGCAGACGCACCTCTTCCACGACCGGATCATGCGGATGGATACTGTGGTCCTCCGCGAGGGCGCCACCCTGGGCCCGGGCGGCATCGTGCTGCCCGGCAGCACGGTGGGCGCGCGCAGCACGCTGGGCCCGGCCTCGCTGGTGATGCGCGCCGAGTCCGTCCCCGCCGACACGCGGTGGCTGGGCAACCCCATCGAGGCGTGGCAGCCCACGTCATGACCACCCGTCCCGGCCCGCAGGAAGCGCACGTCCCCGTGAAGCCCAAGCACGCCCCGGCGGCCGCCGCCACCCCGGATCCGTACTTCCCGACCAGCGGCGACCACCGCTACCGGGTCCACCGTTACGAACTCGCACTGGACTACCGGCCCGGGCCGAACCGGCTGGCGGCCTCGGCCCGGCTGAGCGCCGTGGCGGACGCGGCGCTGGCCGAGTTCGCACTGGACCTGGCCGAGTTCCGGCTCGGGCGGGTGCTGGTCGACGGCAAGGCCGCCCGCTACACCCACCGCGGCGGCAAGCTGCGGATCCGCCCGGCCAAGGCCCTGGCGGCGGGCGCGGCGTTCACCGTCGAGGTGCACTACACCGGCAACCCCCGCCCGGTGCGCAGCCCGTGGGGCGGCCTGGGCTGGGAGGAGCTGACCGAGGGCTCGCTGGTCGCCAGCCAGCCGATCGGCGCGCCGTCCTGGTTCCCGTGCAACGACCGGCCCGCCGACAAGGCGACGTACCAGATAGCGGTCACCACCCCGTCCCCGTTCACCGTGGTGGCGAGTGGCCGGCTGCTCACCCGCACCACCCGGGCCTCCAGCACCACCTGGGTGTACGAGCAGACTGCGCCGACCTCGCCGTACCTGGTGACGGTGTCGATCGGCCACTACCGGCCGGTGCCGCTGGCGACGCGTCCGGCCGTGCCGCAGACCGGCTACGTCCCGGAGCGGCTGGTCCCCGAGTTCACCCGGGACTTCGGCCGGCAGCCGGAGATGATGGCGTACTTCACCGAGGTCTTCGGGCCGTACCCGTTCGGCGAGTACGCGGTGGTCGTCGCCGACGAGGAGTTGGACGTCCCGGTGGAGGCGCAGGGCGTCGCCACCTTCGGGACGAACCACCTCGGCGGCGGTTGGGAGCGCGAGCGGCTGGTCGCCCACGAGCTGTCCCACCAGTGGTTCGGCAACAGCGTGACGATCGCCGACTGGCGGCACATCTGGCTGAACGAGGGCTTCGCCAAGTACGCCGAGTGGCTGTGGTCCGAGCACGCCGGCGGCCCCGCCGCGGCCACCCACGCCGCCGCCGCGCACGGTCTGCTGACCGGGCTCCCGCAGGACCTCAGGCTCGCCGACCCGGGCCGGAAGCTGATGTTCGACGACCGGCTGTACCAGCGCGGCGGCCTGGCCGTGCACGCGCTGCGGCGGGCCCTGGGCGAGGACGCCTTCTTCGCGATGCTGCGGGACTGGACGAGCGTCCACCGGCACGGTGTCGTCGGCACCGCCGAGCTGCTCGGGCACGCCTCCCGGTACGCCGCCGCCCCGCTCGGCCCGCTCTTCGAGGCCTGGCTGGAGCGGCCCGAACTGCCGCCGCTGCCGGGCTGACCGGGCTGCCCGGGCTGCCCGGGCACGAGGGTCCGGACCCTGGGTGATATAGCCGGGCGTTCGCGGAAATAACGGGTGGATCCGCCGAAGCGGCGTGACTAGGTTGAGTTCGTTTGCCGCCCGCGTTCGCCGACCGGCCCCGTCGACGGACCTCGCCGAAGGATTCAGAGGATCAGATGACCGATCAGCCCGACGAACTGCTGCCGACCACCCGCCGCGCCCTGCTGCACCGGATCGCCGTCGCCCAGGCCGAAGGCCGCACGCCCTCACTGGCCGCCGGCGTGGTCCGGGACGGTCAGCTGGTCTGGAGCGGCGCCCGCAGCATGGTCGACGGGCACGCACCGACCCCGGACGTCCAGTACCGGATCGGCTCGCTCACCAAGACCTTCGTCGCCGTGCTGGTGCTGCGGCTGCGTGACGAGGGCCTGCTCGACCTCGCCGACCAGCTGGCCCGCCACCTGCCCGGCACCCCGGCCGACGACGCGACCATCGCGCAGCTGCTCGCCCACACCGCCGGGCTCGCCGCCGAGACCCCCGGGCCCTGGTGGGAGCGGACCGACGGCTCCCTGCGGCCCGGCCTCGACGACCTGCTGGAGCCCGGCGCCGCCGTCAAGCATCCGGCCGGGCGCCTCCACCACTACTCCAACCCCGGCTACGCGCTGCTCGGCGCGCTGGTCGAACGGCTGCGCGGCGAGCCCTGGGGCGAGGTGCTGCGGCGCGAGGTCCTGGCGCCGCTCGGCATGGACCGCACCACCGTGCTGCCCGGGCACCCGCACGCCGGAGGCTTCGCCGTCCACCCGTGGGCCGACGTCATGCTGCCGGAGCCGCTCACCGACACCGGGCTGATGGGACCGGCCGGCCAACTCTGGTCCACCGTCGCCGACCTCGCCCGCTGGGCGGCCTTCCTCGCCGCCGGGGACGACAAGGTGCTCGCCGCCGACACGCTCGCCGAGATGCGCCGGCCCGCCACCGGCCCCGAGGACGCGAACTGGACCGCCGCCTACGGCCTCGGCCTGCAACTGCGCCGCCACGAGGGCCGGGTGCTGTACGGCCACACCGGCTCGCTGCCCGGCTTCACCGCCGGACTGTGGGTCAGCGAGCAGGACGGGCTGGCCGCGGTCGCCCTCTCCAACGCCACCAGCGGCGCCAACACCCCGCTGCTGGCAGCCGAGTTGATCGCCCTGACCGCCGAGCACGAACCCCGGCTGCCCGAGCCCTGGCGCCCGCTGCCCGAGGTCGACGAGGAGCTGCTGGCACTCACCGGCCCCTGGTACTGGGGCACTTCGGCGCAGGCCCTGCGGCTGCGCGCCGACCGCGCCCTGGAACTGACCCCACTCTCCGGCGGCGCCCGCAGCTCCCGCTTCCGCGCCGAGCCGGACGGCACCTGGACCGGGCTGGACAACTACTACGCGGGCGAGACCCTGCGGGTGGTCCGGGCCGCCGACGGCACGGTCAACCACCTGGACCTCGGTTCCTTCGTCCTCACCCGCGAACCGTACGGCCCGGCGGCCTCCGTCCCGGGCGGCGTCGACCCGGACGGCTGGCAGGCGTTCTAGGGCCTGTCTTCAAACCCCCGCCTGCGTGGCGACGCCGGGGGCTTGAAGACAGGCCCCAGGGCTAACCCTCCGGCCCGTTCGAGGGCGTGAGAAGCAGCCCGGGGGCGCGTGGGCTCCCGGGTTGTCCGCCCTCTTGTCCACCCTCCGTGGGCGAGCGCCCGGTGCCCGGCAGATGACCGGGAGGCAACGGGTGGTCCCATTCAGCAGTTGCACATCTGCGCTCCGCCGCGCCGCAACATAAACGCCAACCGGCTCGGAGAGACATACGGAGACCGGTTCGCGTGCATGCTCAACGCCCGCGGGCCGGGCCGGTGCCCTGGCGATCCTGGGCACCGCCGATCGTGCTGCCCTGGAGGGTCCGCCATGACCACCGTCCCCACGTACGCTCCGACCGCAGTCGCCCCCACCCACGATGCCCCGACCGTTCCCGCCCCCCGCCAGCAGCAGACCCCGGCCGCCGGGTACACCGTCTCGCTCGCCCGCGACGGCGACGACGTGCGCGCCGCCCAGCGGCTGCGCCACCAGGTGTTCGCCACCGAGCTCGGCGCCGTCCTGCGCAGCCCGGTCGCCGGTCTGGACGTCGACCCCTTCGACGAGTACTGCGACCACCTCCTGGTCCGCGAGGGCGAGCACGGCGCCGTCGTCGGCACCTACCGGCTGCTGCGTCCCGAAGCCGCCCGACGGGCCGGCCGGCTCTACTCCGACGGCGAGTTCGAGCTCTCCGCCCTCGCCCCCGTCCGCCCGGGCCTGGTCGAACTCGGCCGCTCCTGCATCCACCCCGACCACCGGGGCAACGGCGCCGTCATCAACCTGATGTGGGGCGGCATCGCCCGCTACCTCGCCGACACCGGCAACACCTGGGTCGGCGGCTGCTGCTCGATCGCCCTGGACGACGGCGGCGCCACCGCGGCCCGGGTCTGGGACACCGTCAGCGCCAAGTACCTGGCCCCCGAGCGGTACCGGGTCACCCCGCGCCGCCGCTGGGACGCCACCGGGGTACCGCGCGCCGAGCGGGGCGCGCTGCCCGCCCTGCTCCGCGGCTACCTGCGGCTCGGCGCCTGGGTCTGCGGCGAGCCCGCGTACGACCCGGACTTCGACTGCGTCGACCTGTACGTGCTGCTGTCGCTGGAGCGCACCGACCCGCGCTACCTGCGGCACTTCCTGTCCGGACTGCCCGCCCAACCCCTCGGCGCCACCTCATGAGCGTCTGGCTGCCGACGGCCCCCTGCCGGCCCGAGACCTGCCTGGCCGACCCGGCGCCCGCCGTCTCGCACCCCCGACGGGCGCTGCGGCTGGCGGCCTGCCTGGCGGCCGTGGTGGCGGGCGTGCTGCTCAGCCTGCCGCTCCGCCTCCTCCCGTACGGCACCCGGGAGCAGCTGATCCGGCTCTGGGCGCGCGTCCTGCTGCGCGCCCTCGGGGTCACAGTCCACCTCGGAACGCCCGGCGGCGGGGTCGGCGGCGGGACGCTCGTGGTGGCCAACCACGTGTCCTGGCTGGACATCCCGCTGATCGCGGCGGGCCGCCCGGGCCGCTCGCTGGCCAAGACCGAGGTCCGGCACTGGCCGGTGGTCGGGCCGCTGATCGCCTGGGGCGGCACCGTGTTCCTGGACCGCGACCGGCTGCGCGCGCTGCCGGGCACCGTGGCGGCGGTGGCCGAGGTGCTGCGCGCCGGCCACCCGGTGATCGTCTTCCCGGAGGGGTCGACCTGGTGCGGGCGGGAGAGCGGCCGGTTCCGGCCCGCGCTGTTCCAGGCCGCGGTGGAGGCGGGTGCCTTCGTCCAGCCGGTGACGATCCGTTACCGACTGTCGGACGGTCGCCCGACGAGTGTGCCCGCCTTCGTCGGCGACGACGGGCTGCTCACCTCGCTCGCCCGGGTGGTCGCGGTGCGCGGGCTGGTCGCCGAGGTGACGTTCCTGCCACCGATTCCGCCGCCCGCGCCGCAGGCCACCCGGGCGGGGGCGCGGCGGGAACTGGCCCGCACGGCGCAGGCGGCGGTCGAGGGCATCCGCTGACGCGCTGTCACCGGGCTCACCGGGCAAACAAGGCGCACCGGGTCAGGCCGGCCGGGCCTCGGCCAGCGGCTCGGGCTCCTGGCTCGACTCCGGGTCCTGGCTCACCTCCGGATGCGCGTTCGTCTCAGGGAGCTCGGTGCCGCCGAGCCCGACCGGGCGGGCCCGGCCCAGCAGGACGGCGACCACGACGGCGGTGACGGCGAGCGCGGCCGCACCGCAGCGCGTCGCGAGGTGGATGCCGTCGATGAAGGCGCCGTCGACCGCCTCCCGGACCGGGCCGGGCAGCACGGCGGCCGCACCGCCACCGCCGTGCCCCGCCCCGGCGGGCGCGTCCGCGATCGGGCCGACGGCGCCCGGTGACACGCCGAGCCGGTGCAGGGCGGCGGTCAGGGTGCCGGTCATCCGGTTCGTCAGCACGGCGCCGAGGACCGCGATCCCGAGAACACCGCCCAGTTCGCGCAGGGTGTTGATGGTCGCCGAGGCCATCCCGGTCTGCGCCGGGGCGACCCGCTGGAGCACCGCGATCGACATCGGGGTGAAGGTCATCCCCATCCCGAGGCCCATCGCGAACAGGGTCCACAGGTATTCGACGTAGTGGGCGTGCTCGCCGTAGAGGGACAGCCCGCCGAGGCCCGCCGCGCACAGGGCGAGGCCGAGCACCAACGGAAGCCGGGGGCCGTACCGCGAGGTCAGCCGGCCGGAGAGCGGGGCGGCGATGACGATCATCCCGGTCATCGGCAGCCCGGCGTAGCCGGCGTCGGACGGGGACCAGCCGAGCGGGCCCTGCATCAGCAGCGGCAGGAAGAACAGCGCGCCGAAGATCCCGAAGCTGACCATGAAGCCACTGAGCAGCGCGCCCCCGAGGGCGCCGTCGCGGAACAGCCTCAGCTCCAGCATCGGTTCGGCGAGGCGCAGTTCGAGCACCAGGAAGGCGGCCAGCAGCGCGATCGCCGCGACGCCGCAGAGCAGCACCCGGGTGTCCGTCCAGCCGCGGGACGGCCCCTCGATCAGCGCGTAGACCAGCAGGCCGAGACCCGCGGCGGAGAGGGTGAGGCCGCCGAGGTCGATCCGCCGGGCGCGCGGCGGGATGTCCGGGAGGACGCGGGCGGCGAGCACCAGGCCGGCCACGCCGATCGGCACGTTGATCCAGAACACGCTGGCCCAGCCGAGATGTTCGACCATCGGCCCGCCGACCACCGGGCCGATGGACAGCCCCAGCGCGGAGACCCCGGACCACAGGCCGATGGCCTTGGCGCGCTCGCGCTCGTCGGTGAAGACGTGGCGCAGCAGGGCGAGGCTGCCCGGGGTGAGCAGTGCGGCCCCGACGCCCTGGAGCATCCGAGCGCCGACCAGCAGGCCGATCGTGCCGGCGAGCGCGGCCAGCGCGGAGCCGACCGTGAACAGCGCGAGGCCGAGCCGGAACATCCGGGTGCGGCCGTGGCGGTCGCCGAGCGCACCACCGGTCAGCACGAGCGCGGCGTAGACGAGGCTGTAGCCCTCGGCGACCCATTGGAGGCCGCTGATCCCGGTGTCCAGGTCCTGCCCGATCCGGGGCAGGGCGTTGTTGACGATGACGTTGTCCAGCATGGACATGAACATGGTGACGCAGAGCGTCAGTAGCGCGAGCCGTTTGCGCCGGGCGCTCGACTCCTGCATGGGGAACCCTCCCGATCCGTGGCCCCTAACAGCGTTAGGGAGTGATGCGGCACGCACAGAGTGCCCCTAACGGTGTTAGATTGCAAGCGGGATCCGCGAGACCACGGGAGGCGTCCGCACAGCCATGCCGGAGAACGACGACACGACACCTCCGCTGACCAGGGAGGCACTGACCCAGGCCGCGCTGCGGGTCCTGGAACGGGACGGCCTCGCCGGGCTGTCGATGCGCAAGGTCGCCGCCGAGGTCGGCGTCAAGGCGGCCTCGCTGTACTGGCACGTCCGCAACAAACAGGAACTGCTGGACCTGCTCACCGACGCGGTGATGGCCTCGGCCGAACCCCCGCCGCGCGAGGGCGGCTGGCGCGAGCAGTTCCACGCCTACTGCTCGCGCTACCGCCGGCTGCTGCTCGACAACCGCGACGCCGCCAAGGTCGTCTCGGGCCGTCTCGCCCCCGGGCCCCACCTGCTCGCCGTGATGGAGGACCAACTCGACCGCCTCCGCGCGGCCGGCTTCTCCGACGCCGACGCCGCCATGGCCACCTACCTGCTGGGCGCCTTCGTCCAGGGATTCGTCCTCCAGGAGCAGTCACCGATCTCGGCCGCCGAAGTCCTCGGCACCAGCCGCCGGGACATCGCCGACGCCGCCGGCGACCGCTTCCGCTCCCTGCCGGCGGACACCTTCCCCAACCTCGTCGCCCTGGCCGGCGACCTCACCGAACCCGACATGGACGCCCGCTTCGAGTTCTGCGTGCAGCGCATCCTCGACGGGCTCGCGGCCCTGCTGCCGGTCGACCGGCGGTGACCCGACCCGTGGCACGTACGACGGCCGGCCGCCTTCCGCGTCGGGCGGGCCGAGTCCGGGGGCTCCGATAATCTGCGGCCCGGCCTCCGAGCACCGGCTAGGGTCGTCGTGACCGGCCCTGGTCCCACCGGGCGATCCGACCGCACGTCCACGGAGGAGTTCCGCGATGCCCGAGCTGTACCCCCACTACGAGCCGTACGCCCAAGGCCTGCTGGACGTCGGCGACGGGCAGCGGATCCACTGGAACGCCTCCGGCAACCCGGCGGGCAAACCCGCCGCTGTCGTGCACGGCGGGCCCGGGTCCGGCCACCGGCCGGGCGCCCGCCGGTACTTCGACCCCGAGCGGTACCAGGTGGTCCAGTTCGACCAGCGCGGCTGCGGGCAGAGCCTGCCGCACGCCGCCGACCCGACGACCGGGCTGGAGCACAACACCACCGACCGGCTGATCGCGGACATGGAGCGGCTGCGCGAACACCTCGGCATCGAGAAGTGGCTGCTGTACGGCGGCTCCTGGGGCTCCACACTGATCCTCGCCTACGCCCAGGCCCACCCCGAGCGGGTCTCCGGGATCGTGATCTGCGGGGTCACCACGACCCGCCCCGAGGAGACCGACTGGCTCTACCGGGGCGTCGCCCGCTTCCTGCCCGGCCCGTGGGAGGAGTTCCGGGACTTCCTGCCGGCCGCCGACCGGGACGGCGACCTGGTGGCCGCCTACAGCCGACTGCTCAACAGCCCGGACGAGACCGTCCGGCGGGCCGCCGCGAACGCCTGGGCCCGCTGGGAGGACGCCGTCATCGCGCACGAGGTGCTGGGCAAGCCGAACGCGTACAGCGACCGCCCCGCCGACGCGCTGATGGCGTTCACCCGGATCACCGCGCACTACTTCGCGCACCGCGCCTTCCTGGCGGACGACCAACTGCTGCGCGACGCCGGGCGACTGGCCGGCATCCCGGGCGAACTGATCCACGGCCGGCTGGACCTCGGCTCGCCGCTCGACACCGCATGGCGGCTGGCCCGGGCCTGGCCGGAGGCCCGACTGACCGTCATCGACGAGTCCGGGCACACCGGGAGCCCGACGATGACGGAGGCGGTCCTCGCGGCGATCGAGCGGTTCGCCTGAGCGACGCGTCCGCGAGGTGCGCCCGCGCGGTGTGTCTGAGCGGTTCGCCTGAGCGGTTCGCCTGAGGGACCGGCTCCGGGGGCGGACGGCCGATTCGCACGAACGGCCTACGCCTACGATACGAGGCATGATCGTCTATGCCCCAGCCGCCCTGTTCTTCCTGTTGTTCGGAATAGGGGTACTACGGGACCGCCGCCAGTTCAGCAACGCCGTCCTGCTCGGCATCTCCGTCTCCCTGCTGGCCCTCGCCCTGCTCGCCGAACTCCGCAAGGCGCCCACGCTGGTGGCGGAGCTCGTGGCGGTCGCGATCATCCTGCTGCCGGCCGTGGGCACGATGGCCCTGGTCTGGTTCCTGATCTCCAACGGCCTGACCATGATCCGAAAGGAGGGCAGGCGGCCCGCCAACCTGCTGTCGCTGCTCGCCGGACTGGGCATTCTCGCCGTCATCGCGCTGCTGTTCGTCGCCCTGGCCACCCGCTCGCGCCAACTCGGCATCCTCGCGGGCACCGCCGTCCTGGTGGTCGGTTACATCTCCTTCCTGTTCGTCTGCTTCGTCGGCTACGCGTTCCTGTACGGCCGCCACCGGCCCCGCCGGGACGTGGACTTCGTGGTCGTCCTCGGCTCCGGGTTGATCGGCGGCGAGCGCGTCCCGCCGCTGCTCGCCAGCCGGCTCGACCGGGGCCGGGAGGTGTACGACCGGCAGGCCGCCCGCGGCAACCCGCCGATGCTGATCACCTCGGGCGGCCAGGGCCCCGACGAGAAGCTGCCGGAGTCCCACGCGATGGCCGACTACCTGACCGGGCGCGGCTTCCCGGCCGAACACATCGAGCGCGAGGACGGCTCGCGCACCACCGAGGAGAACCTGCTCTTCAGCAAGGCCATCATGGAGCAGGCCAAGCCCGACTACCGCTGCGTCGTGGTCACCAACAACTTCCACGCCTTCCGGGCGGCGCTCACCGCCCGCCGGACCGGCGTCAACGGGCACGTGTTCGGCTCCCCGACCGCCGCCTACTACTGGCCGAGCGCGACGATCCGCGAGTTCGCCGCCGTGTTCCTCTCGCACAAGCTGATCAACTTCGGGATCTGCGGCCTCCTCGCGCTCTGCGGCCTGCTCGCGGCCCTCTGACCCCCGCCGGCCCCGGCACTTCGAGCACGCCCCGGTCGCCACTGCGGCCGGGGCCCGCTCGTTCACGGTCAGAGTTCCCCGGCAGGGCCGCACCAAGGCCCGCACCAAGGCCGCTGCTTGGGCCGCGGGTCAGGCCGCCGGGCGGGGCGCCAGGATCGCGCAGGTGGTGGTGGCGTGCGCGTAGAGCTTGCCGTTCTCCACCCCTACCACCCTGGCCTCGGCCGTCGCCATCGTCCGCCCGAGGTGCAGCACCAGGCCCTCGCAACGCAGCAGCCCCGAGTCGGCGAACAGCGGGCGCAGCATGTGGACGTTCAACTGCGTGGTGGTGTAACCGATCCCGGCGGGCAGCCGGCTCAGCACGGCACAGCCGAGCGCCGAGTCGGCCGGCACGGCGCTCCGCAGTACCGGGCCATGGCGGTCCGCGCCATGGCGGGACGGTGGACCGCGGGTGACCGCCACATGGCACCTGGGCGTGGCGCGCGCCACGCTGCTCGGCAGCCGCCCCCACTCCTCCCCCACCCAGGAGCTCCCATGCCCCTCCGCCCTGCCGTCGCCGCGCTGCTGACGGCGGCTGCCCTCACGATCGGCACCGCCACGCCCACCCCGGCGGTGGCCGACACCGCGAGCGGGACCTTCCAGCAGGTCGCCGGGTTCGGCGCCAACCCGGGCAACCTCGCGATGTACTCCTACACCCCCGCCGGACTGCCGGCCGGCGCGCCGCTGGTGGTCGCGCTGCACGGCTGCCTGCAGAGCGCCAACGACTACTACCGCAACTCCGGTTGGACCACCTTCGCCGACCGGTACAGCTTCGCGGTGGTCTTCCCCCAGACCAGCAGCGCCAACAACAGCCTCTCCTGCTTCAGCTGGTTCGACGCGGCCAAGGACGCCCGGGGCGCCGGCGAGGCGGAGTCGGTGGTCGAGATGGTCGCCAAGGCCAAGGCCCTGTACGGCTCGGACGGCCACCGGGTGTTCGTCACCGGGCTGTCGGCCGGCGGCGGGATGGCGGCCGACCTGCTGGCCGACTACCCGGACGTGTTCGCCGGCGGGGCGATCGACTCCGGCCTCCCGGCCCACTGCGCCACCACCCAGGGCGCCGCCTCCGGCTGCCAGAACGCCGATCAGGGGCTCACCCCGGCGCAGTGGGGCGACAAGGTCCGGGCCGCGTACCCGGGTTACGCCGGACCCTGGCCCCGGGTGGCGATCTGGCAGGGCAGCGCGGACACCGTGGTCGAGCCGGTGAGCGCGACGGAGCTGCGCGACCAGTGGACGAACGTCCAGGGCGTCGGCCAACGCCCGACCGGTACCCGGACCCTGCCGGGCGGCACCACCGAGGAGGACTACGCCGACGCAGGCGGGCAGCCCGTCGTGGCGCTGTTCACCGTCTCCGGGATGGGCCACGGGCTGGCGGTCAACCCCGGCACCGGGACCGACCAGTGCGGGGCCATCGGCAGCTACTTCCTCAACACGATCTGCTCCAGCTACTACACCGCGCTGTTCTGGGGCCTGGACAGCGGGACCGGGCCCACCACCCCCGGTCTGCCCGCCCCGGCCGGACTGACCGCGGCCCCGGTCGACCAGGGCTCGATCGCGCTCTCCTGGCAAGCCGTCAGCGGCGCCACCTCGTACCGGGTCTACCGGGACGGCGCCCTGGCCGGCAGCCCGACCGGCGCGACCTTCACCGACACCGGGCTCGCCTCCGGCACCGCGTACGGCTACACCGTGGCGGCGGTCGACACGGCGGGCACGGTGGGCGCCCGGTCGGCAGCGGTGACGGCGACCACCGGCGGCAGCACTCCGCAGTGCTTCACCGACAGCAACTACAACCAGGTCCGGGCCGGTCGGGCCACCCAGAGCGGCGGCCTGACCTACGCCTTCGGCTCGGGCCAGGGCATGGGGCTCTGGAACACCTTCGTGACCCACACCCTGAAGCAGACCGGACCGGGCTACTTCGTGCTCGCCGACGGCCAGTGCTGAGCCGACGGAGGCCCACCTACGGTTCATTCGTCCTCCTCTCCTGAGCGCAGCCCCGCGAACAGGTCGGTCTCGGGCCACTCGCCCGCACCCGGCACCAGGCTCCGGGCGAGGTGGTAGTCCTCGGTCGGCCAGACCTCGCGCTCGATGTCCCTCGGGTGGGCCATGAACGCGACGCCGGGCTCGACCTGGGTGGCGTGCGCCAGCATCGCCGCGTCCCGTACGGCGAACTGTTCGGCGCACGCCACCCGGGTGGTGGCGGCGAGGGCGGGCCGGGTGTCCGGCCAGTCCGCGAGCAGCTCGCCCATGCCCGAGGCGACGCCCCGCTCCGTCATCGCATCGTGCAGGGTCTGGAACCAGGCCCGGGAGAGCGCCAGGTGGTAGTAGAGCTTCGCCACCGGCCAGGGCTCCCCCGCCTCGGGGTGGCGGTCCGGGTCGGCCGCGGCCTCGACGGCCTCGACCGTGACCTGGTGGGTCATCACATGGTCCGGGTGCGGGTACCCGCCGGTCTCGTCGTAGGTGACCACCACCTGCGGGCGGAACTGCCGGATCAGGGCGACCAGCGGCGCCGCGGCGACCGCCACCGGCTGGGCGGCGAAGCAGCCCTCCGGCAGCGGCTCCTCCGGACCCGGCATGCCGGAGTCGACGAAGCCGAGGAACTGCTGGCGCACGCCCAGGATGTCCCGGGCCGCTGCCATCTCCTCGCGCCGGATCCGGGTGAGGTCCGCCCGCACCTCGGGCCGGTCCAGCGCCGGGTTGAGTACCGAGCCGCGCTCGCCGCCGGTGCAGGTGGCGACCAGGACGTCCACCCCTTCGGCCGCGTACCGGGCCAGCGTGGCCGCGCCCTTGCTGGATTCGTCGTCGGGGTGGGCGTGGACGCTGAGCAGGCGGAGTCCGCCGGGGTGCTGGGTGACCATGGTTCCTCCGTGGATGGTGGTCGGTTGATGACCGATCGGTGATGGCTGCTGGTCAGACGGGCTTACGGGAGCCCGGGTAGAGCAGGGCCGGTGCGATGGCGAGCGCGGACAGGGCGAGCACCCACCAGAACGTCTCCCCGAAGGCCGCGCCGGCCGAGCCGCCTGCACCGATCGTGGTGTCCAGCAGGGCGAGCACCGGCCCCAGCGCGAGCACCGCGCCCATCTTGAGCAGGCCCGACGGCAGCGGCTCCGCCAAGCCCGCCCCGGCCGCCGCCCCAGCCGCCCGAGCCGTCGTCACCCTGCGCTTTCCGGTGACCGATGTGGTCATGCGCCCTCCGCCTGGTCGTCCCTTCGGCGGCCGCTCCGACCGCCCGGAAGAAACTTAGGACGAACCCATAGATTAGGTCAAGCCTATTTTCTGTGACCGACCCAGCGAACTGCGCTACGCTGCCCCCATGACGGAAACCGGGGCTACTCCGAACCTGCGCGAGCTCAACAAGCGCCGCACCCGCGAGGCGATCTCGCACGCCGCGACCGGGCTCTTCATCGAGCAGGGCTTCGACCGCACCACCATCGCCGAGGTCGCGGCCGCCGCCGGGGTCGCCAAGATGACCGTCACCAACCACTTCCCGCGCAAGGAGGACCTCCTCCTCGACCTGCACGAGGAGATCGTCGGCAGACTCGCCCGGGCGGTCACCGGGCGCGCGGCCGGCGAATCCGCCCTCACCGCGCTCCGCCGCGACTGCCTGGCCGGCCTCGACCGGCACGACCCGCGGCTCGGGTTCTCCGGCCAGGCCTTCGCCCGCACCATCGCCGACAGCCCCGCCCTGGTCGCCCGGCTGCGCGAACTGCACGAGCAGAGCGAGACCGCCCTCGCCGAGGCCCTCGCCGAGGCCGGCGCAGAGGCCCGCGCAGAGGCCCGCGCAGAGGCCCGCGCATCGGTCGCCACCTCGACCGGCTCCGAGGCCGACCTGCCCGCCGACCTGGCCACCGACCTGCCGCTCGACCTACCGTCCCGCCCGCCGCTCGACCCGCCGGTCGACTTCGAGAGCCGGGTGGCCGCCGGGCTGCTCGCCGCCGTCGACCGTGCGGTGTTCACCGAGGTGTTCCGCCGCCTCCTGGCCGGCGAGGAGACCACCGCCATCACGGCGGTGGTCCGACCCTCGGCCGTCCGGGCCTTCGACCGACTGGAGGGCGCCCTGGGCACCTACGCCGTCCGGACAAGCCCCTGACCTGCGGCGGGAAACACCCCGCCCATGGGCAGCACTTGACGAAAGGTTGACCTGCTCACGGCAGAAGGTTGACGGCCGCCGCCCCTATCGTCGGCCCATGCCCTCACAGCCCATCAGGTCCACCGCCCTGCCGGTCCTGCCCTACCGCAAACCCACCCGTGGCCGGGACTTCTGGGTCCTGGACAACGTCCTCCCCGACCCGGACGCCGTCCGCGAGCGCTGCCTGGCCCGCGGCGACTGGACCGAGGGCTACCCGTACCGTCCCGAGGCCTGGCCCGGCCTGCGCACCATGCCCGGCCTGAAGCCCGACGAGCTGACCCGCGTCGAGGCCCTGGTCCGCAAGGCGACCGGCGCCTCCCGGCTCTGGGTCCAGAGCACCCCGGGCGGTGGCACGCTGAACCACAACTGCGTCCAGGTCGTCGGCGCCGGTGAGTCGGAGTCCCGCCCGCACACCGACTCCCGCGCCCTCTGCCGCTACGCCGCCGTGCTCTACCTCAGCCCGGGCGCGCCGAAGGACGCCGGCACCAGCTTCTACCGCCAGCAGTTCCCCGGCGGACGCCTCGGCGGCAACCTGGTCAACGCGCCGCACAACAACCTGGTCGAGGCGCTCGGCACCCGGCACGTGCCCGCCGACCACTTCACCGAGGACGTCCGTGTCCCCAACCGCTACAACCAGCTGCTGCTCTACCACGCCAACCTCATCCACAGCGCGACGACCTACTACGGCGCCGAGCTGCCGGAGCGGCGGATGACGGCCGTCTTCTTCTGGATGGCCTGACAGGCCGCCGCCGCGGACGGGCCGGGACGGCCTCTTGGCGCCGCCCCGCCCGCGCCGTCGACAGTGGAAGGGACGGACCGCGCCCCTGCGGTCGCACCGGAGATCACCTGCGCCGCCCTGGGCATCAGCCCGGCCGACTGCCTCCTCATCGACGACCACGCGCCCAACGTCGAAGGCGAGCAGGCGCGAGTCGTCGGCGCTGGCGGTGGTGCGGGACGTGCGCGAGTCCCGGGATCCGGTCTCGGTGGAGGAGCTGGAGCGGTTCGAGACGGACGTGCTGGCCGGTTTCGTGTTGGCGCGGGCCTCGGCGGGGCTGACGGACGGCACCATCCGCGCGGGGACGTCGGGCACCTGGGCCGGTTCGGCAAGCTCCACGTCCGCCTGGGCAAGGGCGCCCGCGGCTCGGGGCCGCGCGAGCGGATGGTGCCGCTGATCAACGGCGCGGACCGGACGCTGCAGTGGTTCATCGAGGACGTCCGGGGCCAGTTCGACGACGACCACACCCGCCCGGCGCCCCGCTGCATCACGGGAAATTCCGGTGCATCGATGAACTGCCAGCCCCTAGCATGCGTGGGTGAACCTTTCACATCTCGGCGCGCCGATCAGGCCGATGATCCGCGTCCACGGCGGGTTCGCCAACCGGATGTACCGGCTCGACACCGACCAAGGGTCGTTCGCGGT
>NZ_JBIUUS010000054.1:0-40084 GCF_044742585.1 Kitasatospora sp. NPDC087861
ACCCCACCCACCACCCACCAACCCCCGCACCACCCCACCCACCACCACAAACCGACGCACAAACACCAAAACCCCCAGCAGCGGTCACCCAAATTTGGGTGACCACCACCAGGGGCAGAAGCAGCAGACGATCAGGTGAGGACGACGGCCACGACGGGCGGCTGCGAGTACGAGCAGCGCGACGATGGTGGTGTCGATGGCTCGTCGCAGGCCCTTGTACTTGCTTCGGGCCAGCTGGGACAGGATCACCACCTGGCTGGACAGCTGCTCGGTGGTGAGGTCGGCCGCGAGGTCGTCGGCGGTGCAGTTGGCCCAGTGGAGCCAGGAGCCGCGCACCTGGCCGTCCAGGCGGGGGCGGACGACGAGCAGCACCATCACCATGGCAGCGACGAGGCCGGCTGCTCCGAGCGCGACCAGCGCGGTTGCCACCGGCGGGAGGTGTCGGCTTGGGGCCAGGGCGACCAGGACGGCAAGTGGCAGGCCGAGCGCGGCCGTCAGGGCTTGGGCCTTCGCCTCGGCGCGGGCCAGCTCGTTGGCCACCGTGGCGTGTGCTCGTTCGTACTGGGTGTTGGTGGGCCTGACCACCGGCTCCTGATGCTGCACGGTCTCCTCCTGGGCTGTGGTGCGGCCGGACAGGACTTTCCTGTCCGGCCTGGGTGGTTCTGCTGCCTGCGTCACCCTGAAGACCGGGTGCGCGGAGCGTGGTGCGTGCGCCGGTGTCAGAAGGCCCAGGCGATACCGAGCTCGTCGGCGTGGGCGCGGAGGTCCGGCGTGATGTCGCCGATGAAGCCGAGCTTCTCCTCGGCCTGACGCAGCAGCCCGGGCCGGTCGTCGTCGCCCGCCTTGAGGGCGTTGGCAAGGTGGGAGGCGGCGGCCGTCAGCAGCCCGGCTTGCTCGAAGCTGTGGTCCTGGATCAGGAAGTCAGCGGCATCAATCACGAGTTGGACCAACGTGGCGGCGTCGGCCGCGGTCGGATCCGATGGCACTGGGTTGCGGTCGAGGCTCGCGAGGTATGCGACCGCTCGGCCGTAACGGTCGGCCAGGACGGCGAAGGTCAAGGGGGTGGTCGTCATGGGCACTTCCTCCGTCACGGTTGTGTCGGCCGGGTAGCCGAGGCCGAGCAGGGGTGGGTCCTGCTCGACTTCGAGCGCCCGGTCAGTCGAGGGTCCAGCGGGTCGTCGGGGTGGACTCGCCCTGGTGGACGGTGGCCAAGTGCGCGGTCAGGCCGGCGCGCCCTCCTTGGCAGACCAGATAGCAGCGGGGGCATCCGTGTGACCACTGGTCGTCCTTCGGCAGGCGCCAGGGCTCCAGTTGGGCCGGGCTGGGTGCCCCCCAGAGGGGGGCATGGGTCGGTCGGCTGGTCACGGCAGCAGGTGGACGAGCGTCTCGACCAGGGCCAACGGGACGCCGCCGTCGCGGGCGGCCTGGTCGGCCCTCTGCAGCAGGGCACGGATATGGCGCTGGTCGAAGGAACCGGGGTGGGTCAGCTCGGCATCGATGACCCGCGCCACCCGGTCGTACAGCTCACCGGCCGCGTCGAGGGCGGCGGACTTCTCGAACTCGTGCGCCGGGACGTCGGCGAGGAAGTCGGTGCACTCGTCGCTCGCCCGGCTGACCAGCTCGTGGACGGCCGCGTGCACGAGCTGCGGCGCGTGTGCGGCGGCGGCGATGAGGCTGCCGGGGATCTGGGTGGTCACGGTGTGGTCCTCTCGTTCGGGTTCGATGGTTGCCGACGGTTCGTCAGCGGGTCGTCCGCTTCGGGACATTCAGCCGTCGGCCGATGTGGTAGTGCGGATTGCCGGTGCGGCTGTACGGGCACACGTAGGCGACGCGGTCCAGGTAGCCGGGGTGCTTGTCGGCGAAGTCGCGTCCGGCCTGCTGCGCGTCGGTCTTGTTGCTGTAGTGGGCCTTGCCGTTGCACGCCTTGGCGCGGCTGACGCCGGGCTTGCTCCTGCGGATCGCGGTCTTGCCCATGTCTGTGTTCCTCTCGCTCGTGCGGTTTGGTGGTGTTGCCGCGGGCCGGGTCGGCTGGGGGCGATCGGCGGACTTCGGCGGCTCCCTTGGCGGGATCTGGGGGCCGCCTCGACTCGCGGCGGGCGGTCAGGGGGCGTCGATGCTGGTGAGCAGGGCGCTGACGGCGGTCAACTGCCCGATGGTGGTGGCGGCGGGCGGCCAGGCCGCGGCGGCCAGGAAGGTGCCGGGAAGGCCGGCGAAGGTGTCGCCCTCCCGCTCGCGGTCGGCGAGCAGCTGCTCGCGCAGCCCCTCGGTGATCCGGGCGTAGGGGGCGACGAGTTCCAGGACGGTGTCGGGGTTGCTGATGTCGTACCGCGACCCGCCGGCGAAGACGTGGTCGACGGGCTGCTGCTCGCGGCCGCGGTCGTCGTAGACCTGAGCCCAGTAGGTGGCCAAGGCCTGGTCCCACCCCACGCGGGCGCTGCGGCCGGCGGGGGCTCCGTCGAGGAGGTCGAGGTGGTGGACGGACATGCGCTCCTCCTGTTCTGCGGTCCGGGGTTCCGGCTCCGTCCGCGCCGTCCGGAGGTGTGGTCCGGGCGGCACGGGCTAAGCCAGCTGGGCCCGCTCGCTGTCAGGAGTCCGGGGAGGCGGAAATGGCGACCTTCCAGGTATCCAGCAGGGGCCAGGCCGGCGCGTCGTGGACGGCTCCGCGGCAGGCCTCCATGCGTTGCGTGGCGGCGGCCGTGTCGCTGGAGAAGGCAGCGCGGACCAGCTCGGCGCGCTCGGTCTCCGTGAGGCTCCAGACGGTGGCCCGCACGAGGGGGCGGGCCTGGAGGCGCGGGCCGTTCGTGATGTCGCAGGTCGCCATGTCACTGGCGAAGAGCGCGTCGGCAGCCCACTGGCGGAGCTTGTCGTCGGTGTCCAGGCCGAGGCTCTGGATGGAGGTGTGCGTCACGCTGTACATCGGTCTCTCCGTCAGCTGGGCCCGGCGGGACGGCGGTACCGCCCCACCGGGCTCGGGTGGGGGCTCAGTGCTGCTGGCCGGTCCAGGCGCCAGCGGCGGCGTTGCCGCTGGTGCGGGCCCGGGCGGACAGGTCGCGGGCGTCGGCGGCCCGCTGGGGGTCCTGGGCGGCGGCGTAGGCCTGGCGGGCCTCAGCGTGCAGCTGCTGGACGGTCTCGGAGATGCCGGCGGCGGTGTTCTCGGACATGGGTCCTCGTCTCTCGTCGGAAGGGGGTGTGTTTCGGGTGCCGGAGCACTGCCACGTGCGTCCGGGTGGTCGGGACCACCGGTCCCGACAGATAGAACATTACCAGTTTTAGAACTAATCGGGAAGGGTGACGTCCCGTCGACCTTCCGGGGGTGGGAGTATTGGGCCGCCCTGGCCTTGGCCTGGGCAGGCCGGGGGCGAACCCGGCCCGCGGGTGCCGTCGGCGCCCGGCGTGGGCCCCGGGGTGTCTGCTTCATCCCGGGGCCCTTTGCCGTCGTCAGGCGCCCTGCGTGATCCCCGGTGTGCGCTCGGGGCTGGGCTTGGGACGGCGGTCGTACCGGTCCCGCGCGACGGCGAGGCGCTTGGCTGCCGTCGACTTGGGCCTCCCCGTTAGCAACATCGCCTCTGGGAGCTTGACCGTGAACCGGCCCCCGCGCTGGACCAACCGGGTCAGCAGGAGGTCGATCTCGGTCTCGATCTCGCCGATGCTGGAGACCTCGCCGTCCGGCTCGTCCTCGCCGGTCTCGGCCGGGACCTGGTCGGTCTCGGGCTCGGAGGTCCCGCTCCCCTCGGTACCGGAAAGGGGAGTCCCGTTGGTCTCACGGCGCCGAGTCTCGGCGGTCCAGGTCTCGGAAGCGATGGTCTCGGTCTCGGAAGCGGTGGTCTCGGTCTCGGAAGCGGTGGTCTCTCCCGCGCTGGTCCCGGTCCCGTTGGTCTCACGGCGCCGAGTCTCGGCGGTCCAGGTCTCGGAAGCGATGGTCTCGGTCTCGGAAGCGGTGGTCTCTCCGGCCCTGGTCCCGGACCCGTTGGTCTCACGGCGCCGAGTCTCGACGCCGGGGATCGTGGAGGTCTCCCTGGTCTCGCGACGGCGGGTGCCAGTCTCGCCGGTCCCGATGCTGCGGGTCTCGGTCCAGCTGGTCTCGCTGGCGGGCAGGGCCGGGGCGGGGAAGCCGGTCTCGGCCTTCCGTCGGGTCCCGGCCGTGGTCTCGCGCTTCGTCCCTCCCGAGGTACCTCCCTGGGTGTCCAGGCGCTCCAGGACGTAGGTCGCGGCCCGGTTGTACGGCGTCGTTGCGAGACCGGTCTCCTGCACGGCGAGACCGGGGAGACCGGCCGGGGAGAGACTGGGACTGATCGGGACCACCCTGAACGTGGACGGGACCGGAAGGCCGGCGCGTACGGCCTTCAGGGACCGGCGGTGCGCCAGTTTGGTCTCGGCAGCAGCCCACGCCAGTTCCAGCGTGACCAGCGACTCGTCGGTGATGGTCAGGGACCATGCGGTCCAGGAGTGCCGGGGGTAGCGGACCCATCGAATCAGGGTGATCTTTGGCCGCACCCGCGCTGCCAGTCCCTTGCTGCGCAGGTACTGCTTGTGGATCAGCCGGGCGTACAGCTCCCACAGGACCATGCCGGTAATCGACACCACCGCAAAGCTGACCGCCTTGGGGGTGGCGTGCCAGTAGGTGATCTGGTCGACCCACTTGCCGGATGCCGAGTCGAAGCTGCGGCCGGTGACCTGCCCGGAGTTATGCCAGTAGTTCATTACCGCGGCCCCGCTCGCAAAGCACCAGGTCGCGACCCGGTAGATCGTGCCAGCGTCGCCCTGCTTACGGGCTTCGTGGTACATCCAGCCCGTGAAGGTCGTGGACAGCTCCCAGGCGGCCGCGAACAAGATGGTGAACGGGAAGGCCCAGTCCAGGACGGTCTCCGCGAACGACGCCTGTCCGGTCCAGGCCACCGCCATCGGCGAGGTGATCGGGATGACCACCATCAGACGGCGCAGGTTGGCCTGCACGAAGCGCATGACCCGGTCGGACAGGGTGCCACGGTCCGCTCGCTCGGCCTGTCGGGCGCGTCGGCGGTCCGCCTTCGCCTGGTCCTTGAGCTCGCGGCGGTGGTTGCGCTGAATCGTGCGCGACATCGCACGCTCCAGCACCTCCTCGGCCTCGGCCAGGGCCCTTCCGGCGGCCAACTCCCGCTCCTTGGCTGCAGCTTCACGAGCCTGGGCCTTCGTCAGGAGCTCGTTGGCGTCGCTGGCGGCCTGGTTGGCTGCCGTGCGGGTCGCGTCGGCCTCCTTGCGGGCTGCGTCGCGCAGGGCGGCGGCGTCGGTGTCGGCATCCGACCGGCGCTGGTCGACCTCCCGGCCGACGGCCTGGCGCAGGCGGTCGGTGTCCGCGGCGGCCTGGTCCTGGAGGTTGGAGGCGGTCTGCTGCGCGGTGATCAGCGCGGCACGCGCGGTGCGCTGGGCCTCTTCGGCCTCCGCCTTCAGAGCGTTGGCCTGCTGCTTCGCCTCCTCCTGAAGGCGCCCGGCCGCAGCGGCGGCCTCGGCAAGGATCCGGTCCGCCTCCTGACGAGCGGCGTCGCGGATCCGCGCGGCCTCCTGCTTGGCCTCGGTCTCGGCGGTGCCCTTCGCGGTTGCGCAGACCTTCTCCGCTTCCTGCCGGGCCTCGGCGACCAGGGCGTCGGCCTTGTTCTGGGCCTCGGCGAGCAGGTCCTGAGCCTGCTGGTCGGCGGCCGCGAGGGCTTCCTCTGCGCCCTTGCGGTCTTCTTCGCCCGGGGCGGCGGCCTGCTCCTCGCCGGGGATAGCCGGCATGGCGCGGGGCACCCCCTCCGCCGGGTCCTGGACGGCGGGCGGGGCGGCCTGCCGGGGGGTCTTTCGGGGCCGTTTCGAGGCGGCCCGGGAGTTCCTGCTCAAGGGGTCTCCAATCGCTCTGGAAGGGCGGGATATCCGCCCCCCAACACAGAGAACATTACCAGGTTTAGTCCTGATTGGGAAGCCTGGCGCACACCGTCCGGTCGGCAGATTGCCGCCGGTGGCGTTCGTGCGGTGTCGGCTGGCTCGAGGAGAGTGCTGCCTAGGACGTCAGGAACGGCTTGGTGCAGAAGCCGGCTTCTGTGTCCCGCCTGCGGCTGCTCCTGGACCGGAGCAGCCGCACGGAAAACCGTCCTGAGAAGCCGGGTGGTGCTCGCTGACGGTGGGTCAGTCGCGTACCCGGCGCATCTCCTCGATCGCCGTGCGCAGGGCCTCCTCCAGCCGGACCGCGTGGGCGGCGGCCTGGGCGAGGGCCTTCTGGCCGTCGGTAACCTCGCGTTGTTCGGGGTCGCGGGCGTGCAGGAGCAGGGCGAGGCCCTGCTGGGTGAGGACGGGGGGCAGGTGCTCGGCCAGGGCGCGCAGGTGCTCGGCGGTGCGGGTGATCTCGTCCACGTCGTCGTAGGCGTCGCGGTCGGTGGCCTTCTCCCGGATGGTGCGGATCGCATCGGCGGCGTCGGAGGCGTGGCGGGTGGTCGTGTAGTAGCCCATGACGCACAGTCTGGTGAACCGGGCCGACCGGGTGGGGCGGGTTTGGCGATCTCCGTCCCGGGCGGTGACGGCGTGTCCGGCAGGTCGCCGTCGAGGCCTCCCCCGGAGGGGCCTGGAGGGCACCTCCGGGGGCGTTGGGCGGGGGGTGGGTGTAATGGCCGTAATGGCGTAACTGAGCAGGTCAGAGCCTGTGTGGGGGCGTAACCAGGGTGTGATCCGGCCGTACGGCCGGCGTCCCCGGTTACACCCCCGCAGCGGCCTCGGTTACGCCTCTTCGAGGGCGTCCGTCAGGTCCTGGAGCCGGTAGCCCCGAGCGGTCTTGCCGCCGACGTTGACCGGCTTCGGCACGCCCACGAGGGGCTTGAGGAGATCGCGGAGCTGGGTGCGGTTCCAGTCGCCGAACTCGTCGGGCCAGCGCTCGGTGAGGCGCTCCAGAAGGGTCTCCGCGCTGAGCGCGGCGTCGTTGTCGAAGGCGGCCGCGACCCACCCGATCCGGGCGTCCTGGTCTCCGTCGTCGCCGCCCGCATCGTGGCCGGCCTCCGTGAGGGTCGCCGCGTCGATCTGCACGATTCCGGCCGCCTGGCGCTCGACGGCGCGCTGCTTGGCTGCGACCGGCCCCATGTAGGTGCACTTACGCAGGATCGGGTCCGTCAGGCCCGGCCCCAGGATGTAGAACTTCCCGGCGTCGGCCGGGTCCCAGTCGCCCGGGGAGGGGGTGAGCCGGTGAGGTGCCCACCCCTCGGAGACCGCGGTGCTCGATCCGACGACCAGCGGCACGTCGGCGAGGCGGCAGGGGAGCATGATGCGGATGCCGAGCGCGTCGGCGATCGCGTCGCCGACCGCGTCGGCCGTCCCGTCCTGTACCAGGATCACCAACGAGATTCTGACCTTGCGGGTGATCCGGGTGCCCTGGATCAGCCGGGCCCTCTGCTTGGGCGTCAGCTGCAGGAACTCGTCACAGAACACGATGATCGCCGGGGCGTCCTCGGTGACCTGCCAGTTGTCGACGTCGTCGCCCAGCAGCCGGGTACGGGCCTGGGCGTACCGGATGATGTCGCCGATCGCCTTGTCGATGTCCGCCTTGGTGTAGGCGGTACGTCCGGCCGCGCCCCGCAGGGGGCCCAGGCCGCGCCCGGTGGGGTCGATGTCCCACGCCACGGCGTCATAGCAGCTGGTCACGTAGTCGGCCATCGTCCGTACCAGCGCGGACTTCCCGCCACCTGAGGCAGCGACGACCAACATGTTCTGTCCGGCGAGCACGACCGTCGTCGCGGTGCCGTCCATGGACGGGCCCAGGTTCACCGGGTTCAGGATGGAGTTCGACTTCGGCGCGTAGACCGGGTGTTCGGGCATCTGCGCGAACGGGTCGCTGGTGATGACCCGCAGGACCACGGATCCGGCGGCGGCGCGCTGCGGCTGCGCCATGACGCCGTTCTGCTGGACGCCGAGAAGCACCTCCAGGTCCGGCAGTTTGGCAACCAGGGTGCTCGGCCGGCCCTTCGTGAGGTGAGCCGTTGCCCTCCAGCCCCAGCGCTCCTGGGAGACATCGGTGACGGAGCCCACGGCCAGGCCCTCGGCGCGCAGGGCGAGGTGGATGCACTGCCCGGCCTGCTCCGGGGTGGCGGCCAGCCGGATCGGGTATGGCTGGCCGGTCGGCTGCGGGGCGTCGGCGCGCGGGGCGCCGGCCGGGCCCGGCGCAGGTGCGGCGGCGGGTGGTTCTGTCGGCGCCGCCGCCGGATCCCGCTGTTCGTCGGGCGCGGGGTTGCGGGCGACCAGGAGCGTGCCCTCGGGCACCGGGTAGGCCAGGCCGGGCGGCTGCGGAGAGGCGGCGCGCCAGCTGGGATTCGCGCCCTTCGCCCACCCCGCAACGGTCACGGCGGCGGCCGCGGCGGCGCCCACGACCATCAGGCCGTGGGCGCCGCCGGTCAGCAGGACCGTCCCGACAACAGCGAGCACGGTCGGCACGCACCGGCGCCACAGCCGCCGGGAGGCGATGCGGCGCCGGTGTTCGCTGATCTCCGCCGGGGTCGCGGGCAGGTGGTTTTGGTAACTGCGGGCGAGGACGGCTGCGGCCTGCTGCTCCCACTGGGCGGCGGTCGCCGTGGCGGCGAGGGCGGTCTTGCGGGCGGCGCCGTACTCGGTCGGGGTGACGCTCTGGACCCGGGAGGCGGAGGTCGCCTTCTTGGCCTCGACGTGGTGCTCCTTCGCGCGGGCGCTCAGGTTCGTGTGCTCGATGTCCTGCGCGCCCTTCCACTGCCGGTGGCGGCCGTTGAGGAGGTCGACGGCCACGTACTCGTCGCTCAGGTTGTGGCCAGTCAGCCAGGCGCCGCGCTCGGCGGCCAGGACGCGCAGGCCCTCGCGGGTGTGGGCGCGCTGCCGTTCCCACCACGGGAGCGGCTGGACCGGCCGCGGGCCGGGGTGGTCGTCGTCGAGGAGCTCGGCGTCGACCACCTCGTCTTCGTCGGGTGTGTCGTCGGGGGCGGGCTTGTTCAGCGTCACCGACACGTCGAGCTGTCCTTTCTGGTCGTGGGTCAGGAGCTGACGGCGTGGTTCAGGGCGGTGAGGAGGCTGTCGCCGCCCGTGGACAAGGCGAGGTGGGAGTAGTAGGCGACAAGGGGGACGGCGGTGAGGGCGGCCCCGTTGACCACGCCCGCCATCAGCTGGCGCTTCGGGCCCTTGTTGAGGCCCTTCCAGGCGGCGGCGCCTCCGACGGCGACGACGAACAGCAGCAGGGAGCCGCCGTTGGAGAGCGGGATCGGCTCGACGCCGTGGTACTGGGTGGTGGAGTCCGCGCCGGTGGCGCCCCAGAGGGTGAGCTGTCCGCCGTAGACGCTGGCCTGGTAGCTCAGCCAGCCCAGGCCGCCGAGGATGCCGCCGGTGCACAGGCCGCCGGTGACCCCGACGACGTTGCCGACACCGAACGGGACCAGATCCGTCACGTTCTTCGAGCCGGCGATGAGCTTGCCGATTCCGGTGACCTTGACGACGCGCCACGTGGTGAGGCCGAGCACGGTGGCGTAGGTGCCGAGGGTAATGTCCATGGGTTTCAGTTCCCTCCGGTGAAGACCTGGACAGTCCAGGTCGTGAAGTCGGTGATGGCGGGGATGTTGAGGACGCCGGTCAGGACGGCGACCCAGGCGGCCAGCCGGCGCAGGGGCGAGACCGGCGCGAGGGTGCCGTTCTTGGCGGCGTGGATGCGCCAGCTGGCGAGCGGCGCGATCAAGGCCAGGGCCTCGATGGTGTTGCTGGTGGCCTCATTCAGGCCCGCAGCGGCGGAGGCGTACCAGGCCGCGCACACGGTGGCGGATGCGAAGGCGACCGGCCGCAGCGGGAAGAGCACGAGTACCGTGGCGGCGACGGGGACGCCGTAGTGCGCCCCGAGTGGCTGCAGGTACCAGGCCGGGACGACGGCCAGGCCGGCGGCGACGGCGTTCTTGCCGAGCTGGAGCCAGGACCAGTCCCACATCGGCTCGGGCGGGGCGGGCGGCTCCACCACGTAAACCGGGACCGGGACCGGGGCGATGACCTCGACGGGGATCGGCTCGCCGGGGCGGAGGTTGCATCCGCCGCAGTTAGGGCTACTGCCGGGAGCGCACGGCGTGCACGGGGGTAGCGGCGGCGGGGGCGGAGCGGTGAACGTGCTGGGCGCCGGGGGGACGTAGGGGACGGTCCTCGGCGGCGGGACGTGGGTTCCTGGGCCGGGGGAGTCCTTCACGGTGGTGACGGGCTCGGGCTCGATCACAATGATCTGCGGTGCCGGTTCGGCTTCGGGGAGCGGGTCGATGATCTCGGCGTCGGCGATGTCCTCGATGACTACGGCGTCCACGATCTCGCCGGTGTGCGTGGCGAAGACGGTGTCGAACAGGTCGGCCGGGCTGGTGGTCTGGTCGGTCACCGCGGCCACCTCCGGATCAGCAGGTAGCAGCCGTAGACGATCAGCGCGGCGTTGAACAGGAGGAACAGCGCCGCAACGTACTCCAGCGCCCAGCGCGCGAAGTCGGGCATCCTGGTGTCTCCCTTCGGTTCGTGTAGCGGATCGGTGGGGTGGGCCGCCCGGCCGTGCCTGCAAGCTGGGGCCGGGCGGTCCGGTGCCGTCGCGGACGGCGGTCGGCATCCGTGCTCGGGCCGTGGGCCCGAAGGTCCGGAGCTCCCCGTTCGCCCCCGGCCGTCGGCTGATGCCGGCGGACGGGGGATCAGGGCAGCCACGGGCTGCGGATGGTGCTCCTGCGGCAGGCCGTGCCAGGGCCCCGCAGGCTGTTGTCGAATCAAGGAACCGCGCTGCCTTGGCCGTCCTGATGGGGAAGCGACTTCCGGGCGCTGGGTGGTGCGGATCAGGTGCGCTGACCGATGGCTCGGTCGGCGCCCACTGACGGGGCCGCTCCAGCCCGCGAAGGGGATCGGCCCGGGGGTGGGCGTCGATCAAGATGGCGACGCGTACGGGGGTGCGGCGGACTAGCCGCTGTTGGAAGTGCGCCTGGCGTCGGCCTGACGCGCCCACCTGAGGGCGAGGTCGGCCTGGTTCAGCACCGGCGCGTCCGGCGGCCGGAACTGAGCGACTCGGGGCGGGCACTCGCCGGAGGGGGTGCGCCTGGCGTCGGCCTGACGCGCCCACCTGAGGGCGAGGTCGGCCTGGTTCAGCACCGGCGCGTCCGTCACGCGGCGCCGCCCGGCAGGTCGGGCCAGGGTCCGGGGCGCCCGAAGTTGCGCCGCACGGGCTCGCTGCTCCCCTCCCCGTAGGGGTCCTGCTCGGGGGTGAGGGGCACCCGGCCGTCGACCGGGACGATCTGCCGCTCGGGGCGGGTGTCCGTGGAGGCGGCGGTCGGGCTCGAGGTGGCGTAGCGGGTTTTGGTCATGGGCTCGGCGGCGGTCGCGGACGGGCTGGCGCCGAAGCCGAAGTAGGACCGGATGCTCATCGGGCACCTCCAGCGATGCCGCCGTGGCGCCCGGTGTCGGGCAGAGCTGTCAGACTGTTCACGGGTCAGCTCCCTTCACGTTGGTGACCCTGTTGTCCAAGGCCGGCCATGCCCGGCGGGCCTTGGTGACTTCTCGAAAGGCCCGCCATGCCCGGCGGGCCTTTCGTTTTGCCTACTCAAGGGCTCATTGCCTAGCCCTTGTTGTCGAATCATATTGCCTAGACAATGTGCGGACAACGAGAACTCTTGCACCCCGGACGCGATTGGTCAAGGGCTATGGCGCATGTTGTTCATATTGACTAGACAATGGGCGTCTGAGCAGGTAGAACAGACTCATGTCACCTAGCAACCAGAAGCAGCAGCCGCTCTATCTGCAGATCGCGAGCTGGCTCCGCGCCCGCATCGTGCCGGGCCAAGCCGGCCCGGCGGGGGCTCTGGACGACGACCGCCTCATGCCTGGCGACGCGCTCCCGACGGAGAACGCTCTCGCCGAGCAGTGGAAGACCACCCGGACGACGGTCAAGCGCGCTCTGGAGGTGCTGATCAACGAAGGGCTGATCTACGCCGACCGTCCGCGCGGGCACTTCGTGCGCTCGCGCCAGCCCATGGTCTACCGTCCCCAGGCCGAGTTCCGGAAGCGCCCGCTGAGCCCGCAGATGGACTCGTTCATGACGGACATGGTGCGGGAGGGGCGCACGCCCGGCCAGACCATCACGATCGAGATCCTGCCGGCGCCCGCCGCCGTCCAGGAGCGCATGCACCTGAAGGCCGGCGAACTGGTGGCCGTGCGGCGTCGCATCCGCCTGCTCGACGGCGACCCCTACCTCACCAACGACTCCTACTACCCCCTGGCCATCGTCCAGGGTTCCGAGATCATGAACCCGGCGGACATCGCACGCGGAGCGAACCAGGTCCTGTCGGAGCTGGGGTACCACCAGGTCGACGCCATCGATGAGTTCGAGTGGCGCATGCCCACCCCGGATGAGGCTGGCCGACTCAGCATCCCGCCGGGCACGCCGGTGGCCGAGCACATTTCCACCGGCTACACGGCGGACGGGCAGGTCCCACGCGTGGTGGTCAACTGCCTGCCGGGCGACCGGATCAAGATGCTGTTCGAGCGGCGCCGGCCCCGGCTCGGCAACGAGCTGACGGTCTCGGCAGCCTCGCCGGACGATCTCAAGACGGTGGTCGAGCTCTGGGAACACGCCGCGTCCTGGCTCAAGGAACGAGGCATCGACCAGTGGCAGTACCCGCCCCGCACCGAGCGGATCCAGGAGAACATCGCGGCCGGGCAGTGCTACCTCGTCTGGGACGGCGAGGTGCCGGTGGCGACGGTCACCGTGGACGAGCACGCCGACACCGAGTTCTGGACGAGCGAGGAGGCAGCTGAACCAGCGTTCTACGTGCACCGGATGGCGGTCCGCCGGGACGCGAGCCGCCAGGAGCTGGGCAGCGCGATGCTCGACTGGGCGAGCAAGCTGGCCGAGGAGAGCGGCAAGCGCTGGCTCCGGCTGGACGCGTGGAAGTCCAACGAAAGTCTCCAGGCCTACTACCGGGCCCGCGGCTTCGAACACCTGCGAACCGTCGAACTCGAGCGCCGAGGATCGGGAGCCCTCTTCCAGCGGGCTGCAGGGGTCACACGCGGCGTCGGTCCGCTGCTGAAGATGGCAGCAGCGGACGCCGTACCCGACTGCGACTGAGCCGTGGCTCCGGCATCACCGAGGAGCCCGGCATCGACTTACACCCGACGGCGAAGGCCCCGACCGAGGACGGTCGGGGCCTTCGCCGTTCGGTAGGGCGGCGTGGGTTTGGGCCGGCGGATCCCGCAGTCGCCGGGGGTCGTCGTGACGACCCCTCTGGGGGGTCGTCGTGACCACCCCTCGAAGGGTCGTCACGACGACCCCTGCAGGGGTCGTTGTGACGACCCCCCTTCTTCTTACTGGAGTTCTGGGTAACTGGAGTACTTCTCTCCGTACTACAGCTGACTGTTCCAAGGGGTACGGAGGCAGCCGGATCTGATGCGCTCACACACCTGGATGGGAACCGATCAGCCGCCGCCGGATCGCGCAGCTCGCCGGATAGGGTGCCGTGAAGGCAAGAGCCCCGACCAACGGCCGGGGCTCGGGTTGCCGGCGGGAGGACGAGTCCCGTAATCGGCAGCTGCCGCTCACACTCACGAAGGACGACGGAGCGGACATTGCAGAGCGTAGGCGATGGCCTCGGCCCAGACCACAACGGTCGCCCTGAAGGTCAGCTGGAGGCGGTCTTCGCACCGCAGGCCTGGCGCGCCAGGTTCAGGGAGCTCATGCTCCAGCACGCAGAGGATCTGCGGGGCCTACCGACCGCGGACATGCTGCTCGTCGGATACGACATCGCGACCGTGTACGAGATCGGCGAGGGGTCAGCCGAGTACGCGACCACCCCCCGCAAGGGCGCAGCCCTGCAGGATCCGCGCCGTCGCGCGGCTCTGGCGGAACTGACCAACAAGGGCAAGGCCTCCGTCGCCAGGGCCCTCAAGCTCCTCGTCGCCGCCGACCTGGTGTACGAGGAATCCGGAGGGGACGTGAACAGCCGTACCCGGTACGGCCTGGCGATCCCTCGGGTGCTCCCTGTGGCGGAGATCCTGCGCTGCGCGAGCGAGCTGGGCATCAACCTCAGCGCCCGTCAGCGCGACCTGACCAAGGCGACCGCCTACCGGCGCTCCTACGCCGCGCTCCGGGATGCGGGTGTCGAGATTCCTGGGCACCGTCATGACGCCCAGCCGCCCTGCGAGGGCGAGGTTCGGTACGACAACGTCACCGCGCTCGGCGAGCGGCGTGCGGATCCTCAGCACGCAGGCGGTGCTGTTCCGGACGGGCGGATCGACGGCGACCCACGGGGGGTCGTCGCGACGACCCCCGCTCCGGTTGGAGAGGATGGGAGCGGAGACGTGCAGGACCTGCGGTACCCGGCCATGGACGCCGGTCCGAACGCCAACCAGATCCTCTGGGAGATCCGGCAGAAGATGGCCGACGCCCAGGAGGCCAGACAGGCCGGATCTGGTCGTACGACGGGCCGCAGCGCCAACTAGCATGAGCCGACCAGGCGACCATCGAGGAGATCCACAGTGACGGGCAACGCTGTTCTGCTCCTCCGCTCCTACCTCCCGCCCGAGTACCAGCTGCACCTCGTGGAGGGGACCCGGGCTGCGGGTGACCCCTCCTGGTGGCACCAGTGCGACCGTTGCCCGATTCAGGTTCAGGGAGGCCTAGCCGGCTACCTGGCGCACTGCAGCACCGTGCACTGGGACCAGGAACTCCCCGGCGTCGCACCGGAGCCGGTAAGCGCGCCCCCCGGCGGGCTCTTCACGGGGATCATCCGCACCTCCCGTACGGGTGCTCCGGAGCAGCTGGCTCTCTGGTAGACGTGTCAGCGATTCGTTGACACGTGTCAGGGGCCTGTGCCCGCTGCTCCTAGCCGGCCGAGCCGTAGTGGTACTCGGAGATCGCTCTCTGCATGGCGGTCGTTGCGGCGGGCATCCAGCCGGTCGACGGCCAACGCCGCCAATCTCGCCGCGGGCCGGGCCGTGAAGAGGAGCTTCTCACCGCAGCGGAGCCGGTCCTTCCGACCATCCTCCGATAGCCGCACCACGAGCTGGCCTCCGCCCACCCGCGGCGTGAACGTCGGAGCGGAGCCTTCCGTCGAGAGCAGACTTCGGTGGTTGCTCGCCGTTAACCGGCGCTGCGCGGCACCACGATGCGCCCCCATGCTCGTAGGTGGTCCTCACGGTGGCGCATCGCGGCACCACGCATCAGCCGGCTCCCGCGTGTAGTCGCCACCTGGACGAGGTCCTAGCCGTGGGCTGCCGGGCTCCCGTTCGGGGTGGTCAGGGTGAGCCAGCTGCCTGTGGTGAGAGAAGTTCGAGTGGTGTTCGGACTTTTTTCCCTGAGCCCTCCCCGGGCCGTCGCCCCCGTTTGCTGGTACCCGAACGACGATCCCGAACCGCCCGAAGCTCGACGTTCAGCACCACCAGGTCCACCCCCGCAGGCGTGTTGTCCGAGGACGGTGCTCGCCCCCGAAGTCCGCCCCGACGGCGACTGGCCACCTGCACCGGAACCAACTGCCCAGGGAGGGCCGCCAGGCCCGAGTGGTGAACGCGGGAGCTTGCGAGCGCGTTCAGGGCAGGCGGTAGCTGGCGGGTCCAGCGCCGCCCGGGCGCTGGCGGCCTGCCGGGGCCGGTCCCGGCACCGGCGCAGCGCGCCGGTCCTCCGGCCCTTGGCCGGCGAGACGGTGCCGCACGTGGTCGGAGACGTCTAGTGAGTATTAAGAGGAGAAACGCGTTTCCGCAGGTCAGGGGCCATATCGAGTGGACGATTCGTTCATTGCAGTGGACGAAACGTGCATTCACCTTGCCTATAGGCAACCTTCGGCGGTGATTCGGGGGGCGACACGACACGATTCACCCGCGCAGGGACTTGCCTATAGGCAAGTCCACGATATGGTGGTTCCCTCAGGTTGCCTATAGGCAACATCGCGAGGTGAGGAGGGGTATGTCGCGATCCAACCCGGTTCGTCTGGAGGGCGTGAACCGGGCGACAGGTGAAGTGGTCATGCAGCTGGACCTCTTCAGCGAGGAGGAGACCAAGCCCGGACCCGACAAGGTCCGCTACGACTGGAACCCTCACGCTGGGCGGCACATCAATCTGCCGAAGGCGCTCGCCCGGAAGCTGTGGCACAAGGACTCCGGGTACGACCAGAACGCGCGGGACATCTTCGGGTTCTTCCTGGCGCACTCTCCGGACGGGGCCGAGCCCCTGCGGCTGACGTTCGCGGAAATCTCTGAGATCCTTGGTCCCGCGCCGAAGACCGTGCGAGTGGCCGTCGAGACGCTCCACCGAGGGGGGCTGCTCCTGGAGGCGGAGAAGTTCGGGCGGATGCGGTTCTACCGGGTGAACCCGCGGGCAGGCTACGACGGCCCTGCGCGGACGCAGGTAGAAGCTACGAAGGACGCTCGCTTCCCGGTAGTCCCGGCTCCGGAAGCGCCGGCGAAGCCGAAGAGGAGGAAGGCCGCGTGAGCACGCCCGCTATGCATCAGGAGCATGACGCCGATTTCACCCAGGCGCTGATGCACGAGATCCTGCTGCGGACGGCGGGGGCTCCTGGCGCCGACTTCAGGGTGCTGGCCTTCTACGCCACGGCGGCCCCGCTCGGGCAGACCGTGCGGATCGTTGCGAAGTCGGTGGCCGAGGGGCTGAAGCTGAGCGAGCCGACGGTCTCCAAGAGCATCCGGCGCCTGGCCCAGGAGGGCTGGCTCGAGCTCAGCTATCGCCAGGGCCCGATCAACTTCTACCGGGTCGGCCCGCTGGTGAGGCAGGTCGTTGAGTGCCTGCAACGGCGCGAGGGCGAGGACGAGGCCGCGGAGGATCTGGCCACCGTCCACCACCTGCCGTTCGGGCGCCACGGCCAGGACGACGAGGACGAGTAGCAGGTCCTGCAGCAACGGCGGAGGCCGGTCACCTACTACGGGGTGACCGGCCTCCGCCGTTCGCGGTTGCCTACGCCGGGCTGTGGCCTGCCTCGGCTAGGGCGTCCAGGATCAGGCGGAACTCCCTGCCGTCCACGGCGCGGAGCACCCTTCCGAGCTGGACTCCGCAGCGGTTCAGGAGCGAGGCGGCGATCTCCAGGACTGCCTTCTCGCTGCTGGAGGCCTTGAGGATCCACGGCTTGTCGAGCAGGACCAGGCCGACGGCGTCCCAGTCGACGCTGGGGCGCCGGGCATCGCGGTCGATCAGGGGATGGTCGGCGGTGGCGGCCGCGAGCTCTTGGTCCCCGATGAAGCGCCGCAGCCAGTAGCCGTTGCGGTGGGCGCCCAGGAGCCTGGTGGCCGCCCTCATCTGTTCGTTGCCGACGCCCTGCAGCAGGTCCTCGGCCAGCGCCGCGCCCGAGATGTCGTTGTCGGTCCTCACCGGCACCGCGGTCTCCGTTCCCATCAAGGCCGGGGGGATCCGGCCCGCTCGCCCCCACTCTGAGGGGAGGCTGCCTGGCCTCCCGGGCGAACACGCCGAGGGTCGGCCGTGCACGTCAGGCCCTTCTCCAGCATGCAGGGATAACGAGCCCAGGCGGCGTGGACTCCTCTGAGGGGGAGGGTGCCCGCTCGGCACCCTCCCCCTCGTGACACCCCTTGTGCGCGGACGCCGGCAGGCCCCCGGCCGTAGTTGCCCCGGCCCTTCGAGAGGAAGGACGGTGCGTGCTGAGGCGTACGAGGGGTGGCCTGGGCCCGCGAGGCGAGCGAGCGTAGGACGGTGACGTCACGGGGCGATGTCTCGTCGCGCCTGGGCTCGTTATCCCCCTTGGTTGAGGGAACGCGCGCCCAAGGGCGCGCGGAACGGGTCGTGAGGGTGGGGCGGGGCCGGTGGCTCGCCTTCTACCCTCCCTGCGGGCCCGTACGGGGCCGGGCAGGCCCCGCCCCACCCTCACGAGCTGCATTTCGTCCGTACGCCCCTGACCCGCCGTCGGCAGCCTGCAGACCGTAAATGGTTCAAGCGGACGCGCTTCGCGCGGCTCCTAGAAGCAGTAGCCCGGCCCGAGCGCGAACGTGAACGTGACTGCTGGTCAGCACGCAATCACGCCGTACAGGCCCTGGAAGGCCCCTCCAGGGGCCGAACGGCGTGCGCACGGCCGATTCCTCGTGACAGCCCGTCAGCGGCCCTTCACGGGCGCAAAGCCCGCTCCGTCGCTCGGCGAGGCCCGTTTGCCGGCCCTGGTGTCAACGATTCGCTGACACCAGGGCCGGTGTGGCACGCTCCTCTCCATGCCAGTCGACCCCGAGAGCCAGCAGCAGCTGCGCGAGGCCGCGGAGGAACGGCTCCGCGCCCGGTACGGCAGCGGGCAGCCCCTGATCCCGACCCGGGCGATGAACGCGGTCCGGGGCGCATCCCTGGGCCTGGGGCTCCCGGCCGGCGAGCCCGCGCCGGAGGTGCCGGCCGGTGACCTGCTGGCGGCCCTGACCCAGGTGGGAGAGGCCCAGCACGACCTCGACGTCCTGGAGCACGACCTGATCGCCGGGGCGCGCGAGCGGGGAGCCACCTGGCAGCAGATCGCCGACCACCTCGGCTTGACCAGCCGCCAGGCCGCCGAGAACCGCGCGCTTCGCCTGGAGCGCGCGGTTCAGGCACGGGGCGACCGCTACGTCGAACGGCAGCGGGAGGACCGTGCCCGCCAGCGCAACGGCGAGTCCTGGTGCCGCGCGCACGAGCAGCAGTTACGTGCGGCTGCGGCCGCGCTGGTCGACGTCGCGGAGGCCTGGCCGTTGCTGCGGGACGCTGCCGGCGCGCCCAGGGTGCGGGCCCTGGCTGCCGCCGCCGAGGACGAGACTCGAGGCCCGGAGCTGGCGCAGCTGCTGCGGGGACTGCGGTACGCGCTCGACTCGCCCAGCGGGCAGGAACGGCTGCCTGACGGAGAGCGGACTGGTGAAGCGCTGTCGGCGCGCGATCAGGTCCTGGGGCTGCTCGATCAGCTGGCCGCCGAGCGGGCCAGGGATCCACGGCTGTCAACGAACCGCTGACACTGCGGTCCAGCTGACGGACGGTCAGGTGGGAGACTTCGGGGATGACTACCGCCCGCCGCCCGCTGAACACCGGCCCCCTGCCCGCCGAGCGCCAGGGCGAGGAACAGGCCCTGATCCACCGGCGCGGAAGCGCGGTCGAGCGGCTGCTGGTGCCGGGCCTGGTGGGCACGCCGGTAGTGCCGGTGGTCGAGCCGCAGGCCCCGCGCACTGGCCGCCGCCCGCTGGCCGGTGGCATCGACCGGAGCGGCGACCCGCGGTGACCCCGCACGAGGTGTTCACGTAGCTCGGGGCGCGGCTGGCCCAGGTGCTGGAGACGATCGGCCGCAGCAACACCGCGGCCGCCGTCGCCCGGCGTACTGCCTGACGGTTCAGGCGCTGAACTGCTGGCGGAGGCGGTCCAGCTTCTCCAGGACCGCCTCCGGTGACGACGAGCTGGCGCGCTCGGCGGCCGCCGTCGCCAGCGACACCGCCGCCACCCGGTCGAGGCCACCCAGGTCGCCGAGCGGGCCGAAGTCGCCGTCGGCGAAGGCCCGCAGCGCGGCTCCCACCTCCGGTGGCATCATGAACCGGCCCATCATCACCACGACCTCCACCGCCACGGTGCTGGACGACATCGCCACCGTGTCGCCCGGGTGGCAGCCGAGGGCTTCCACCGCGTCGGCGAACAGCTCCTCCACCCGGTACCTGATGTAGCTGTCGAGCGCGAAGCCGCCGGCCGGGTCGGTCAACCGGCGCATCGCGGTGTTCAGCTCCGCCAGCAGGTCGCGCAGGTCGTCCGCGTCGTGCCGGACGCAGGCCCGCAGCATGTCCACGGCCAGGACGTCGCCGCGCAGTTCGGGCAGGGAGGGGTTCGAGACGGTATCCATGCCCAGCCAACGACCCCGGCCACAGGCGGATACCCCGGCGACCGGATCGAGGGCATGCCCCGGGCCTGACCGGCCCGACGGACGGGTCAGTCAGGCCCCACCCCAACCTAGTGCCGGAGTGCGCGGACCCCCAGGTCGTAGGCCGTGGAGCCGAGGGCGAGGACGACGAGCGGCCACACCAATGGGGAGTCGGGCGGAACGATGCCGCTGATCAGGAGGGTGCCGACCGAGCCGTTGCTCACGACGGCAGCGCACGGAGTTGCCGCCCACGCGTGCCGAGCCGTCCTGGGCTGCCTGTATGCTCCCGAACTGTTACTTAACGCTGACATAATGGAACGGTGCGTGACTGGACTGCTCGGAGGAGGTCCCCATGTACGACACGGAAGCCGGTGCAGCGCAACCGTCGACCGTGGATACCGCAGAGGTGCTGCCCGCTGCCTACGCTCCCCGGGTCGCCCGGATTCGGGCCGCGGTGGAGTCAGGCGACGGGACTTTGGCAGCCCGGCTTACTGAAGAGCTCCGGCAGGACATCGAAGCGCGACGGGGTGCCGGGCATCCGGAGGTTCTGCGCGCTCAAGAGGTGCAGGCCCACGTCGCTGCGGCTGGCGCCGACTGGGTACGGGCGGGTGAGCTCTACGCGGAGGCCGCGGCGGCGTGGGCGAGCCGGGGCGCGTGGGAGCGGTGGACGGCCGAGCGCAATGCCGAGTTCTGCCGACGGCAGGCGCGGGTTGCCACGCCGACCCTGGTGTCGTCTCCGGCGGCCGGGGGGAGTTCGGGCTGGCCCCCGGCCCGGGTGCTGGGACGGGGGACGGTCGTCGCACTCGGCGTCTTGGCGGCGTTGCTCGCCGGAGCGGTGTCCTCGATCCCGCCCTCCCGGCCCGACGACGTTGCGCTGCCGGATCAACAGGTGGTCGCGCCCGTTTTGGTGGGTGCGCTGCAGGGCGACGCGCGACCCGCACCGATGCCGACGCCGGTTCAGCCATCGGCCACGCTCCCGGTCTCCCCTCCGCCGACGTTCGGCGAGCCCGGCCTGGTGGAAGAACCCGCGCCTGAAGGCGGGGCCGACGTCCAAGGAAGCGGCCCGGCCGACGATGGCCCGGTCCGCCCGCGCCCGGGGCGGACGCCTGCGCTTAGTGGAAGGTCGGACCACGGCGGGCCGGCATCCGCTCCCCGGCCCCAGCCGGGCCCCGTCCCCGAACCGGCCGCTCCGGCCAGCGGGGGAGGGACAGACCCGTGTGGGGCCGCTCGCCAGGTCGGTCAACTGCCCGGGTCCCTCGTGGAGCTCTGCCAGCGCGCAGCGGGGATGTCCGGCAGGCGTTCGGCTCCGCCCGTTCCCTGGCCGACTGGCCGTCGCTCGGTACCCGGCCCACCCGCAGTGCCTTGAGCCTCTGCCGGGGTGAGCGACTGCCCGGGCCCGTACTTGGGCCGGGGAGCCGTGCCCGGGGCGGCGCCGAACGGCCGCACGGTCCGGAAAATGACACCGAACGCGGAATGATCAAGACGACACAGGACGCGGAACCGTCAGAAACCCCAGCTCACAGCGTCAGCCTGTGACACCGAAAGCCCGATCCAGCGCCAACCGGCTTCCCAGAGCTGCCGATGTCTGTAGTCGGCCGCTGCCGGTTCGGCCCTGGGCCGCTCGGATGGATTAGCGGCCGTGCCTGCGCGGGTCGTGTGGCGGTTGGCATGTGTCGATCCGTGCTCACCGTTGGGGGTTCCGTGCGCTGCGCTGTCCGTGTTCTTGTCCGTCCTGCCACCGTGGTTGCGGCGGCCGTGCTGGTCACTGGCCTGTCCGCTCCGACCGTCTACGCGCAGACACGCGGCATACACCGTGGCGTGGACGGCTGTATCGCCTGGAGCTATGACCCGGGGTGGGCGACCACCACGGTCTACGTGCACAACCGCTGCGACGAGGCCCGGGTCGCGAAGATCGCGTGGAAGTGGACCGGCCTGGAGGTGACGACTGTCAGGCTCGCCAGCGACGCGAAGACGAGCGTGAACCGGCGGTCGGACCCCGACACGATCTGGGACGCGGGCAGGGCCTGACAGCTGATCGGGGCGTCTGGCCGGGTCCGCGCCGGATCCAAGCCACGCCGGGCCTGCTGGACGGCGGGCCGATCCTGTGCGGTGTATGCGGCTCGGAGTTCGCCCCGTAGGGGGTGCCGGTGTCGGTCGGCAGCCGTGAGTGCGGTGGTGGTGGTCGACAGGAACATGAACAGCCCACTGACGGGCCCGGGCCGCCAACTCGCGCCTCCTCGCCTTCGACCGGACTGCAGATCGGTCGAACGAGCTGAGAATGCTTCAGGTATCCCGAAGTTACTTCACAGGCCGGCGAAACACTCGAAGGAGGAAGAAGTCTCTGGTCAGGACCTCGGGCACTCAGCGGGGCTCAGGAGAACCCGCGGGATGTCTCACACAGGTCCGCGTGGGCGAGGCGGACGTTGATGCCCAGGGTGCGCAGTCGGTGTGCGCAGGCCTGGGCCGTGGTGAACAGCTCAGCCTGCATGCCTGCTGCACGGGCTCCGGCGACGAAGGTGATCGCGTCGTCGAAGTAGCAGACGTCCCCCGGCGCGATCCCCATGCGCTCGGCCGCCTCGCGGAAGGCGAGCGGGGAGGGTTTCGCGACGCCCAGGTCGGCGGAGGAGAAGGCGTAGTCGGGGGTGATGCCGTGGCGGTGGAGGTCGGCGTGCATGGCATCGGTGAAGTTCGACAGGACGCCGCACGGGGTTCCGGCGGCCATCACCTGGCCGAGGAGGTCGATCATCACGGGGTCGGGGCGGCCCCGGTCCGCGCGCCACGGCCCGATCGCGGAGCGTGCGACTTCGCCGCAGTCGGCGACCAGACGCCGTTCGACGCCCAGCGCCCACTCGGTATCTGTCATCAGGCCGACCTTCGCCGCCTCGTAGTCCGGGTGCTGGTAGGCGTAGCGGGCGAGCGTGCCGGGGTCGAGGCCGGCGGCACTCTCGCCCTCGGCTGCTCCCCTGTCGTCGAAAATCTGGAAGAGGCCGTGCAAGTCGAACAGCACGCCCTTGGGCTTGGTCACCGTGGTGTCTCCGTTCTCCCGTTCGCCGGGACGCGGTTTGGGGGCGGGGCGCTTCACTGCTGGTGCTGGCGGGCGTGGATCGCCTGTTCGTATTGCTCGGCATACCGGTCGGCGACGGGCGCCCAGTCGTAGACGTCCTGGACGTGACGGGCACCGTTTGCCGCGCGCCGGGCTCGTTCGCGCGGGTCGACGAGGGCCTGCTTGATCGCGGCGGCCAGCGAGACGGCGTCGTTCGGGCGCACCAGCCAGCCGGTGGCGTCGTGCCCGGCCGGGGTGATGGTGCGGGCGGGCCCGCCGGTGTCGGTGGCGATGGGCGGGGTGCCGCAGCCCATCGCCTCCAGGTAAACCATGCCGAAGGGTTCGTTGACGGCGGGGGCGACCATGAGGTCGGCGGTGTGCAGGCCGGCGGGTAGTTCGTCGTGCCCGCGCCAGCCGATGAAGTACACGTCGCGGTCGATGCCGAGGCGCCGGGCGATGTCGGCGGGGTGCTCGCCTTCGCACTCGCCCGGGTAGCCGCCCCACATCAGCAGAACCGGCGGGACGGGGACCTGGTCGCGGACCTGGCGGACGGCCTTCAGGAGAACCGGGACCTTCTTGAACTCAAGGTAGCGGCCGACCCACAGCAGCAGGGGGCGCAGGCGGCCGGTGGCGGAGTCGTGCAGGCGGGTGAGGTCGGTGTCGGTGTAGCGGATGCTGCCGGGCGGCCGACTCTCTGCCCATCCTCGGGGGTCGGTGACCAGCCATCGGCGGAGGTTGGCCATGCGCTGGTCGTCGGAGAGGTCGGCGGGGCGGAACGCGCTGATGTCGACGCCGTTGGTGATGACCGGCACCGTCTGGTCGCGCAGGGCGGGCAGGAGACGCAGTGCCAGATCACGGTCGTGGTGGGAGACGGCCACGATGTGACCGGCGTGCGGGACGGCGGCGGCGAGGGCGGCGTGCCAGTAGTCGGCGAAGCGCCACTTGGGCCACTCGGTGGTGCGCAGGAGCCGGTCCTGGTCGTCGTCGAGGCGGCCGTCGTGGGCGAGTTGCTTGAGGGTGCGCTCACGGTGGGGGTGGTCGGGGTGGAGGGTGTCGGCGAGGGCATGGGGGGTGGTGCCGAGGTGGTGGGCCAGGTCGATGCGGTTGCGCATGCCGTGGATCTGCTTGAGCTCGGTGCCGTGGAGGGTGGTGATCCGGGGCACACCGCTGTAGGCCCGGTAGGCGGCGTTCTGGAGGTGGGAGAGGTGGTGGAGGTGGAGGACGTCGGGGGCCTGTGAGCGGTGCCGGGCGAGGTGGTGGGTCCAGGCGCGGGTGAGGCGGACGTCGGCGGTCGGCGCCACGGCGGCGAACATCGGGTCGGGGCAGCCTCGGGCGCCGAGGGCGCGGTCCTCGTAGGAGGGGTGGAAGGGCAGCGGGTCGGCCTGGGGGTCCCGGCCGTCGGTGAAGCGGTGGTGGGCGGGGTTGTAGTCGTAGGGGCGCAGGTCGAGGCCGGAGTAGAAGGTGGGGGCGTGGCCGGGGTCGCCGGGCTGGCCGAGGGATCCGGCGTGGATGCGGGTGGTGAAGCCGCGGCGGTTGTACTCGCGGTTGAGGTAGCGGGCGACCTGGGCGCTGCCGCCGCGCGGGAAGAAGATGAGGGCGGTGTCGACGCTCAGGCGCATCCCGGGGTCTCCCGTTCGTCGTTGTGGTTGGGGATGACCAGGGGGAGGCCGCCGGCGGCCTTGCCCGACCACATGGGGTCGCCGGGGTGGCGCGGGGCGCGGACGGCGACCGCGAGGGCCTGGCTCAGGAAGTGCTGGTCGCGCATCGCCAGCGGCGCGGCGAGGGTGAGGGTGTGGGCGTCCCAGGTGTAGGGCACGTGCGCGCGGCCGATGGCGGCGAGTTCGCCGCGGATGCGCGCGTGGGTCAGCGGGGCGCGGCGGCTGGTGAGCGTCGTGCACCGCCCGCGCTGCCTGTCCGGGCAGCGGTTGAAGCGGGTGCAGGTCGGCGTGCCGTGGACGCCGGCGCGGTCGGCCCGGCCCAGGACGTAGGCGAGGGCGCAGGAGTTCGTCTCGAAGATCGGGTGGTGGGCGTACTGGGACGGCAGGTCGCTCAGGAAGGTCCGCATCGCCTCGGGCCAGATCGATTCCGCCGCGTGCAGGTCGAGCCCGGGGTCGGCGAGGGCGGGCCACAGGTCGGCCGCCTGGTCGCGCGCGGACGGCTTGACCTTGAGGCCGACGGAGATGGTCGCGTCCGCGTACGTGCTGGCCCAGGACAGGACCGTGCGCATCGCCTCCGGCGTGGAGTTCGCGGGCAGCGCCGGGCGCCAGTAGTGCAGGACGGGAACGGCGGCCTCGCGCAGGCGCGGGAAGTTGGCGCGCAGCAGGTCGTGGTGGATGCCGCGTTCGATGTCGCGGCCGAGGCCGGAGTAGGAGAGGTAGACGAGCACCGGCAGGCCGGCCGCGCGGGAGCACACGATCTCCCCCAGTACGGCGTCCGTCACGTGGAACTTGGTGATGATGCACACCGGGTTGCGCACGGCCCGGGCGACGAGGGCGCGCAGGAGGCCGATGAGGTGGGCGCGGGTCTTCGGCGTGGAGAGGGCGTCGGTGTAGGTGTACAGGGCGTAGATGGTGGTGGGGCGGTGACGGGGGTCGGCGAGCAGCAGGTCGGCCGTCTCCTCCGGGGTGGCGAGCTCGACGGGCCGGGTGCGGGTGAGGCCGAGGTCTTCGAGGTAGCAGTAGGCGCAGGCGGCCGGGCAGCCCACGATCGGGTTGACGACGGACCAGGTGTCGTGGACGTCGATGATCTTCACGTCGTCGCGGGCTGTGGCGGGGATGAGGTCGGCCAACGAGGGCTCCTCCGTCGTTGTGCACGCCCCGCGGTCGGGTCCGGGGCATCCCGGGCAGCGGGACGCCCCGGACCCGACCGCGGTGGCGGGCTATTCGGTGGGTGTGGGGGCGCCGAGTTCGGCGGCGAGCTTGCGCAGGTCCGGCGCGTACTCGGGGTCGGCAAGGGCGGCGGCGAACTGCGCGCGCAGGTAGGCGGCCGGGTTGCCGGTGTCGTACCAGGTGCCGTCGATGACCTGCCCGTAGACCGCGCGGCGGGTGGCGAAGGCGTTGATGGCGTCGGTCAGGTAGACCTCGTCGACCGGGTTCTCCTGCCAGCGGCGGGTGGCCTCGCGCAGCTCGTCGACGATGCCGGGGGTGATCACGTAGCCGCCGATCGCGGCGTACGACGACGGGGCGTCGGCGGGCTTGGGCTTCTCGACCAGGCCGCTGATCCGCAGGGACCCGCCCCCGAGGTCCTCCTTCACCACCGGCACGCCGTACCGGTAGGAGTCCTCGGGTGCCATCGGCATGAGCGCGAGCACCGGCGCGTTGGTCTGCTCGTACGCCTGGATGAGCTGCTGCGCGCGCGGGACGTCGGCGACGAACACGTCGTCCGGCCACAGCACCAGGCACGGCTCGTCGCCGAAGTGGCGGGCCGCGTTGAGCACCGGCGTCCCGTTGCCGTACGGGCCGTGCTGGTACAGGTAGCTGATGTGGCCCTTGCGGGACAGCTCCCCGACCTCCTCGACCGCGTCCGCGAACGCGTCCTTGCCGTCGCGGCGCAGCTGCTCGACGAGCACCGGGTTGGGGCGAAAATGCTCCTGGATCAGGCTCTTGTCGCCGTTGACGACGATGGTGATGTCGGTGATGCCGCTGTCGATCAGCTCGCGCACGGTGTGCTCGATGACCGGCCGGTCTCCGACGGGCAGCATCTCCTTCGGGGTGGCCTTGGTGAGAGGCAGGAGGCGGGAGCCGAGGCCGGCGGCGGGGATGACGGCTCGGCGGATCGTCTTGGGGGCCATGCGACCCTCTCTCATCTCGACGGGTGCTGCGCCGCGGTGGCGCGGCGGGCGGACGACGCTACCAACGATCACAGCGTGATCACTTACGGTGTCTGGGTGGGGAGTTGAGCGGCCCACTTCGTGCCGACGTACTTGACCGGCAGCAGGGTGTGCAGGGGCGCGAAGACGCCGTGCTCGCCCTGGGGGACGACCGCCTGGATCTGCGGGGCGTGGTCGAGGAGGACCTCGCGGCAGCCTCCGCAGGGGGAGACGATCCGCGCGCCACCGGCCTCGGACGGCTTCGGGTAGCGGACGGCGGCGACGGCCATCAGCGGCTGCCGGGTGTAGAGGCGGGCGGCGGCGAGCGCGGCCATCTCGGCGCAGATGCTGTAGCGGCCGACCATGGCCTCGACGTGGATGCCGCAGTAGACCTTGCCGTCGGCGGCGATGATCGCGGCGCCGATCTGATGGCGGCCTTCGGCGTAGCGCTGGCGGATGACGTCGTAGGCGGTGGCGACCAAGCGGGCAGCCTGCGGGTCGGCGCAGGTGACGGCGGGGTTGACGGCGTCCACCGGGCCGGGGCCGCTCACGAGGCGGCCGCCAGGGCGCGGGGGGCGTCGAGGTGGATCCGGGACGGCATCGGCCCGCGGCTGCCCTGGTACTTGCCCCGGTAGAGCATCGGCTCGCCGAGGACAACGCGGAAGTCCACCTGCGCGATGGAGTCGCCCGGGTAGACGACGAGCGGTTGGACGACGCGCAGCATGTGGGTGAGCTGGCCGACCGAGCCCTGGTCGATCAGGTCCGCGGTGACGTGGACGTAGCCGCCCAACCGGGCGAACCCGGAGCGGCCGTGCATGGTGGGCACATAGTGATCGCTCCCGATCACCTCAACACTGTGGCCGAGGTAGATGCGATCAGGCTCCAGCAGGAATCCCTCCGGCCCGATCTCCACCGTCTCGTAGGTATTCGGGCGACGGGTGTCGAGCACGGCCTCGGTGTAGTAGCCGATCGTCGCACCGAGGGTGATGTTGTAGCTGTCCGGGTTCACGGACCCCGGGTCGAACGGCTCGATCGTGATGCGGCCGGCAGCGCGCTCCTCCCGAATCTTGGGGCCGGTGAGGATCACAGCGGTACCTCCAGGTGGTGTGGGGTGGTCAGGAAGTGGCCGGAGGACGGAAGGGTCGCCTCGTCGATCCGGCCGAACCGGCCGGTGTACTCCGGGACCTCGCCGCTCTTCACCGTCCACGTGATCTGGCCCATGCGATCGCCGGGATAGATCCGGGTGCGCTGCACCACCTCGATCTCCAGCGTCCAGGCGTGGCAGGCGCCCAAGTTGCCCATGTAGGCGGAGTACTCCATGAAGACACCGAGACGGCCGACACTGCTGCGCCCGATGAGGCTGGGCACGAAGTGCGCACTGCCGAACCTCTCCACGGTGGTGCCGAGGTAGATCCGGCCGGGCTCCAGCACGCAGCCGCCAGCCGGGATCGTGAACTCGTCCAGCTCGTGCTCAGCGTGGGCATCGATGCGGTGGGTACGGTGGACACGCAGGACAGGGCCGATCCGGTAGTTGTAGCTGTCCGGATTGAGCAGGGCCGGGTCGAAAGGGTCGATGGTGATCCGGCCAGTCGCCACCTCCTCGCGGATCCGGTGGCCCGTGAGGATCACAGGACGAACCCGTCGACGAGTTCCTCGGCCCGCACCAGCAAGGCCTGCACCGATCCGGCGTTCTCGATCCGGTAATGCGGGGTGATGGTGATCTCCGCCTCCGTGGGGTGGTTCTCGTCACCCGGCGTCAGGTCGCCGCGCTGCGCCTTGCGCAGGCGGCGGAAGTCGTCGGGCGCCCAGACCTGAATGAACTTGAAGCCGAGGGCGTCGAGGGCGTCAACGTCCGCGGCCCTCGCGTCGTCGCAGAGGATCACCGCGTCGGGGTTCTCCTCCGTGGCCGCCTTCACCTTCGCCTCGAAGGTGTCGGTCAGTGCGGCCGGGTTAATCCGGCGCAGGTGGGAGCCGAGCGCGTTGAGGAGCTGCCCGTCCTGCCGGTCCGCGCTGACCAGCGGGCGCCCCGCGACCTGGTACACGAGGCTCTGGAGGTCATAGAGAGGGGCGCCGAGCTTGATCCTGACGACGGGGACTCCTCGGCGGCCGAACTGCTCGGCCAGCATCCCGGTGAAGGTGCTCTTGCCGGCGCCGGGGCGTCCGTAGGTCGCGATCCGCATCGCGTGCTCCGTTCTGGCGAGTCCGGCACCGTCGGTGCCGGGAGCGAGAGTGAGCGGGCCCGGCCTCCGCGGGGGAGGCGGGCCGGGCCCGCCCGGGCCACACCGGCCGGAAGGGGTCCAGTCCGTCGGCCGGTGTGGAGTCGAAGGGGTGGTCAGGCCGCCGCGGCGACTGAGGGCATGGCCGCGACGGTGTCGAGCGCGGCGGCGAGGTCGCGCGGGTCGGTCGGCGCGGGCAGGGGCGGCATGTGAGCCCACACGACCGCCCGGTTCAGGAAGCCGAGTTCGGGCGAGGGGACGGCGAGGTAACAGCCGGTGGACAGCAGCCGCGCCCGCGCGTTCTTCCTGCCCCAGTCGACGCCGCTGTCCGGCGGGATGAGGACGTAGACGAGCGCGGTGTCGCGGTCGTGCAGGACCGGGCCCGGCTCTGCGGCATCGCGCAGGAGCGCCTCCAGGACGGCCAGGCCGAGCCGTTCCGGCAGCCGGACAGCGTCCCAGCGCACCCCGCAGGGCAGCAGCAGCAGACCGCCGGGCCTGCCCGGCCACGACGCGAGGGTCGCGTCCCGGTCGCCTTCGGCGGCGGAGGCGAGCCACAGCGGAGCGGGCAGCCGGGCAAGGCGCCGGCGGGAACGCGGGGGCCGGATGGGCCCGGGATCCGGGAGCGGGTGCGCGGGGGTGGAGGACGTCATCATGGCCTGCCAAAGGGGGGCTCGTCGTCGAGGAACCGGCGGCGCTGCGGCGTCCGCGACGCCAGGGCGAATCCGCCGCTGATGCCCCGTCAAACAGGGCGTGTCATCAAGGTGGCGCGCTTACGCTGAATCTGCAACTGAATCTGCGTTGAATCACCCGGCGCCGAGGAGATGGCACATGCCAGCGCAAACGCATGGCCTGGTGTGGCGAGCACGTGACGTGCCACACTGCGCGCATCAGCACGGGCGGTAGACGCATGCACCCGGGAGGCAACCACGTGTCAGCACGGCCACGGCCGACAGCACGGCGCATCGAACTCGGCCACGACCTCCGCGAACTGCGCCAGCAGGCCGGCGTCACCCTCGAAGACGCCGTCAAGGGCCTGAGATTCTCCGAGACGAAACTCCAGCGCGTCGAGACCGGACTGCAAGACCTGCGCAGCGCGGGAGACCTGCGCAAACTCCTCGACAGGTACGGCGTCGACGACGACGACCAGGTCGACCGGCTGGTGGAGCTCCAGCGCACCGCCGCCCGCCAGGACTGGTGGACGCCCTACACAGCGGCCACCATGGCGCCGTCGATGCCGCGATTCCTCGGCGTCGAAAGCGCCGCACAGGCTATCCGGGCCTTCCACCCGACCGTCGTACTCGGCCTGCTCCAGACCCGGCGCTACGCCCAGGCACTCCACTTACTCGCCAAGCCCATCGAGGAGACGACCAGCGACTTCATCCAGAAGTCCGTCGATCTGCGAATGGCCCGCAAGGAACGCCTGCATGATCCGGACGATCCCGTCAAGTTGTGGGCGATCCTCTACGAGCCCGCGATACGGTACGTCGTCGGCGACGAGAGCACCATGTGCGAGCAGTACGAGGAGATCCTGCGCCTCGCGCGGCTCGACACCGTGACGGTGCAGGTCCTCCCCCAGGCCAACCGCGGCTACCTGGCGCTCGCCGACTTCACACTCCTGGACCTCGGCGACAGGCTGCCCGCCACGGTCCAGGTGGACACCGCCGGCGCCGGGATGTCCATCACGGACAAGCCGCGCGACGTCGGCACCTTCGTCCGCAGCTTCGAGTCGTTGTCCCGCTCGGCGCTCCCGGCCGAGGCGACGCCCGGATTCCTGCAACAACTCATTCGAGAGACCAGCATCTGATGACCAAGCACACCACCGCCCCCGAACTCGCCGACGTGGCCGACTGGATCAAGTCGTCCTACAGCGGATCCGGGAACAACTGTGTTGAGATCGCCAACCTGACCGGCACGCCCTACGATGCCGTCGCCATCCGCGACTCGAAAGACCCCGACGGCCCGGCCCTACTCATCACGCCCGAGGCGTTCACGGAGCTCCTAAAGTTCGCAAAGACGTTCACTGCCTGACCGATTCGGGTGAACGCCCCGTTACTGTCGGGGACTTGGCGTTCGGCGTCGCTCCGGTGGTCTACACCGTTCGCCAGGCCGAGGAAGCGGGCAACTGCCGAGACGGCGAGCGGAGCGGTTGAATCGCCGGAGGCGTAGCCAAGGGTCTTGGCCGAATGCGGATCTTGGTCGCCAAAGATCGCGGACGGCCGACCATAGACCTGCAGGTCATCGTCGAGCGTGCGGTCGGTCTCCGCCCAGTCTTCGGCTGTCTCGACGAGGTTCGTGTAGTCGTGCGTCCGCAAGGCTCGATCGAGACGGAGCCAGCCGTGCTCGGCCCGCGTGGCGGCGGCCGCAGGACGGCGGCCCGAAGGGGGGGCAGCTAGCCGCTGCCGCCGCTAGGGCGCGGGTCGGCCCTGGCGCCCGCACTCCGGGCCCAGGCAGCTCCTTGGAGCCGCTGCGGAGCTGTGACCTGAGAGGTCAAGGAGTCCGTCTTCCGGTCCCTGCGCGCCGACTACTTCCGTACGACACCCTCCGGCGAAGGAGGGACAGCGGAACCGGTCTCGCTCCGCCGTCCCGTGTCCGGGTCTACCGCCCAATCCTGGGCTCCCGGTTCTGCTGCTGCGGCTGGGCGACCGCCGCGGCGGATGCCGGCGGGGCTGGGGCTGGACCTGGCGGGCGTGGAAGGTGCGGGCGAGGGCATCGGCTTGGTGGAAGTCGTGAACCTCAGCTAGGCCCCCGGCAGGTGTGCTAGCTGACCAAGATCAATCTCACCGGGATTTCCTGTACGCCAACTACTCACACCCGTCCTCGCCGTCGGGCAGGGCGGCGCGGGCGGCACACCCCGCCGGGCTACCAGCCCCAGACCGTTTCGGTGTTGGCGCTGACCGTGTAGGGCTGGGTGCGGTCTTCTCCCGGGCCGTCGGGGAGCATCGGGTAGCAAAGGCTGCTGGACGGGTGAGTGCTGGCGTCACCGAGAAGACGGACAACCTCGTCGTAGGTGTCGGGATCCAGCTGTTGCTCGACCGCGAGCCGGGTCACGACGGCGCTGGCGGTGATCGCGGCCGGCGCCTCCGGGACAGGCCGGAGCTCCATCTCTAGGTCCACGTCCAGGTAGGGGTCGAACCTGCGGTCACGCAGCAGCTGGTAGGCGGCCACCAGGGCGTCGGTGTTGAGGTCGTCCTGCCAGGCCGGCTCCAGGACGAAGTCAGGGTGCTCACGGCAGATGCGGGGCCAGTCCAGCGGGTCCCAGAGCCTGCCGAGCGCGAGGGAGGGCGACGTGGAGGGGTGCATCCTCCCGTCGAACTCCGCACGCATCCACGCCGGGATCCGGGTGTTGGGCCCGAAGGAGTGTGTGCGGTCGGAGCCATGGACCATGTCGTCCATGGCCTTCTCGTGGGCGTCCCGGGCGTCCCTGGGCCACTGGTTCCAGTAGGTGTGCTGTTCTTCGGCGTGGGTGGTTAGCTGGGCGTTCAGGTCGTCCAGGCAGGGGCGGCAGCCATGGGCGTGGCGTACTTCGGCGGCTTCGGTCCACACGGTCATCAGCCCGTTGTGGCTCATCCCGACCTTGCCGTCCTTGACCCACACCACGGTCTCGGTGACAGGCGCGCCGCGGTGGGTGAGGACCTGCTGACCCTTCCGGAAGTGTCCGCGGCGCTCCCAGGCCGGACGACGGGTCAGCAGTCGGCGGACGGCGCTGATCACGGCTGCGCCTCGTCAGCGGCGGCCAGGGCTTCACGCACGCTCGCCGGCCGGGAGCGGTCTTGGTAGGGGCGTGCGATGTTGAGGAGGAGGTTCCACAGCAGGTGGATTGGGGTCTCCTCGGGCTGGCCGGCGAGGAGATGGCGCTCCAGTTCCTGGGCGGCGGCGTGTGCGGATTGGCCGAGGGCTCGGGGCAGGCGGAGCAGTTCGACCGCGTCGGGGGTCTCGCGTTGGTCGGTAGGGATGCGCTCGAGGAGGATTTGCACGGACTCTTCGAGGCGGGCCTGGATGAAGGCGTCGAGGGCGTGGACGGTACCGACGGCCGGCAGGGGCAGGCTCCTGGTGGTGTCGTGGGTCATGGACGGGAGCGTAGCCGTCGCTGACGGCCAGTCGTGGGGGATTTCGGGGGCCGATGTCGGCCGTGGGGCCACCGGGCGTCCTGCCCGGCGCTGGTGGTGAGACGGGTGGACGTCACCTGCTGCCTGGTCCGGGCCCGGCGCGGAAGCCGGAGGGAGTCTCTCATCGGCCGGGTTGGCGGTTCAGGGCTGGGCTGGGCTGTGCGAGCGGGCCCGGGGGTCTGCCGAGTGGTGGTAGGCCTGGCCGACCTGGGTCCAGTGCAGTTCGCGGGCCGGTGAGGAGTTCCAGTACTCCTCAAAGCAATGGGGCCGTGCGTGGGTGCATGCCCGCTGCCCGTTGAGGTACAGGTACTCCTGCGCGTTGTGCGAGATGCACAGCAGGCCGCGGACCTCGCCGGTTCGGTGATCATGGTCGATGGTGGCCGGGGAGGTTGCGCAGCAGGCGCAGCGGCCGTCCTGGAGTTCGTAGAGGCGCCACCACACGTACCAGCGGGGGATCTTGCCGCGTGCGGGCCACTGCCTCGGGAGGGGGCCGATCGGGCGCTCGACGTACAGAGGCCAGCCGTAGGTGTTGCAGCGCTGGTCCGGGGGGACGGTGGCGGCTCCTGCGGGCGGGCCGAGGTACGTGTCCGGGACGCGGTACCAAGGATCGGGCATCAGTGCCCGGCAGGGGCTGTTCCAGCGGGGGCAGAAACCCAACCGTGGGCCGTAGCGGGGGTCCCAGAGGTGGTACAGGCCTGTGCGCAGATCCTGGCGGGCCAGTTCGGGGCCGGTTGGCCGGTTGGTGGCGTGGCCTTCGAGGCAGGGCTTCGTCACGTTCGAGTCATCGGCCGACGGTACCCAGTGCATGATGCGCGGTCCGGGCGACGGCGCCGGGGCCAACCTTCTATTTGTGTCTGCGACAGAGTCCAGTGGCCCCGCCTGAACGGTGGGAGTTGGCGCCGCCAAACGTTCGAAGGCGGGCCGCTTGCCGGGCTGGCCTACAGACATAGCCAGCAGGAACGGGCCCGTGGCGGGCGAGGCAGTCATTCCGCTGACCGTTCGGGGGGGCCAGACGAAACCGTCGGAGTGGGGCCGGCGGAGGGCCGTCCAAGACACTCCGCATCACCGGGGCGGGCCTTTCAGGTTGGGTGATTTACACCCCGAGGGCGGCGAGCAGGCGCCCGTCGTAGCCGGCGGCCGCCAGGTCGGTGGGCGCGAGGCCGGCCTGGTGGAGGACGGTGAGGACGAGGATGTGGCCGGGGCCGGTGGCCCAGGCCTGCCGCGTGGCTTCGGTGAGGTCCTTTCGCGCGCGCTGTACTGCCGGTTCGGTGTCGTCGCCGTCCGCCTTCGGGCGGGCGGTGTGGAAGGCGTCGACGGCACGGGCGACGTCGGCGAAGGCCTGGGCGGTTCGCTTGCCGTCGGGGGTCGGTCCGAGGACCAGCACCGGCGCCCATCGGTCGCGCTTCGGTGCGTCCGGGTGGTCCTGGGCGCGTCGGCGGGCGCGCTCCTGGACGCCGCGGCGCAGTTGCTCCATGCGAACCGGGATCTCCCAGCCCTTCCCGCCCCTGGCGGTCAGGTCGTCCTTCATCAGCTGGATCTGCTTGCGGTAGGTAGTGGCCAGGCCGTGCGTCTCCAGCCGCATGCCGGGGCGACGGGCACCGCGGTTGCCCGCGGCGGCGGTCCCGCCGTTGTGGTTGGCGCGCAGGGAGACCCACAGCGCATCCGCGCTGCCCTCCATGCCGCGGACCAGGTCCTGGCGGAGCGGCAGGTAGTGGCCGACGGCGGCGCGACTGGTCGGGGAGAGCGCCCAGACCTCCGTGATCGCCTCGGTGGCGATCTGGGCCTGCGGGTTGCGCCGGATCCTGGTCCAGGAGAGGTCCGGGGAGAGGTCGTCCAGGTCCTGGGAGCAGAGTTCGCCGGCGCGGGCGGCGGTGTCGAGCACCACGCCGATGATCGCCAGGATCCTGGCGCGCTGGTGGTCGGTGGGGCGGCGCTGGACGAGGGTGTCCAGCCGGTCGTGGAAGGCGGAGCGGGCCCAGCTCGGCAGGGAGTCCTTGAGGGTGGGCTTGGAGAAGCTCGGGGCGCCGCAGGGGACGCCGGCGGTCGCGGCCAGGCGGCGGAGCATGGTGGCGCGGCGGCGCTGGGAGGCGAGTACGCCCTTGGTGGGCGTCTGCAGCTCGGCCTTGCGCAGCTCGCCCTGGGCGGTGAGCCGCAGGAGCTCGGCGGCACCGGGGCCAAGGAGGTCGCGCAGGGACCTGCCGTAGCGCATGCGGAAGTCGTCGTCGTCCAGGGCGAGTTTCAGGGTGCCTTCGATCCAGCGCAGCCCGTTCTCGACGGCCTTGCTGACGCCTTCCGCGATGGCGAGGTCGACCAGGACGGGGAGTTCCTCGCGCGCGGCGCGGTGGCGGCCGTCGGTGTCGAGTTCGCTGGTGGATTCGGGCTCGTTATCCCTCACTCGGGGAGTCTTTCACGATGGGGCGGGGAGGGCCAGTCCCCGAAGGGGTGACCTCGGGGACCAGCTGGTGTTCAGGCTGGTGCTGGTGCTTCCTGGGCTGGTTCGCCGGGCCGTGCGGCCGGGACGGCTGCGAAGGGATCGACGGCGGGGTCGATCAGCGGGCGGACGTAGACCTGCTCGGGGATGGCGGAGTCGTCGCGCCAGCGTCCGGCGCGGGCGAGCTGCTTGCCGCGGACTCCGTGTTCGGCGAGGTCGGTGGAGGCCCCGGCGCGGATGCCCTGGGAGGTGATGGTGGCCGGTTTGCGGATGCCGGCGTTTGCGGCGAGGACCTTGATCCGCTCGCCGATGGCGGCGGGGGACAGCCGGGCTTCGGGGCCGGCCGATCGGGCCCGCTTGGTCAGGTTGTGGGCGACGGAGAGCTGGCGCAGGAGCGGGCCGTTGGTGATGCCCTGCTGGCGCAGCCAGGCGAGCCAGGTGCGGGTGCGGCGGACGAGCTGGGTGTCCGGGCGGTCGTGGAGGCGGATGAGGTCGAGGCCTTCGCCATCCTGGTGGGTCTTGTCCATCTCCAGGTCGATGACGACCTGGTGGTCGAGCACTTCGAGGTACTCGATGTCCACGGCGGCCGGTTCGCTGCGGCGTCCCAGCATCTGGTACATCATGCCGAGCAGTACGACGTCGCGCTGGCCGGTGGGGGTGGACTCGTCGCAGGCGTCGATCATGGCGAGGACGTCGGACAGCTGGAGGGCGGGGGCCTGCTTCTTGCGGTTGGTCCGGGGGTTCTCGCGGCGGTAGGTGTCGAGCAGCGCGAGCGTCTCGTCGCGTTCGGGCCTGCGGCCGGGCGGCTGCCAGCGCCAGATGTGCCCCATGTAGGTGTTGATCGTGTCGGCCTTGGGGCTGGGCTGCTGGCGCATCAGGTGGGCGGCGTACTCGAGGTAGGTGGCGTCGGTGCAGGGCCTGGCGACGCGGCCTTCGGCGGCGCACCACTGCTCGAACCGGCGGATCGCGGCGGCGCGGTTGATGCGGGTGTTGTCGGCGCCGGCGCGGGCGCGGCGCTGGGCGGTGTCCGCGGAGATCCGGAAGTCCGCCTCGGTGTAGCGCGGCTGGTCCTCGGCGGTGGGCGGCAGCTCGCCGGGGGCGAGGACGGTGTGCCGGTCCACGAGGTAGCGAGGGTGGTGACTGCGGGTGCTGGCCGGCAGCAGAGCGGTTCCGGACCAGTCGACCGCGTCGTCGTCGACCAGCTCTGCGTCCAAGATGTCCTGGTCGGCGGCGTCGGCGGCCATGGGCGGGCGGGCTCCCTTCGGTTCGTCGTGTGGTGGCGGCGCTGCAGGAGCGCCGCCCGGGAGGTGGTTCAGGCGCTGGTCTGGGCCGGGGCGTGCGCGTTGAGGGCGATGAGTTCCATCTCCTGGGTGCCCATCCAGATCGGCTCAGCGTATGCGGGTCGGTCGTCCCACAGCTGGGCGGTGCGGGCCAGGAAATCCCAGGCGTCAGCGCTCAGGACCCGCTTGGCGGCTGCCAGCCGCTCGTCCTCGTCGGCCGCGGACGGCAGCAGGTAGGTCTCCAGGGCGGCGGCTGCGGAGTTGACCTGGTCGAACAGCGCCTCGGCCGTTCGTCGCTCGTCGGTGCGCGGCCCGGTGGCGTCCACCACCTTCGGCCGGATGCGGTCCTGGATGAAGTCGGCGAGCTCGCGGACCTGGTCGATGGTCACGGTGGTGAGGATGGTGGCCCGTTGCCGGGTGTCGTCGTCGTACATCAGGTTCTCCTCTGCGCTGGGGTCGGGTGGTGCACGGCCGCTGCCGGCGGGCCGGTGTGCGGCGACGGGTGGTGCGTCAGATTCCGCGGGACGTGACGTTGATGATCTTGCCGTCCCGCTCGGCCGTCCAGGCGGAGGGGTCGAGGATCCCGGCGGCGATCTCGCGCTCCTTGAGCGCCGCCTGGCGGTGGTCGTTGCGCAGGATCGGCTCGACCACGGCCAGGCGCTCGTAGGCCTCGGCACGCGCGAGGTGCGCCTCTGCCCATGACTCCTTCGAGCCTCCAGGCTCCTGGCCCATGTAGGCGTTGTAGGCGCGCTCGTGGTCGAGCCGGGCGCGTAGTTCGACGGCCTCGGTCCGGTGCTGCTGGGCGAGGTGCCGGTCCGCCTCGTTGCGGGGGTCGGCGGCGGCGAGGTGGGCGCTGATGGCGGGCGGTTCTCCGGGCACGAGCTCGGCGTACCAGGCATCCAGCTCTGCGGCGAGCGCCCGGGTGTCGGCCGTCTCCCCGGCGGGGGTTCGGCGGCGTCTGTTGATCAGGGCCCACCCTCGGAGCTGGGTGATCCACCGCTCGTGGGCGGCCTGGCGGCTGCTGTGAGCGGCGTCGCCGAGGTCCTGCCAGGTTGCGCCGCGCTCGCGCTCGGCGATGGCCGCCCACCTGACGACTTCGTCGGCGAGTTCACGCAGCTCGATGGCGTCGGACAGGGTCGGCGCCCCGTCAACGGAGGCCCTCTGGTCGAGCGGGAACTGCTCAAGCGCGGTGTTCACGAGCCGCCGAAGGGCGTGGGCGTGGGCGACGAAAGCCTCGTCGGCCGGCACGAGGGTGCCGGGGGTCGGTGTGTCATCACTCGTCATGTTGTCAAGGTATCCCTGACAGATAAGCTCTGTCAGGGATACCTTGACGACATGCTGAAGTTCACCCAGGGGTGACCCGAAGACCTCCTGACGCGGCCTCCGATGGGGCGCCGGTCAGCGCGGGGTGGCGCCTTCGGGGCGCGTACCCCGTCTGACCGCCCGGCAGATGCTCACCGAGCCGTGCCCCGCGTGCGAGGCCCCCGTCGGAGAGGCGTGCACGATCCAGGGCGGACACGCCGCACGCGCCGAGGCAGTCCTCGCAGCCGTCACCAGGGGCGTGCGCCCCGACCAGGTCGCGACCGTGACCGCGTGGGCCGAACGCGAGGTGCGCAAGCAGCAAGGCCAGGTGGCGGAGACCTCCGGCCGCGAGGACCGGGCACCAAGGTCCGCGTTCGGCTGAGCGGCCCTATCCGGCGCCCTGGTCGCGGCCGGTCGCGCGACGCTGGAGGCGTGGCCACGCGACGGAAGGCGCCGAGTCCGCTGGTCCTGCACCCGCCGGTGCCGCTGATGCAGCCGCGACCGGTGCAGGTGCTCCCGGCCGAGGACGGCATGCCCGGCGGCACGCTGTACGAGATCAAACTGGACGGCGTCCGCTGTTGTGCGGTGCGCACCGAGGCCGGGATCGAGCTGTGGTCGCGGCGCGGCCGCCCGTTGAACACGAGGTTCCCGGAGGTGCTGTCGGCGCTGGCGGAGACGCTCGACCCGGGCGTCGTCCTCGACGGCGAGGTCTGCGCCTACCGGGACGGTCGGCTCGCGTTCACCGAGGTGCTGCGCTCGGCCCGGGCCCGGGCCGCTGACCGGGTCGCGGTGAGCTATGTCGCCTGGGACGTCCTCGCCGTCCCGGGGCGCGACGTCCGGGGCCTGCCGCTCACCGAACGCCGCGAGCTCCTGGCGGAGGTACTTGCCGGGGCCCATCCGCCGATCGAACAGGTCATGGCGACGCGCAGTCGGGAGACGGCGATCGGTTGGTACCGGGACCTGCAGGTTGCAGGTGTGGAGGGTCTGGTCTGCAAGGCGGCTGCGGCCCCCTACCGGCCGGGGGGTTCTTCGTGGGTGAAGTTGCGGCACACCGAAACCTCCGACTGCGAACTCGCCGGGATCGTCGGCGACCCGGCTCGGCCCGAAGCCTTGCTCGTGCACCTGCCCGACGGCCGACAGGCGACCACCTCACCCCGCCTCACCACCGTGCAGGCCCACCAGGTGGTGCAGGCGGTTCGCAGCCGGCTACGTCCGGACCCCTCGCACGCCTGGGTGCACTGGATCACCGAACCACGGCCCCTGGTGGAAGTGCTGGTCGGCTCGGGGCGCCATAGGCAGGTCCGATTCGTCCGGATGCGGCCCGAGGAGTAGGCCAAGAGCCGTGCGAACCGCCGCCCCGATCCGCTGTCTGCTGAGCCCGGGCGCAGCTATCCGTCGCCCGATAGAGGTAACCGAAGGCGGGTCGCTCCGCCCCCAGCGGGGCTTCATTCGAACCGGTCATCGCGGCCCAGGCGGCCGTCGCCGATGCCTCCACCATGACCATCGACATCGCCACGCTGCAGGCTCCCGCAACAGGGCCCGACGGCCAGCGGCTGTTCACCTGCCCGCCCTGGTGCAACGACGCGCCGCCCCACCCTGACCATGCAGGCGACCGCCGGACGCTCGCCGACGTCATCCACTACGGGCCGACCGCCGGCTTCACCCTGGCCGAGTGGCCCGGGCCTGGGTACGGGTACCGCTGGCCCTCGCTGGAGGTCACCATCGACCTCGCCGCCCGGTCCCTGGCTGACGGCACCCCGGGTCCGGCCTACCTTGTCTGCTCGCCCGACGAACTCGGCGAGCGCTTCGAGATCCACGACCCCGAGCGGGTCGTCCGGTTGATCGCCGCCTACACCCGCACTGCCGCCACCCTGCATGAGATGCGGGCAATCATGACCGGCAGCTCGGGGAAGTAGATCCCGGCCGAAGGCCCGGCGCCGTCCCTCCGGTGCAGCGCTCCAACCCGCTCGGGGGGTCAGGCCGGCCGCTGCTCTTCACGGTTGTTTTTATCGGGGTGAACGAGAGCCACGACTCCGGTCTGCTTGAGAGCCAGTGGTTCTCCGGCGAGAGCAAGAGCCATCCGTCCGGTCAGGTGA
>NZ_JBIUUS010000055.1:0-39525 GCF_044742585.1 Kitasatospora sp. NPDC087861
ACCTGCCACGGTCGAGTACATCACCGCCACGAACGGCCTACGCCTGGCTCCCGTTCACGCCGAAGCAGTGGCTCTCATATGACCCGATGAATTCAACATGACCGTCCTTGATCAGGAGTGCGTCCGCCTGGCCTGCCTGATGGCCACCCGGGGCATGGACCGGCTTACTGTCCCCTCGGAGATGTCCCCGGAGGAAGTGGGCGAGGCCCTTGAAGCGGAGTTCGGGGCCGAGCTGGGGAAGTCCTACGTTCGGATCGCCGAGGCCGGATCCGATGAGGAGTGCATCCTGCCAAGCCTGTTGATGGTGATGGCCGGGAAGTTGTCGGTGCTCGCGACCGAGGTTTCCCTGCGGAGCGACCGGGACACGGTCGACGTGATCCGGTCGATCGGCGGCCGATAGGGGCCGAGCATAGGGCCCGGAGCTCCTCCGCGGGGGAGCTAGCCGAAGGGACGTCAGCCGCCCCCGCGGTCCCGCTACGCTCCGGGCCATGTCGATCCCGAACCAGCAGCAGACGCCCGCGCCCGCCCCGAGCGCGGAGGCCATCTCGGCGGCAATGGCCGCACTTGGGGCGTACGCCGAGCCCCCGACCGTCGGCGAACTGGACCAGCAGGCCCGGGCCGTGGGCGGCGAGCACGTCCTGGCCGCCGTCCTGGCCAACGCCTTGTACGGCGCCGCGATCGGCACCGGGATGCTCACCGAGGGACACATGCTCGCCCAGGGCGGCGGCGCCGAGGAGATGTCGCTGGCCCGCCGACAGGTGCTCCAGGCGTCCGGCGCCGAGGGACCCGGGGTGATGGGAGTCCTGCACTGGCAGACCGGCCACGTCTCGCACCTGCTCAAGGCGCTGGACGCGCAGGGCTGCGGCCCGGTGGTCGCGGCGGCCGCCCGCACGGCCAGCGCCTTGCTCGCGCTGCTCGCCTGCTCGGCGGTGTTCTCCACCGAGGACCCGCGGGCCGGTCAGATCCCCGACGAGCTGGCCCGCGCCCGAAAGGAACTTGCGGAGGCCCTGGCCGAGCTCGACGCACTGCCGGCCACCGCTGCAGCGATGTTCCTCGGTGCCGTACCCGGCCTGTAGGAGCGTCGTCAGCGCCGGTTGACGGAGCGTTCGCCCGGGCGGGCGGAGCTGTGCCAGGGTGTGACCGACCTGGTGGACACGTACGCCGAGCTCGGCGCACGGTTGGGCACGTGGCTGACCGCCCCCTCGCCGCTCACCGCGGACGTGCTGCTCGACTGCCTGCGTGCGGCGGAGGTCGGCACCACCGGGGTGGCGCGGGACCTGTGGGGGTTCGCCGCGCTGAACTGGGAGGCCAGCATCAGCGCCACCCCCGACACGCGGCCGAGCATTGGCGAACTGCAGGCGGTCGCCATCGAGTACGCCGAACTGGCCCGCGGCCGGGAGACGGCGAACGCCGGGCAGTGACCCGCACCGCCCGGCGTTCGAGGCCCCTGCTACTCGGCTGGCGCGCCGCCGGTCAGGATGATGGCGAGCTGTCCGTCCGAACCCAGCCGCCCCTTGCTGTCGGACCGCGGTCGTTGACGACGTCGAACCCGTCCTCGGTGGTCTCGACCGGCCGGGTGGTGTCGGCGGCAGCCTGCTCGGCGGCGAGCTGTCGGGCGCGACTGCGCCGCGATTCCGCCACCTTGGACATGGGGTTGTCGCCGAGCCCGCCGCGGTCGCGCTCGTAGCCCTCGCCGGCCTTCGAACCCGGCTTCCACCGGCCGTGCTCATCGGCGGCTTGGGCGCTTGCCCCGGCCGCGCGGGCGGCGCTGCGGCCGGAGGCGCGCCAGCCGTGCGAAGTGAACGTTCTCCCTCGCTCATCGGTGTCGTGGCCGGCCGCGCCCACGAGTTTCTTGGAGATGTCGTTGACCGATCCGGGGTGGAGTTCGGCGCTGATGTTGCCCCACCGGTCGATCTTGCGCAGCAGCCGGCCGTCGGTGACTCCGCGTTCGGCGAGGATCGTGCGCCAGGCGGTGAGTGCCGCGTGCGGGCACAGCGCGTCCCCCGTGGCGGGCAGGAACAGCTCGGCCCCCTTGCCGTCCTGGTCGGTCTTGCTGCTGCGGAAGCGGACCACAACGCCCTTGGGGCTGCTGGTCGTCCAGGCGTCGGAGAGGTTCAGCGCCGCGAGCTCGGATCGGCGAGTCCAGGCCGCGTACGAGAGCGCGCACAGCAGTCGGTCGCGGGCGCCCGTCAGGGTGTTCGGGTCGATCCGCTCGGCGACGTCGAGCGCCTGGTCGTCGGTGACGATCGCGGACTTCTTCGTGGTGCGGCCGGCGTCGGCGAGGCGCTTGCTGTGCGCGCGGATCAGCGTGCGGGCGTCGTCGGCGTCCGGCCTCGGGTGCCGGGCGATCTTGTGCATGGACTGGACGGCGGCGACGGCCTGGTCGAGGGACGACGCGGCGTAGGGCTTGCCGGTGCGCTCGCTGACCACCCGGGTGAGGTGGTGGATCCACTCGGTCAGGGTCTCGGTCGTCATGGGCAGCGTGGTGCGCCCGTTGGCCCGGCACCACTGGTCGGCCTGGCTCCACCAGTTGCGGTACGCGCGGCGGGTGTTCTCCGGGACGGCGACCACGAGCGCTTCGCGGGTCGCGGGTGTGAGGTGGTGGTCGGCGTCCGCCCACGGGCCTGCGCCCGGGACGGCGAGGGCGCTGCGGGCGCCCCGGAGGTCGATGCTGAGCCCTTCCGAGAGCTCGTCCATTTGTCCCCTTTCGTCGCTCGTGATTTGGAGCATTATCACGAGTGAGGTGAAGCTTACCCGTGATAGCAGACGAACCATCAGCACCCCGCCGGACGTTCAGCGGACACCCCGGACACGGGACGGCAGCGCCGACACGAGATGTGACGCAGGCCACATCCTAATTCCAAGATCTTTGCCGGATTCGCCCGCTGCCGGCCCCAGAGGGTGGGGGAACCTCCCCAGAAGACGGAGGAACGAGAGAGATGACCACCGAGGCCAGTAGCTGTGTGCTCCTTGCGGGACTGGCGGCCCTGCAGGATCCGGAGGGATGGACTGGGCGACCCGTTCACTGCCAGGACAGGGGCGACGTTCTCTACCAGTGGCCCGATGATGCCCTGACTGCACCGACCTACCTGGTGGCGGCCCGCAGCTATTTGCTCGGGGAGGCGACGCCGCCTTCATTGGGCGAGCGTGGAAGGTTGCAGGTCCGCTTCCTGTGCGATGCAGGCCAGCGTTGGTACGAGTTCAGCCGCATGTCCAACAGCCACAGGCTCATGTGGCTGACGCGCGAGATCCTGCTGGCGGCGCTTGCCGCCCGGTGGGCCGCCATCATCGGTGACCACGACACGGTCGACGACTTCACGCGCAATGTCCTCGGCCACGCCGAGGCGGCGCAGTGGCGGCACGCGGTGACCGGCGCGCTGCTCGGCGACTGGGTCGACCGGCTCGGCGGCTACCTCACCGACCCGGAGCTGCTGAAGATCCTGCGCACCTACACCGCCGCCGAGCGCCGACGATGGACAGAGGTCTGGGAGCACCGGCTCGGCGGATTCCACTGGCGAGCACCCGACGGCACCGTCCGCGTGGGCAGGGGCAAACGGGTGTGGATGCTGGAGACGCCCAACCGCGACGGCGTGACGGTCCGGGACGTGTACCCGGACAAGCCCGCCGCCGGCGCCCTCGCGCTGGACCACGACTTCACGGACCCCCGGATCGACGTCGTGCTCCGCGGCCTCGATGAGGCGGAGGCCGCGGTCGCCAACCTCTGGGCCTCCCGCAAGTCCACCTGGGCCGACGCCGCCCTCGACCTTGGCCTGCCCGCCGCCTACGGCGACCGGGTCCGCCGCAAGCTCTCCCATCTCGGCGACCGGCACACCCAGCGCGCCGCCGCGGTGGTGACCCGATGAGCCGCCGCCCGCCCGCCCCGGAGACCGAGCGCGGCCTGCTGCTGCGCGTGCCCCCCGCACCCACCTGCACCGCCATGGCCGGCACCGGCTCGGTCACCGGCGCCCTGCTGTCCGGCACGGTCCCGCCCGAATCCCCGCTGGTGTGGCCGCTCGTCGTCCTCGCCCTCGCCTCCATGGCCTACGACCTCGGAGTCCGGGCCCTTCGACGCCAGAACACCTGAACCGACAGCCTGGCCCGTGTCGGCACCCGGCCGGGTCAGCCTGTTCCGACACGGGGTGCAACCCGGGTTGCTGCCCGTGCGTTCGTAGACCGATCCGTTCGCGCCGGACAGTACCGCCCCCGAGCACGCGGCCGGCACCGCCGGACGCCACCACCCCGATCCAGCCCCGCAGGGCCCGGACCCCCACGCCGCCGTCCGGCCGACCGTCAACGCCGCCACCACCCAGCCCAGCACGGGGAGAGGAACCAGGAGAGGCGGTGGTAGCTACGTGGCCCGCCCATGGCCACCGCCGGGCCGTGCGAGGCCCTGCCGAGCGCACCCCGAACGAGCGGGGTGCGGACCACCGCCCCTCCCAGCCGCAGGCGGTGAGCTCGGCCCGGAGGCCGAGCGCGACGACCAGGTCCCGGGTGCCGGCCAGCCGCCCGGCCACGCGCTCCTGCTCCCGCTCGGCCTGCAGCTCCTGACGGGTCGCCGCGAGCGCGGCGCCGCGCAGGCCCCGGGTGCGCGGCCCGGCGCTCGGCCGTCCCCCGCGTTCCGGCCTGCAGATCTCGGCGGATTCGAGGATAGTGTTCATCGCTATACATTTCTGGTGTATAGTGGTGAACATGATTCTGGTCGAGATGGCGGAAGACTCCGCCCCGGGGCGGGACCTTGCCGACGCGCTGACGCGACTGGCCCCGGGCGCGAGCACCGACAGTGACCTCACCGCGACCCGGTGGGTGGTCGAGTCGCGCACGCCGGTTCTGCGCGTGGTCCCCCACCCGAACCGCGACGCGTGCGGCTACAACCCCCCGACAGTGCACGCCGTCTACTCGGTTCGCTGGTCACTGCCAGTGCTGTGCCAGTACAGGCAGCGCGGATACGTGCCCGACTGTCCGGCCTGCGCGAGCATCCGGTCATGGGAGGGACTGACCGCGAGCACCCCCCTCCCGCCGCCGACCGATGACGAGCTCACGCACGTGCGGTGGGAGGACGCCGCCGAGGCCAGCACGCTGCGGGCCACGATCGCCGCCCCGCCCGAACTCGACCTCTCGCACCTGAGCCCGGCGGAGCTCAAGCTTCTGGGGGGATACGAGCAGGCTGCCGAAGTGGCGCGGCAGCGCCAGGCCACCCAGGTCCGGAACGGCCGGAGCCTCGCCCGTTACAACTGGGCGGGACTCGCCGCCGACGTGGTCGAGCTGCACACCACCCTCACCCCGCCCCGTCTGACCCCGCTGCAGCGGGTGGCGGTCGGAGGCGTCCGGGTGTACCTGCTCGAACAGGATGTGATCAACGCCCGCAAGGGCTTGGCCCAGCTCAGCCGCAACGCGCGCGCCGTCATCAACCCGAAGACCGGGAAACCGGCGCACACGAAGACGATCATCGCCGCCTACGGCGGGATCACCCGCGTCACCCTGGACGCCTACCTCCGCGAGAACGAACCTGCGGGCGACTGACCCGCTGTCCGCCGTCCCCGACCGCGTGCACCCCTCCCCGGACTCGCCCGCGGGTGACCGGGAATCACCGGCCGCACACCGAGTCACAGGAGCACCCACCATGACCACCCTCGCCGACATCCTCACCGGCACCCCGCTCACCTCCCCGGCCGGGGAGACCGTCTCCCTCGCCACGGTGGCCGCCGCCCACCTGCTGGCGGCCATCGACACCGACCGATCCGCGATGTCCCTGTTCGGCAGTCCCAAGGCCGACCAGTGGGAGCTGGCCGTCGAAGAGGTCATCCAGGACCGCGGCGGCCACCAGACCGCGGTCACCGTCACCGCCTATGGCCTGCGCTACCTGATCGACCACCAGGCGACGGCCAGCCCCGAGCTGCACCGGCTGTGCACCGTCACGGGCTGCGAGGGAGACGCGATGAGCTACCAAGCGCAGCTCACCGTCGTCTGCACCGACCACCTGGACGTGCCGTCCGAGATCGCCCTGTCCCACGGCTGGGACAGCCCGAGGGCGGCCCGGCTGGAGGAGTGGACCAGGATCGCCGCCGACGACGAGCGCATCGCCCTCGGCGACCTGAACACCATCGACTCGCTCCGCCTGCCCATCGCCAGCTGACCGCGTGACGGCTGGCGGCTACCGCCGCCGGCCGCACTCCAGCCGAACCAGACATCGAGGAGAATCCATGGGCCGCGAGAAGCCCGGCAAACCCCGCAAGCAGCCTCCCCGCCGCATCACCAAACCCGCCGAACCGGCCGGTGTCTCCCTGGAGCCCTTCGTGGTCGGGCTGCACGCGCAGGCCGTTCGGATCCCCAACGCCGGGGCGGCGATCGTTATGATCCAGCCCACCACCGTTGCCCACTCCGACGCGGGCGGCGCCCTTCGGAGCGCGGACCTCACCGAGGTGTCCGTGCGCTCCTACGGCGCTCGCCAGCTGACCGTGCCGATCACCCCCGACCCGGTCGACCCCCGGTGGCGAGCCCGCCTGACGTTGACCGCCGACGGCCGTAACGAGCTGCTGATCGGCGCCGAGGACACCACGGTGTACGACGGCACGATGCCGGTCCCCGACGGCTGGACGGGCCTGGTCGCCGCGGCCGGGGACACCGTGCTGCTGGTGACCGGCCCCATCAAGACCGTTGCCGACATCGACAACGTCCTGGCCGCTGGCCGCGCCAGTCAGGTCACCATCCCGCTGACCGTCACGCGCTGAGGATAACTCCAGCTCCAGCCGTCAGCGGCTGACCCTAGGCTGGGCCGGTCACGAACCGCGACCGGCCCAGCCTCCGCCTTCCCTGCCCTGCAGGGCTCGCGCAGCTCTCACCGCAGCGCGTGATCCCCGGATTCCCGGAGACACCGGACCCCGTCCGGCCTGAACCCCCGGCACACCCGTGCCCGAGGGGCGGTTACGCACGAGGGAGAACACCCGTGGCAGACGACCACAGCCAGTGCAACGCCGACGCCGCAGTTGCGGCCGGGAACACCACAACCGACATCATGGCCACTGCGCTCCAGGCCGCTGTGGGCGACTTCCGTCGCCGCCGCCTGGACGTCGACCACAGTTTCACCGCCGACCCGAACACGATCACTGAGGCCCTGGCCGTCTGGCTTGGCCAGGAACACGGATACTCCGTCGCCATCGCCACCTGCAAGCCCCTCCCGGACACCTACATGCGCGCAAGCTGGCCAATCCCGGGGTACCGGATTGTCATGGTGACCACCCGGGACGGAGAGCTGTACGGGGTGGACGCCACCTGGCACCAGCTCTACGCGTATGACGAGGAGGGTTTGCGTTACGACGGCATGGTGCCGGAGGACGTGCCCGAGGAGCCGGCCATCTGGCCCCTGAGCCCGCGTGCGCACTCAGGATCGGTCACCGCGTTCGGCAGCCACCCAGCGCTCGGCGACGACCTCTTCGAGATCGCCGGGCACGACACGGTGCACGGCGCCACGGCAGCTGTCGCCGGGCACATCAACGCCATCACGGATGCGTTCCGGCAGTGGCTCACGCCCCTGACCGGCGTGGTCCCGACCGCGGCCCTCCTCCGCAGGCCCGAACCGATCTGCTGGGACCTCCGCGAAGCACTCGAACACGCCGCCACGGACACCGCCGTTCTCGCAGCCGGCGAGACGTGCCGAACCTCGCTCGAAGCCGCCGGCGGCCACCTCGTCAGTGCCGCAGGCCTCCTCATGGCCGGGCTGGCAACCGACGCCGAGAGCGAGCTGGCTCAGGCAGTTGCTGGCATCAACCAGGCCCGGACCGCAACCGAGGCCACCAGCCGCTGAACCACACGCCCCGCCAGACCAGCTTGGGCCCCTAGACCTCGCCTTTGATCATGTCGAGGAATCCGTCCCAACTTCCGCGCGCGCTGTTGGCCGCCGCCGAGGTCACGCACTTCGCGGGACAGCGCAACGCGGCCGCCCGCGAAGTGCGCGCCCTGGTCGGCGAGAGTCATCTCCTGGTGGTACCACTCCAACGCGGCAGACCCGCAGGCGCAGGAACTGGCCCGCAACTACCGCGGGTTCATCCGGCACCACCGCATGGACCAGCACATGCAGCACTCCCTCGCCGACTCCAACGGGCCCATGGTGCTGGAGTTGACCAGCACCTCGGGCAGGATGCTGCACCACCCGCTGGACGCGGCGCTGGCCAGCGGTGCCCCGATGCCTGCCCCCACCCCGTTCCCCCAGGGACCGGGGCATGCCCTGGCCCACGCGGACATGGGCATGTACGTCCTGGTGGCCACCCCGCTGGTCGGCGAGCCGACCATGGACGATCTGGGATACCTGGTCGACCAGGACCCCGGGGCGGTTGGCATGGCGCGCATCCAGGTCCGCGCAGACGAGGCGGCGCGAGAGGCCTACGCCGAGCCTGCGCCGCTGCAGAAGCACGCCCACAGCGACCTGTCGGGCGGACCGGACGAGCTGGACAGGATGCTCGCCGCCGAGAAGGACGACGCGCTGCGGCACGGCCTGCAGTTCATGCTCGGCCGGCCGAAGTCCTGACCCGCAAACGGCGAAGCGCCCCACCGGCCCGTCCGGTGGGGCGCTTCGCCGTTGCTGGCGCCGGGTCAGACCGCGCCGCTTCCGAGTATTATCTGGGGTTACGCCAGCTTTCCGCAGGTAGAACCCCGTGACCGGAGTGCGGGCACATGAGGCACACAGGGTTCAAACGTTTCGGTCGAAACGTTTCCGAGTCACCGGTCAGCCTTGGGGCGAGTGTCGCCGCCAGCGTCTGACAGTGTTCGCCGTGATGCCGATCCGTCTTGCGGCGGCTCGGCTTGACAGGTCGCGGGTCGCTTCGATCGCTGCTGTCATCGACGTGAAGCCTGCTGCCTGGGCTACGGCTTCCAGAGCTTCCTTGCGTGCCTGGTTGGCGGCCGGGAGAGTGCGCAGTGCTCCAGCTCTGCGGGCGGATCGTACGGCGGGCAGGTTGTCGGTGCCGACGCGGGCGGCGGCCGAGCGGCGGGCGAGTTCGTCAAGCGGGGGTGTCGCGGTCCGCATTGGGTCGAGCAGGTCCGGGTCAGCCGCCATGGCCTCGCGGCGGGCTTGCGACAGTGAACTGCGGACGTCCGTGGCCATCAGGGCGGTGCTGGCGGGCAGCGCGTACTCGGCGCGGTACTCGGCGGCCGACATCTCGTGGACGCGGGCGAGGTGCGGGGCGAGCGAGCGGAAGCGCCGTCCGCACACCAGGCAGGTGACCAGGCCGTCCGTGTCGGCGCCGTCCGGACGGCGCGAACGTGCCTCGGAGGCCGGACGGGCGGCGGCGAGCAGGGCGTCCAGCTCCCACAGCAGTGCGCGGTCGCGCCTGCGGCAGGCCACCGGATCGGGCCAGCGGTCTTGCTGTTGCATCACGGCTTTCAGGCTGCCGGGAGCGTAGCCGAGGAGGGGTTCGGCCTCCCGCCGGGTGACCAGACGGGAGGCGGCGGCGAGGTGAGCCACGGTCAGCGGCGCCCGTCGCGGATCTGGTAGAGCCGGGCCCGGCTGAGGTCGGCGGCCTGCTCCAGGTCCTTGACCCTCACCTTCGTGGTCTTCCGGTTGAGCATCGCGGAGCGGATCAGCTCCTGCAGCTCGCGCTCGGCGTTGTCCCGGGCCCGGCGCGCCTCCTCGACGGCCTGGAGGACGTCGGCGGCCGGCCCGGCGGCGGGCGACGGCGAGGACTCGTCGTCGGTGTTGAGCTGGTCGGCCAAGACCTGCCACTGGTCGTCCAGCGGGAGCCCCTGGTCGTCGGTGTCGATCTGGTCAGCGAGCGCGGCCAGGTCGTCCTTCGTCACCGGAGCGAGGTCATCCCCCCTGTCGAGCACAGCCCCCGGGTTCATCGCCTTCCAGAGCTCGCGGACCTGCTCCGCCGTGATCGTGTAGGACATGACCCTCTCCCGCCTACTGACGCCACTCGATGTGTAGCGTGCTTGACACTCAGCATGGGTCGGCATGACCAAAATGTCAAGCTTGCTACACACTTCTTGCTCGGATGCCAGTCTTCCGCATGTGCCTGACGACCCCCAGATATCCGTCCGGCATGCACTCGTCCGGGTTCCAAGCCTCATGTACCTCACGGCTCCTGGGCGCCCCAGATAAGCTCGGCCTTCGCTTGTGGTCCGGGCTCCTACGCCTCGCCCTTAAGCATGCCGAGGAAGCCGGCCCAGCTCTCGCCGGGAAACGTGAGCACCGGCCCGTCCGGATCCTTCGAGTCGCGCACGGCCACCGTGCCGGGCTCCGTGCGGACCTCCACGCACGCGAACTCCTTGTCGTCGCAGTGCGAGCTCTTGAACCACTGAGGCATCGGGGGATCCCTTCCAAGGTGGCACCGGCGGCGACCGCTGCCGTCGAGTATGGAACTCAAATGTAGGTCCGCCCAGTTGGCGGGAAGGGGGATAGGTTGAGTTCATGTCTGGAGCCATCGACCCCGACGCCGCCGATATCGCCTACGACCTGATCAGCGCCATCATCGCGGAGTACAGCACGCTCATCGCGCTTGCCGAGCCCGCCGACGCCGAACGGCTGAGGGCCGAGAGGGCCCGCTACATCGAGGAGCGCCAGGACCTGGGGAAGACCGACCCGGACCGGCTGCGGGCGATCCTTGCGGAGTACCCGACTGTCCTGGCCTCGGTGAGGGCCGGCGGGTGACGCCGCCGCCCCTGCCCGACGCCGAGCAGATCGAGGCGATCTGGGAGAACGACCTACGGCCCACGCTCACCGCACCCTCCCAGGACAACCCCCGGATGGTCATCCTCGGCGGCCCGCAGGGCTCGCGGAAGACCACCCTGCGGACCGCGGTCCCGCAGCAGCTCGGCCTCGCCGACCCGGTCGTGCTGGACGGAGACGACGTGTTCGCGTACCTCCCCGGGTACGCCCGGATGGCGCGGGAGGACGGCATGCTCTCAGCGATGCGCCACTTCTCCCCAGCGGCCGGAGAGCTGACAGAGCACATCCGTCAGCACGCCATCGACCACCGGCAGAACATCGTTCTGGTGGGCCCCTTCACCAACGCCGAGTACACATCCGACGTCGTGCAGAAGTTCCGCGCCGCCGGCTACCACTGCGAACTCGCCTACACCGCCATGCACCCCGCGATGAGCGAGCTGGGGGTGATGCACCGCTACCAGGCGGCGATCGGCCCGAGCGGGATCGGGTACGCGATCCTGCCGCCCCTGGAGATGCAGGAGACGGTCTACGCCAACGTCGGCGCGGTGCTCGCCGCGGCGAAGGGGTGGCCGGGGGTCGACGCGGTTCACGTCGCCGACCCGATCTCCGGCCAGATCGCGGGCACCGTGCGCCGCTTGGAGAGCGGGGGGTGGCCTACGGAGCCGGATATTCAGCGGGTCCTGGAGCAGACGCGCCATCAGCTCTGGAGCGAGTCGACGCGCGAGTTGTTCGACCGGTGGCGGGCCGCCGCGGCGGACGGCGACGGCTACCAGTGGGCCGAACGCCTGGCCTCCGTGGACCGCAAGGCCGCCGCCCAGCTGGCCAGCTACCGGGATGTGCCGGACGCCGACCTGGCCGCGGAGCTCGCCTACGCCGTCGAGCAGGCAGGCGCCGCCCGACTGCAGGCGGCGAAGGCCGAAGTCAAGGTGGACGAGATCACCGCCTCGCTCGCCCCGGGCGGCGCCGTCGAGCAACACGTCGCCGCCCGCGCCGAGCAGGTCGACGCCATCCTGCAGAGCCGCAAGGACGCCGTCCTGGTCGAGCACCTGGTCGCCGACGTCGACCGCACCCGGCAGCAGGCCGACGAGGTGGAGCGGCAGCTGGAAGAGCGGGGATTCCTTGGCCGGCCCGCGGTGCGCGGCGACGAACGGCAGGCCCTGGAACAACAGCTTGGTGACCTGCGCGCCGCGACCCAGGACGCCGAACTCGACCTTGCTGCGGCGCGTGAGCGGCTGGACGCGAGCATGCGGATTGCCGGACCCGCTTCCGAGCACGATGCCGTCCTGGCGGCCTGGCACGAGGCCGGCGGCAGCCCGGAGGAGGTCCTGGCCCGTACGACCGCCGCCCGTGAGCGAGGACTGGGAGCGGCCCGGTCGGACGCCTCGCAAGCGCACCAACGCGCGTCCGACCTGGACACCGCGACGGCGCTGATCCAGCGGGAGACGGCCCGCCGCGAAGCCCAGCCGCCGGCCCAGCGTCTCGCCGAGGATGCCCAGCGCGTGCAGGCGGCCCAGCGCACGGCCCAGCAGCAGAGCCAGCAGTACGGGCCGGGGCCCGGACGCACCCAGAGCCGCGGTGGGCCATCCCGGTAGGGATGGGAGCGAGCAGGAACACCGAGGCGCCCGCCGGTTCGTCCGGCGGGCGCCTCGGTCGCTGTGGCGGTCAGGGTTTTGCGCGGCTCGCGGCCTTGCGCTGCTCTGCGGCGAGCAGTTCGTGGGCCAGCCGCGTGGCTTCGGCCTCGGCAGGGTGGTAGGGGGCTTCGGTGATCCGGTCCGGATTGGTGTCCAGCCAGTCGGACAGGGCCTCGCCGGTAGGTCCGGGCCGGGGCGGCGGCGCCTGGTGCCCGGCCTCGCACGCCGGGGCCGCGAGGGCCGGGGCCAGCAGGTGCAGCTCCTTGATCCAGGCGATCTCGCCGAGCGTGGTCGCCTTGCTGGGGTCGCCCGCATAGGTGCGGACCCAGCCGAGGTAGAGGGCAGTGAGGATCTCCAGGACGGGTTCGTGGCCGTCCCGGTACCAGCAGCGCGGGATCTTGCGGTGCAGGTGGTGGTGGTCGATCAGCCAGTCCACCCACTGCCCCAGTTCGCCGAGCCGCTGCTGGCGGTCCTCCGGCGTCATCGCGGTCCACACCCACCGCCGCGGCGGCGGGGTGGGATTCCCGGTCGCCTGGCCGGGGACGGCGGGCGCGGGGGTGGGGTCAGACATCGGTGGCCTCCTTGGCCCGGTCGAGCGACGGAGAAGGTCCCGGGACCGACGTGGCCGGTGGCCGGGCCAGCCAGGCTTTGATATCGGGGTCGCGCCAGGTCAGGCGCATGTTCACCCGGATCGGCGGCCGGTTGAAGTAGAGCGCGACGGCGGTGTGCTTGGGGATTTCGCGCAGTTGGTGGACCGGTAGCAGGTCGGTTTCCACGACGTTGGTCGAGGTGGACTCCCGGCCGTCGCCGCTGCTGTGGTTGGTGCGCTCCACCAACTCCTTGCCGAACAGGAACGACATGTACCGCAGGGTCTCGTCGTCGGCCAGGCCCGGCAGCAGCAGCCGCAGCGTGGACGCCGAGATGATCGTTTTGGCGCCCTCGCGGCCCATGCGGGCGACGAGCTGGGAGTAGTCGTGCCAGATGCTGAGCACCGCGATGCCCATGCCGCGGCCGGTGGTCAACAGGTTCGGCAGCTTCGGGTAGCGCAGGAAGTTGCCGGCCTCGTCGGCGAACAACCCGAGGGTGCGTTCGGGATGGCGGCCGGCCCGCTCGTAACGGGTCTCGGCCGCGTGGAGGACGGAGGCGATCAGCGAGGTGAAGTACGGCGCGAAGCGCTCGGCCTGTGAGGGTGCCGCGATCAGCACCAGCGTGCCGTTGTCCTCCAGCAGTTCCTCCGCCCGGAAGTCCGTGCGGGCGGCGGCCGCCCGGATGCCCTCGCTGCGGTAGGTGGCCGCCAGGACGTTGAGTGTGAAGGCCACCGACCCCTTGCCGTCGTCGTGCAGCGTCGCCCAGGGCTGGGCGTAGTCCAGCGCCGCCTCGGGGTACCGGGCGTCGAGCACGGCGCGGACGTGGTCGACGGCGGCTTCGCCCTGGGTGAGCCAGCGCCGGAACGCCTTGATCCCGCCTTCGGGGTCGATCCGCGCGGCGAGCAGCAGGCCAGCGACGATGGCGCGGGCCTGGATCAACCATGGCTCGGCGCGCGGGTCGTAGGTCTTCTGGCTTGCGTCGGCCATCCACTCGGCCATCCGCTCCGCCGCCTCCTCGTCGGTGGCGTAGTCCACGGGCGACCAGTGCGCGGTTTTCCAGGGGCCGGAGGGGATGCCGGCCGGGGCGATCACCCACACCGGGCCGACGTGGCTGCGGGCCGCGTAGATCTCCTGCAGGTCCGCGGCCTTGGTCGTGGTGACGATCGCCGGGCCCTGCCACTCGGCGGCGTTCGGGGCGAGGAGCCCGCTGGTCTTCGCCGAGCCGGGAGGGCCGAAGGCGATGGCGGAGGCGCTGCGTTCGATGACGCCGACGATCTTCCGGGTCTGCTGGCCGCGCCCGGCGGTGATCCGGTCCGGCCTCGCCTTCGGGTCGTCGGGCAGGGCCATCTCCTTCTCGACCTTCGTGCCGCCCCACGTCGCGCCGCCTGCCAGGGAGCGGCGCCGCCGCTTGCCCAGGCGACGGACGGCGACCCCGGCGAGGACGGCCAGGAGCACGACCAGCAGGCCGAACACCGTGTAGAACAGCCAGGTGGGGGGCGCCGGCTGGTAGACCGACGCCGGGCCCTGCGCGACGGACAGCAGCAGCGTGACCGGCAGGGGCTCGGTCATCCGGGGCGGGGCGCCCTCGGACAGCAGCCCGGCCAGGGCCCCGGCGGCCAGCGAGGCCGCGCCCAGCGAGATGACCGCCCCGGCCGCGATCCCGGCCAGGAACGTTCCGTCGTCCACGCGGTTGTCCGAGGCCATCAGATCACCATCTTCTCGTCGGTCTCGAACAGCTGCTTCTCGGTGCGGGAGAGCAGCAGTTGCACGGCGTGCGACCCGCCGCCGCGGCCGACCTTCCACAGGGCCCGGCCGCGCTGGCCGGCGCCCCAGCTTCCGATCAGGTCGCACTCGGCGTCGGTGAGGCCGATCGCCTCGCGGGTGAGGTTCAGCGGCTTGGTGTCCTGCGCGAGCTGGATGCGCGTCTCACACGAGGCGATCAGGTCCTTGGCGATGGCCACCGCCTCGGAGCCGGCCGCGCCGACCGCCTCGAAGTCACTCAGCCGGTGGGTGGCGAGGACCTGGATCGTTCCGGTCGCGCGGCTCAGCCGCAGGTCCGCGTCGATCTTGCGGACCATGGAGGAGCCGCCGGACTGCATCTGACGCCACAGCTCGTCACGGACGACGATCCACGGGCGGCCCGGCCGGTCGATCGCCGACTGCGCCCAGGAGGAGACGCAGGTGAGCACCATCGCCACGACTTCGTCGCCGTACTGCTGCAGGGCGGAGATGTCGACGCTCTGGATCGGGGCGTCCCAGTCCAGCGACACCGAGGTCTTCTCGTCGAACAGGCCGCCCAGGTGCCCGCTGATCATCGATCCGAGGGCGGAGCGGATGCTGGCCATCTGCTCGCGGGCGGTCTGCACGTCGTCGCCGCGCACGCGCAGTTCTCGCGCCATCGCCTGCGTGGGGTCCTTGAGGACCTGGTACACGGACGGCAGGGTCGGGGTGTCGAGGCGGGTGTGCCCGGCCCCGCCCAGCGCCCCGGTGACCTCCCGGACGGCGACGTCCAGGCACTCCTCCTCCTGCGGCTGCAGCGTCCGCTTGAGCTGCAGCTCAAGCAGGGCCTTGCACAGCGTCAGGCGGCGGCGGTGGATCTCGGTCAGCCGGGCCTGCAGCTCGGCGCCGTCCTTGATCAGGTTCAGGTCCGCGCCGAGCGGGCCGCCGTCCAGCGGGTTGAGCCGGCCCTGCAGGCCCGGGCCGAGCCGCACCGGCTCGACCCCCAGGTGCCGGCACAGCGCCAGATACTCGCCCTTGACGTCGCCTGCGATCAGCGCCCTGTGGCCGAACGCCATCAGCCGGAACGCCAGCGCCTTGATGTGCGCGGACTTCCCCGAGCCGGGGATGCCGGTGATGATCACGTTCGGGTTGGTCGCCAGCCCCTCCTTCACCCACACACTCGGGTGCGCGGAGAACGCTTGCATCGTCAAGGTGTTGAACCCGATGTAGGCGCCGACGGGCGGCAAGCTCGCGGCGTGCAGGAACGGATAGATCCCGCTGGCCCGGCCGGTGTCGGCACGGAACACCTCGGCCTTGGCGTGCGAGGCGGCCCGGCCAGCGTAGGGCTGGTGCCACCCCTTCTTCGGGGCAATCCGCATCGCCGCCGCCGGGTCCTCCAGCAGGCGGGCCCGCCGAAGCTCCCGCGCGGTCGGCTGGCGCTGCGCGGGCAGCTTCTCGGCCGGGTCGAAGAGGTCGGCGACCCTGGTCGCTTCGAGGGCGGTGTCGCCGCGATCACGGCGGAAGGGGAACGCCATCAGATCGCCATCCTTCGCGGCGGCAGGCCCATGCCGAGCGGCAGCGCGGCCGCGGCGAACGCGTCGTCCTGCGCGCCCCAGCAGCGCCTCAGCTCCAGGCCGGCGTCGCTAGCGTCGGCCTGCAGCTCGGCGCACGCTGTCTCCAGCTCCTCCAGGTCGGTGACGGTCACCGCGATCAGCGCGACCATGCGCACCACACCCTGCCCGGCGGCACGGGCGATGTCCTGCGAGTGCGCGACCTGCGCCTCGCGCCGCTCGTCCTCCGACTCCGTCCGGCCGGTCTTCGCCCGCAACGCCCGCGCCGCCTGGCGCTTCGTCTTCTCCTTGCTCAGCTCCTTGCGCGCCCGGGCCGGGCCGACCGGCTCGTACACCAGCGACATCGAGCGGCGAGCGTTCGTCCTCGGCCTCAACAGCGGCTGCAGGAACGTCGCGTACACCTGGGACTGCGGGAAGTTCCGCACCTGGTACGTGACCGTCCACGCCCCGTCGTGCCGGTACAGGCCCCAGGTGTACTCGGCGGCGGCCGGCCCGGCCAGCGCCGGGTCGACGCCGGGCAGCACGCCCTTGTACGAGGCATCGCCGGCGGCCGCGCCACGGGCTGCCAGCATCTGCTGGGCCTCGGGGTCGTACGCGGTGCGGATCGTGGCGGCCACCCGGCGCGGGTCGAGCAGCTCCACCACCTGCAGACCCGCGGAGGACAGCGAGCCGTGCATGGCGAGGAACTCCCTCACCAGCACGGCGGCCGCGCCGACCTGCCCGCCGCCGGCCCCGCGCACGGCCAGGCGCGCGCGCGTCGCCGACAGCGTCACCGACAGGTACGTCTCGCGGATCGTGGCCGCCGGACCGGCGGAGACCATCAGCTCCTCCAGCGCCTGCACGGCGGCCGCCGGAGCGTCCGGGGTGGCGTGCCGTACGGTCCACGACCGCAGCGCCTCGCCGTCGTCCGGGAGGGAGCGCTGGTGTACCTGGATGCGGACGATCGCCCCGTCTTCCTTGCACTGGCCGCGCAGGAAAGCGGCCCACTGGCGCACGCGGGCGTTCTGCCGCTCGGTGTCGACCAGCGCGAGGCCCGGGAACGTGACCTTCGCGATCAGGGTGTACGTGTTGTCGATCGGGTTGTGGACGACGCCGAGCGTGCCGCCCTGGCCGTCGGGCGCGTTGAGGATGCGCAGGCGCGCCAGCACGCCGGGCAGGTCCATCGGCTGGTCCCCTTCATCGTCGGAGGGTGCGAACACCCCGCTGTAGAAAACGTTTCTCCGGGTGGCGACGGCCAGTTGGTGGCGGACGGCCAGCAGCACCCACTCCTCCGCGGCCAGGCCCATCACCCGGCCGTAGGCGAGCAGCAGCAGGACGCCGGCCAGCGGCAACGCCACCACGGCGGCGCTCCAGCTGTGCGCGTAGACCGGCACCAGGGCGACGACCGAGGCCGCGGCCAACAACGCGAAGCCGGTACCGGACAACTCCCCGATGAACCCGCTTTTCTCGCGCTGCCACCCGCTGTAGGTGTCCGGCTCACTGTGGGTCAGGGACATGGGTCAGCTCCCCTCGGACGTCGGCGGCTGCGGGTCGGGCCGCTGCCCTCGCGCGCCGTACTGCAGGGCGTTGTGATCGGGCATCCACGTGGGCGTGCCGTACGCCGGCGTGTCGGAGCCGGAGGCGCTCGCGGGCGCGGGGGGTGCCTGTGCGGGAATGCCGGGGGCACTGGCCTCCGGCACGGCCGTCCCGGCCGGGGGAGCGCCGGCCTCGGCGACCGGACCGCCCGGCGCCGCCTCGACCGGGACCTCCGCCTCGGGCGAGCCCGCGACTGGGCTCTGCGGCTCGGCAGCCCCGTTGGTGCCCTCGCCTTCCTGCCCGCCGGCGGCCTGCCCGGCACCCCCACCGGTGCGGGGCGGCACCACGGTGGAGTGCCCGCTGCCGGGAGCGCCGAGGCCCGCGTTCGCGGCCGCGTTGGCGCCCGCGCCTTCCAGCGTGCCGGCGCCAGCGGCGGCGAGCTGGGCACCGAGCCCGACGGCCGCGCCCAGCTTCGATTTGAAGCTCTTGTTCGGGTCGCCCTTCCAGAACCTGGCGCCCCCGGCCTGTTCGGGCAGGGAGGAGCCGCCGGACGCGCCGTCGGACGCGGCCGGGCTGGTCTCCTGCTCCAGGGCCTTGGTGTAGCCGGACCCGCCGCCGACGGCCCCGGCCCCGGCCACGGCGAGGCCGCCGCCGGCGAACCCGCCGAACATCGCGCCGACGCTGGAGCCGACCGTGGAGACCATGCCCGCGGCAACCGAGTTGCCGCCGCCAGCCTCCACCATCGTCAAGAAGCGCGCGAGCACCGGCCAGGCGAACGCTGCGAGGAAGAAGACGATCAGGCCGACGATGACGTTCTTGACACCCTGGGAATCGCCCATGGAATTGAAGCCGATCGCGAAGCACACCACGATCGCGAGCTTCGACAGCGCGATGGCAGTGAACGCCCGCCGTGCCTTGGGCCACCACTCCTGGGTCTCGTCGCTGAGCTGGCCGGCCAGGGCGATCGGCATTGATGCCATCAGGACCATGATCCCGGCCTGCCGGACGAGCATCTCGATCCACAGCGCGCCGATCACCAGGATCGACAGGATCCCGAGCACGATGACCACCCCGACGGCCTGGCTCAGCACGCCTCCCCCGGTGATCAGCGCCCCACCGGCGGCCCCGGCGCCGCCGGTCCCTACCAACCCGGAGAAGAGGGTGCCAAGCTGCGTCTTCATCGCGGCCGCCGCATCCGCCTTCCCGTCTCCCCCGCCCTTGAACGAGAGGTTGATGATCCAGGCCGACACCACGTCGATCCAGCTCAGGATCACCTGCGCGGCGCCCGCATAGACGCCCAGCACCAGGGCGTACTTGCCCAAGCCCTTGAGGACGGTCGCCAGGGGGGCGCCCTGCTGGCTCACGGCGACTTTCCCGAACTGGATGAGGGCCAAGAACGTGGCGATCAGCACCGACAGCGCGGTCATGATGCCGGTGACGGTGCCGATACCGACCTTGCTCAGGTCGATGGTGCTCGCGCTGTCGAAGGAGTCGGCGAACTGCTGCAGCAGCCACACCACGCCCTCGCCGATGGCGCCGGCAGCCTCCTTCAACGCGTCGGAGGCCAACTTGCTGATCTTGCCCTCGACCCAGGCCACCGGCCCGCCGTCCGGCACCATCAACTGGGCGTTCAACGTCTTGCAGTCGTTGAAGAGCTGGCCCCCGTCGATGCACTTCTTGAGGGCGGCGTCCATCTTCTGGTAGCCGTACGCGCCGTGGTCTGTGACCTTCTCCCACTCCGCGAGCGCCGCGAGTTCCCGCTGCTTGCGCGCCTCGGTGATCTTCGGATCGTCACAGCCGACCTGATGTTCCTCGCAGGAGTCGTGGGTCTCGGGCTGTTTGTAAAAAGTGCAGTTGCTGGCCTCGGGCATCATGCACCAGTGGCCGTTCGTGTCTTTGCCCCAGTTGACCTCGGACCGGTCGTTCCACTGCTTGAGCCACTCCGGATCCGGTGGGGCCGGGGGGCCGTTGGGGGCGTGCGCTCGTGATTCGCCGCTCGGGTCGTCGGCCACCGCGCTCGGGGCGGCCGCCACCCCGAACGACATCAGCGCGACGAGCAGGGCTGTGAGCAGGCGGAGGAGTCCGCGGTTAGTCACGGATCACCACCCCCCATCCGTCCTTCGCGGACACCGGCGAATCGGGGTTGTAGGGCATCGGATTGCCCTTCTTGGCCACCCACTTGGGATCCGTGGTGATCTTCCAGTCGCCGTCTTCCCACTGCAGGATCATGTTGGCCAGCTGGTCCTTGAGCGGGTTGTCGTCCGGGCCGCCCTTGGGCAGCGTGGCGGTGCGGCTGTAGTGCATCCACACGGTGATCACGGAGCCGTCGTCGTTGAGCGCCCAGGCCTGCGCGGCGTCCACGGTGGTGGTGATCGTCAGCCCGGCAGGGGTGCCGCCGGACGGCGGCAGGCCCACCTGCTCGCGGAGCTTGCGTACCTCGCTGACGGCCTTGTCGATGGAGTCCTCGCTGCCCTTGGCCGTGATGACGGTGAGCTGACGCCGGACCATGTCGTCGTCCAGCATCGACAGCTCGTCCAGGTGGTAGACCGCGGCGGACATCGGCCCGTAGCCGTAGCGCGGGAACCCGATCGAGGCGCCGTCCTTCTGTCCGGTCGGCTTGATCAGGTGCACCGGCTTGGCCGTGTTCGGTGTGAGCGTCCTAGTGGCCGACGGGCTCGGCGACGACACCGGCCCCGGGCTCACCGTCGCCGCAACGGTCGGGGCCGGGGTGGGCTTCGGGTTGTCGCCGTCGGAAAGGCCGTTGACGAGCGCGACGCTGCCGGCGGCGACGGCGGCAGCGGTCACCACCCCGATGGCGATCAGGCGAAGGCGGGCCCTGCGGGCGGCCCGGTCGTGTCGGTCCGCCATCATCAGGACGCCATCGAGTACGCGGCGAACACGAGCCCGCTGGTGCAGGCGATGCCGATGCCCGCGATCAGGCTCATGATGATGGCCTTCTTGCCGCGTGCCGCCATGCCGCCGCGCTCGCTGTTCTCTCCGATCGCGATCGCCCCCCAGCCCAGCAGCCCGCCGAGGACGGCGAGCGCCAGGCCGCCGCCGGCGACCCAGCCGAGGATCGTGCCGGTCGGCCCGGAGACCTGTGCGGGCAACTCCGGCTTGAACGACGGGATCGGGTTCGGGACCCCTGTCGGGTTGTCCGCGAGGATGTGGACGTGCGGGTCGCTCAGCAGGGCGTCGGCGACGTGCAGGAACTGGCTCACGGCAGGAGCACCTTCTCTTCGGGGTGTACGCGGGACGGGATTGGGACGACTGGGGCGGGCTGCGCGGCCACCGGCAGTGGGTCGCCCCAGCTTTCGCGGGCGGAGGCGACGACGGCCTGGACGAGCAGCTCGGCGGCCTGCACGGAGCGGGAACCGAGGCGGGCGGCGTCGCGCAGGCCGCGCGCCCGCAGGTCCGGGTCGTAGGGCACGCGGACGACGGCCGCCACCCGCGGGGCGAGCATCGTCTCGCCGGCCCGGACCGGGGCGGGTGCGCGGCCGTCGCCGGTCGCCACGAGGGCGACGACCATCCGCTGCAGCGGGAGGCCTTCCGCGGCCGCCGCCGACATGGCGGTCTGCAGCGCCGCCATCCCGGAACCGGTCGCGGCCGCGCACACGACCGGGACGCTCACCGGCAGCGCGCACCACGCGGCGGTCAGGCCCGGGCCCCCGCCCGTACGGGCGGCGACGAGGTCGTGCGCCATCGGGTGGCAGGTGTCGGCGACCACCGCGGGCCAGCCGCCGACGGCGGCCAACTGGTACCAGGCGGCGGGTGATTCGACAGCGGGCAGCGGCGGCGCGCTCCACTCCCGGTGGTCCGTCAGAACCTGCCAGGAGGAGCCGCCCGGGCCGGGGAGCCGGGCCGCCGCTGCCCGCGCCTGTGAGCGGCTGAGCGGCCGGTCGGGCGGGACCGACGCCAGCCCGGCGCCGGGTTCCTGCGTCCAGCCCGGCCACGGAGAGGCCAGGCGCGGCGCCAGGTCGAAGACCACGGTGGGCGCCGTCCTGGCCAGGACGGCGCCCAGCAGGCCCGCCACCGTGGACCGTCCGCTGCCGCCCGCGGCGGCCAGGACGGGCACAACAAGCCGGTTGTGGAGAGGTAGCTCCACAGCCGGGACTATAGATCTGCGCGCCACTGTTCCCCCGACGTTCTCGTGTCCGGCATGGTCAGGCTCCCGAGCCGCCACCCGGGTTGTCATGAGTACACGTACTCATGACAACCCGGGTGGCGGCCTCGTTGGATGGGCCGCGTCGGCCCTGGTCACCCCCCGGTCACCGTGCGTGTCGGCCGCAGTCTAGTCTCGGCACCTGACAGATGTCTCAGGGCTTTTGTTCCTGACCACCCGTCATATCTATGACAGCCTGTGAGGTCACGGGGAGGGCTTAGCCGGTTCAACGCCGGAATGGGCCAGTTGGCACGCGCCTTATGGGCGGCCGTGTCTCCACCTGCGGCGATGTGTGCCGTAGGCGTGTCCCATCCGAATGCCAAAATGGCCCACCCGGCGCGGGTGGCCGGGGTGTTGGTGGGTTCTGACCGAGGGGGGGTCTGAGTGAGGATCAATCCGGGCGTGGTGGCCGCCGTCGGGGCGGTCGCCGTGAGTCCGCTCGCGCTGGGGGCCGGGCTGGTGATGTTCATCGCGGTGGCCGCGCAGGACCGGGACGGCACTGTTGGCGGCGGAGTGGCGCCGGTGGCGTCGTCCGGCACCCTGCGCGTGGGGCCCGGAGGGGTGCCCGAGCAGTACGCGCAGTTCGTCAAGGACGCGGCCGCCGCCTGCGATCAGGGGCTGAGCGCTGGCGTGCTGGCCGCGCAGATCGACGCCGAGTCCGCCTTCGACCCGCGCGCGAACAGCGGCCAGGCGCAGGGCATCGCCCAGTTCACGCCGGAGACCTGGTCGACGTGGGGCAACGGCGGCAGCGTCTGGGAGCCCCGCGACGCCATTGCGGCCCAAGGCCGCTTCATGTGCAGCCTGCTCAAGACCGCCAAGCAGCACCCGGACTACAGCGGCGCTCCGGTCGAGCTCGCCCTGGCCGGCTACAACGCGGGCTGGGGCCGCGTCGACCAGTACCGGGGCGTGCCGCCCCGGTCGTTCGCGAACGGGCAGACCTACGACTACGTCAAGAAGATCATGGAGGGCGTCCGGAAATTCACCCAGGCCGACGACACCGTGGCCGCCGAGCTCCCCCCGGACTACCAGCTACCCGACGGCACCCCCCAGCAGATCAGGACCGCCGTCGCGTGGGCCCTCGCCCAGCGCGGAGGCTGGTACCAGTGGGGCGGGAACTGCACCGACCCGTTCGGCGCGAACCCGCAGGGTCACTGCGACTGCTCCAGCCTGATGCAGCAGGCCTACGGTCATGCCGGGGTGACCATCCCGCGGGTCACGTTCGATCAGGTCAAGATCGGCACCCGGGTGTCGCCCGACGACGTCAAGCCGGGCGACCTGGTGTTCAACGCCGGGTCCGACGGCAGCGACGACTCGCCGGGCCACGTCGGCATGTACGTGGGCAACGGCTGGATCGTGGAGGCGCCGAGGACGGGCGTCCAGACCCGGACAGTCGCGTACAGCGGCTGGCGCAACAGCACATCGGCGATCACCCGGATCACCCACGTCGTGCGCGTGGTGCAGTGGTGAGCGGCAGGGAGGCAGCAGTGCTGCAGGACGACCAACTGGCTCACCCGTGGGGCACCGTGACGCCCGACTTCTGGGCCGACCCGGCCACCGAGCCGGGCCCCGGGACGGCCGAGGACGCTGACTGGGATGAGGATCTCCTCTACGAGGAGCCAGCTGCCGTCGCGGCTGCCCGGGCCGACGCACCGCAACGCCGCGTCCCCGCCGCATCCAGCGCCCCGGCTCCCGCTGGCGAAGCCACACTTGAGGCGCGTTTCCAGACCCTCACAGCCGCGCTCACCACTCAGCGCACCGACGTGGAACTGCTGCTCGCCGCAAGCGAAGCCGCCCAGCTCGACCAGGAGGCCACCGACACCCTCGGCCCCTCCGCACCAAGCCTCGCCAGCATCCGCGAACTGCGCGGCCTGATCGCCCGCCTGCAGGGCGACCGCGCCGCCGCCGCCCGCTGGCACCTGCACGTCGTCGGCCTGCACGCCGCGCTCGGCGGCACCGCCGACCTCCGAACGAAGGCCAGCGCCCGGCACGCGATCACCGACTGGCGCCAGATCGCCGACCCCGAGCAGCGCGCCGCTGTCGGGCGCGAGATCCTGCCCATGCTCAAGGCCGTGGCCGGCCCGCACGCCAAGCCCACCCGCGAAGTGCAGAATTACCTCGGCTAGCGCCACAGCAGCCGCCGGCGAAGGGACATAGAAGTGCCTCGGGCACGAGGTGAGGGACCACCGCAGCGCCGCGAGCGTCGGCCTGCTCGCCGAGTGGCCGGAGTCGACCCCAGGGCCGAGGCTGCGCGCCTCTACGACCTGCACGCGGCCGAGCGCGACGCAGACGACGAGGCCCTGGCGTGGTGGCCCGGGGACACCGAGCTCTGGGGAGTCTTGCGTTGGGCGGAGTCGCATGCACGCGCGCTCAACGGCGACGGCGCCCGCCAGGAGGCTGCCCTGCTCAGGACACGCCTCATCCAGTGGCTGAGAGAGCAGACGGACGCCCTGCAGCTGCGGGCCGTGGGCGACGCCAGAGAAGCCGGGGTGTCGTGGGAGCGCCTGGCGCCCGCGCTCGGCGTCGAGAGCGTGAACGGCGCGTACAACAAGGCACGCCGACTGAAGGTGGCGGTGGAAGGGGACCCCGAGGACCGGCGCAGCCCGGACGTAGCCAGGCTGATCGAGGAGCGCGCGGCGGCCGAGGCACTCGCCCGGCGCCGGACCGAGGCTCTCGAAGGTGCCCGGTTCCCTGCCATCGCGGCAGCCTGCCGCGCCCTCCTGCATAACCGCCGCGACCTCGCCACCGACAAGGAGGACCCCTTCTGGATGGACCAGCTCGCCGCCGTGGTCGATGACCGCCACAGCCCGGCCGAGCGCGCCATGCTCACCATGTACCTGCGCAACGCCGTCCGGGAGACCTACCAGGCGGCCAAGGCCTCCGCGAGCCCGGCCGCCAGCACACCGGAGGCGCTTGCCGCACTGGAGGCGGCCGCCCACCTGGCCGCCGCGCCGACCGAAGGCCTATCGGAGGACCACCAACCGCCGGTATAACTGCGGTATGACCGAGAAGTCGAAGACCGCGAAGACCGCCATCTCCCTCCCCCAGGAACTGCTCGACGAACTCAGGCAACGCGAGCAAGCCCACGACATCCCCAGCGTGTCCGGGCACATCCAGAGCCTGCTCCAGCGCGAGCGCGAGGCCGCCGACGTCGAGGCCACCCTGCAGCGCCTCTTCGGACAGCAGCAGCCCGCGGCCGAGCACCAGGCCTGGGCCGAGAAGGCCCTCGGCATCACCTCCACCCAGGAGAACGCCGCGTGATCGGCGGACGGATCCTCGACACCACGGCGCTCACTGCGGCCGCCCAGGGCAGCCTCTACATGCAGGCCCTTCTCGCCACGGCCCACCAACGGGTGATCCCGCTCCTGGTCCCCGCCAGCGCCCTCGCCGACGCCGCCGCCTCGCTGAAGCCGGACGCCCGGCACGCCCTCACCGCGATCACCCAGTTCCCGCTCCTGCGCCTCCAGCCGCTGGACGAGGCCGACGCACTCGGCTCCGGCATCCTGCGCGCCACGGTCGACCCGGGCTCCGACACGACGGCCGGCCACGTCGCCTACCTTGCGGCCGCCCGCCAGTGGCCCGTGATCAGCGCAGACCCCGACCGGTTGCGAGCCCTGTATCCCGACATCGAAATCGAAGTCCTGCCCTGATAGCCACGCGTCCAGCCCAGACGGCCTTTGCTGTCGGGGCCGTGCTTAGCCGCTGAAGCACCCGGGTGCCACGGGGGCGCGCCGGATTCGCGCCGTTCCGGCAGAGCTGCTGCAACGATCTCGGACGCGCCGTTATGGTCGCCGCATGCTGATCGCGAATGTTTCGCCCCGAACTGGTGGGAAGACGACAAATACGGGCATGCTGCTGCATGCTCTCCACGAACGCGGACGGGCCGTCAAGGGCTTCGACGCCGACCACTCCCTGCACCTGCGCCAGTGGGACGCCGAGGCCGGCGGATTCCCCTTCGAGGTCGTCGAAGCCGTCTCCGCGAAGTTCCACAAGGAGCACGCCGTTCCTGACGGCGTCGTAGGAGTGGTGGACTGCGGCCACTCCGAGAACCATCCCGACATCACCGACAGCGTCCTGCGCGTCGCCGACCTCGCGATCGTCAACCTGTCCCCGACCGGGGCGGACTACCAACGAGTCACTGACCCCCAGGCCGGTGTTCCGCTCCGTGACATGATCATTCGCAGCAGCGCCTTCCGCCCGGACAACAAGCCGCCCAAGGCCGTCGTGCTCTTCAACCGGGTTCCCCACCAGAAGTCGCGCTCGCTGGCCGCTTTCCGTGCCAAATTCGAGCAAGACGAATGGATCGTGCTCGACACCTTCATCGAGAGGCTGGACGACTTCGCCAACGCCACCCTCGGCCCGGTCCACTACGCCGCCGAGACCAAGTTCGGGGACCTCGTGACCGAACTCGAGCAGCGGGGGCTGCTGTGACCCCATCCCGAGGACGCTCCTCCGCAGCGAACCTGGCCGCCCTGAACCAGCGCACACCCAAGAAGCGCGACACCCAGCTGGCCCAGCCCGGCCAACAGCCCACTGCGGACGTCGCCGAGGTCCCCGACCCGCGACGCGAACGGCCACAACCACTGACCCCCGACGTGATTCCCGACCCGCCCGACCACGAACTGGACCTCTCGGGCGACCTGTCCAACGAGGAGATGGCGGAGAAGCAGACCTGCGAGCGTGCCTTCGCCCATGCCGACCGGGCGGCGTGGATGAAGGGCAAGGCCATGCAGGTGTACCGCAACAAGAAGTACCACCAGCGGTACTACGGCCTGACCTGGGCCGAATACTGCGAAGAGCACCTGGGCCTGTCTGAATCGGACGCCAACCGCCAGATCCAGCAGTGGCCCCTCGCGGCAGCGATCGAGTCCGGCTGGACCAGCTCGAAGATCCCACCCGCTTCGCACGTGCAGACCCTGCTTCCCGCCTCGCAGGCCTACGGCCTCGAAAAGACCGTCGAGTTCTACACGCAGCTCCGGGCCTACGCGCAGGAACGCAGCATCCGCGTGACGGCCGAGGTGATCAGGAACATCGTCACCAAGGTCGTCAACGCGGCAGACGGCCCCCTGCCCGTGGCGGTCTTCCATGCCCAGGCCAAGGCGATCGAACCACCGCGCAGGGAAGCGTCGGCACCTCGCAAGCACTCCGCGAGGCCGGCTTCCCCGGAGTCGCCGGGCAGCCCACCTGACGCCACGGAAGCAGACCACCGCAGGGCGGACCAGGACATCGTCGACGCCGAGATCGTCGAGGACCAGGCCCTCGCCGTACTTGCCCAGCTTACGGACGTGCGCGACGGACTGGAGACCAAGCTCGCTGGAGCCCCGGCCGATGTCCTCACCGCGATCGCCAACACGGCCGATGCCATCGCCGACGCGGCAGACGACGCCCGTAAGGCCGAAGCCGTCTAGCCGAGCCACCCAAATTTGGGTGAGCGCCCCGATGAAAACGCGGCAGACGAGACGGAGGAGGATGCTGCGGTACCGAAGCGGCACGGGCACCGGTAGATCACCCGGACCCGGCGCCTCATAGGGTTGAGGATCCCCAGGGCTTCGGGACCGAGGAACGGAGAGCACCACCATGAACCACAGCAGCCGAAGCGGGCCAGGGCGGGCGCGTAGAAAATGGACCGCGACGTGACAGCGTCCGCCTACGCCCTGCCGGCCGCTATCGCCGTCGCCGCCGTCAGCGCCCTCGCCGTCACCGCGGTTATCGCCCGCTCACGGCGTCTCAAGTCCCAGGAAGCCTTGTCCGCCGCGCGCCGGGCTGAGCTCAGCAAGGAACGCCGCGACGCTTGGCGCCGCGGCCTCAGCGTCCTCGCCCTGGGCGTCGGTTGCCTGATGCTGTTCACCATCGCCGCCGTCGCCGGGTGGCTCTCCTTCGGTGCCCAGCGCCAGTACGCCCACAGCCACAACGGCGGGCACTGGGACGCGGCCACCGGCTTCGCCCTCCTCCTCGACGCCGGGGCCCTCGGCTTGTCGCTCTTTCGCTTCTTCGAGTCCCTCACCCTGAGATCCTCCGCGGTCACCAGGCTGTTTCTGCTCGCCTTCATCGGCGGCTCAGCCGAGATGAACTTTTTGCACGCGCCGGCCCCCGACTTCGGCAGCCGGTTCGTCGCGATCGTCCCGCCACTGGTCTACGCCGTCTTGTTGGAGATGCTCCTCCACAAGATCGAACAAGTCGTCATGGGCAAGCGGCCGAAGCGCAGATCGAGGGGCGACGCGCGCGGCTACAGCCTGCTGCTCTGGGTTCCGTTCATCGGCTACCCCCGGAAGATGTGGCGGGCCTGGCGAGCCGACCTCCTCACCACCATCGAGAACGTCCGGGCACCCGGCTCCACCAAGCCGCTGCCGCTCCGGCCGCCCTCCTCCGAAGCACCCGAACCTCCCCAGCCCACACCCACCGGAGAGCTCGCGGCCGCCCCAGCTCCCGCAATGGCTCAGGAAGCTCCTGCGCCCGTCACTTCCGCAGCTCCCGTGGTGCTCCGGGAAGCTCCCCCGGTCGTCTGGGATGCCCCCGCGCCCGCCGCCGTTCCGGCGCCTGCGGCAGCCCGGGAAGAAGTCCGCTCACCGGCGCCCAGGGCAAGCGCGCCGTCCGATACCGTCCCGATACCCGCCCGAGTCGCGACGGCAGATCAGGAAGCCGCCCCTGCTCCGGTGGCCCCCCTGCCTCCCGCAGCATCAGCGCCCGTCGTCGTCCCGGTGCCGGCCAAGCCGGTGACGAAGGCCTCCCAGCTGTTCATCGAACTCTCGCAGATGATCAAGCAGGGGGACCTGAGGGTGCTCTCCGACCAGTCCCAGGTCCGCAACGCCGCGGCGTACGCAGCCAACTTGAAGCTCGGCCAGGCGGCCTGCCTCGGCAACAACGGCCTGTTCGACAAGGACGGCGCGGTGCGCTCGGCTCTCAAGCAGCTCCTGCCCGACCTCCAGCGGGTTCACCAGGAACACCTGGCCGCCCAGGCCGCCGCCGCGTCGGCTGCCCTGCCGCCGCAATCCCGTGCCGACGTCGGCGGCGACGCCGAGCCGCGCCGCGACGTCGGGCAGCCGGACCATGGAGGCCAGAGCCAGGACCGTGAGGGCGTCCTGGTCTGAGCAGCCGACACGCCGGCACGCGGAAGGGGTGGCAGCCAGGTGGCTGCCACCCCTTCGCGGTGGACGGTGTCGAGAGCCGACCCGCGCGACGTCCCTACCGCCGGGCGGGCCGCAGCGGGACGATGAACCCGCGCAGCGCAACGGCCAGCCCCATCGTGACACCGAAGGCCGCGGGTGCGGCGAGGGCCAGGAGCACCGTACGCGCGGTGCCGGCGAGCTGGGTCTCCGCGACGGCGAGAAGAGCGCCGAGCAGGCCGAGGCCGACGGACAGGAGCAGGGCGACCCGGCCGCCGACAGGCAGCCACCCCGGGCCCGGGACGTGCAGGACGGCATCGGCGTGGGCGAGATGGCCCTGCAGGTCGCCGGTGACGGCGCCGCACTGGCAGACCCGGCGTTCCACGTCTTTGCCCACGATCGCCGACGCCACGTAGTCGATCTCGCGGGCCGGAGCGTGCCGCCCGTCGTCCATCGCGCGCCGCTCCTTCCGCCCCTCACCCATGGCGCCGTTCCTCCCGGACATAGCGGACCGCTCCCTCCGGCCCTCTCCAGCACGAGTCACTGGCGGGCACCGGCCCGCGCTGGCTGCCGTACCGGACATCGTGGTCGCGCAGCCGGGAGGCGGAGCGGACCGCCTCGGCGTACGCGTCCGGGTCGTCCTCGCTGAGCTCGGGCCGATCGAGGTGCTCCAGGTCGACGACGGCCCGGCGCAGCAGGTAGTCGCGCTTCTGCTCCGGCGTCGTGGTGCCAGCCGCGTCGCTCGACCGGAGCGCGGCAGCCAGCACGGTGAGCTCGTGCATCTCCCGCATCAGGTCCCAGGTGTTGTCGTCGTGTTCGGTCACCGGCCTTCCCCCTCTCCGTCCGGGGCGTACAGCCCCACCAGCATCGCGTCCAGCATCTCGTAAACGTCGGTGTACTCGACCGGGGAGGACGGCGTGGCCGCCACCTCCTGGATCTCACCGGACGAGAACCGCCAGCCGTAGGGACGGACCTCGAAGGGCTGCGGTTGACCGTCGTAGGTGAACGTCACGGCGAAGGAGTACGCGCGTCCCGCGTGCTCGGTGCGGCCTTCGATGTAGAAAGCGGGGTCGTCGTAGTCGGGGCCGCCGAGCCTTTGGACGCTCACGTCGACGCCGGGGAGGCCCGAGGTCTCCTGCGTGAAGGCGCCGGCCTCGCCGATCGCCCAGCGGCGCTCGCCGCCGTCCGGCAGGCGCTCCACCAGCTCGCTCTCCGGCTTGGCCTGCTCCTCCCGCTCCCAGTGGCCCGGGTACTGGAAGAGGTGGCGCGACCAGGGGCTCCACAGCGGGCGCACCGCGTTGCCGGGTTCGGCGCCGACGACGTCGCGGGCGCAGCGCTTGCACGCCACGTCCTCGTTTTCCTCGAGCAGGACGAGCGAGGGGAAGCTTTCGCCGCACACGTCGCACAGGTAGCCGTGGACGTCCCGGGTCCAGGCCGGCAGCGGGCGGCTGCCGAGGACCAGGTCGTCCCACTTGGTGAGCCGGGGCATGTCGGCCGCCCGCTGCCGCTGCGTCGCGTACTCGGCGAAGACGGCGGCGGACCGGTCCCGGCCGTGCAGCGCGATCAGGGCACCCGCACGGGCGTACTGGAGGTCCTTGCCCTGCTTGGTCATGTCGGGTCGGCCGTTGAACTCGACCAGGAGGCCCAGGCCCCGGTCGTCGGCGAAGACGCGGGCCAGTTCCTGCCTCAGGCGGGCGCGGGCGGTGAGCGGGGAGGCGGTGCGCGGCATCGGGGGCTCCTTCTTCTGCTCGGCGTCGGTGGGCTCGATCCCCTGGGAGCGCAGGTCGGCGTAGACCACGTCGCGGCTGACATCCGCGACGCGGGCCAGCTCGGCGACGTTGCGGGCGCCGGCACGCCAGGCCGCGGCCATCAGGACCGCACGCTCGGCGGTGAGGAGGTCCCGGCGTACCGGCCAGCCGCCCAGGTCGAGAAGGGCGCGCTGGCGCCCGGAGGGTTCGTTCTCTGACACGCCATCACCATAGTGTCGAGTGGCTCGACATGTCGAGCCACTCGACACTATTGGGGTGCGCGAGGGTTGCGGCGCGCTCTTTCCCAAGTTGGGAAACCCGTTCGGCCCCTCAGGCCGTGACTCGTGATTAGGTAACCCTTAGCCTCTATAATTTCCGGAATAGAGGGCAGATTTGATCATGGTCTGAGGCGGCTCGCGTGGGTCCCCGAGTCGGCCGTCGGCGCCCCGGCCCCTACACGGATGTCTTCGCCGGGGCGGGCTGGTCATCCAGGACGATCACCGCAGAGTCGGAGTGGTCGCCGTCTGCGGGTTCGACCCGTTCCAGCGCCGCGCAGATCGCCGCCTCCGTCCGCTGCCCGATGGCCTGCTCCAGGGGAGACCAGTTGCCGATGACCCCCTGCGACGTTCGGCAGAAGCTCAGGAGGGCTGCCAGGGAGCTGCCCGAGAGGGGGACGACGATCATGCCGTTGCCCTCGTTGCTGATGTCCTGGGCGGCCGGGGCGCGGAACACCCGACCGGGACCGTGCGAGTGCCGCTCCCCGGCCACGGCGTCGGCGAGGTAGGCCCAGGTGTCCTTGTGGCAGCGCAGCCTGGCCAGCCCGACGCCGGCGGCGTTCACCAGGTCCTGCTGCTGGCGTGCTTTGCGTGCGGTGTTCCTGAGGTGCTGCTCGTATTTGCCGTTGTCCCTGCGGAACCAGTCCAGGACGCCCAAGGGGTTGCTCCTCCGGTTCGGTCGGCCGGATCACCACCGGCAGACACGAAGTGTCACCTGTCGAGAGCTGATTGTGTCGTCTCTGCCGGTGCCGGTTTGGCAATCAGGTAAGAACCCTCCTCCAGGGCCTGTCGTATCTGCCACCGCACCGCCGACAGTGCGCGTGGAAGAGCGCGGAGGAGGGCGAGAACGAGGTGGCAGGCTCGGCCGACTGCTCGCGGCCGTCGATCCGCAGGAACAGCTGTGGCTGCTCACAGCCGCAGGCCGGCTTCTGCTCCGGCTCCTGGCCGCCAGTCCGGTGGCGCGGCACCCGGCAGGCTGCGCGTGTGCTCCGGTTCTCCTCCGCATCCGCCAGGACCGCCTCCGTTCGCTGGTCCTTCGGTCGCTTGGGTGAGCCGTACGCCCACCGCTGGAAGCGTTTCATCGTGAAGTCGTCATCGAACAACAGCAGCAGCCCGGCCAGGAGCAGGTACGCCTGGCCGCGGGTCAGCGCGCGCTTCGGGTTGAGAACTGCGACCGGCACGCCCTCCGGGTCCAGTAGCGGTACCCCGCCCGCCCAGCGCGGATCGTCCAAGCTCCACCCGACCGTCGCCGCGACGCCGTGCGCCTGCGCAAGGTGGGCGATCGCCCGCGCCACCTGCGGGCAGCCTACGACCTTCTCCCGGGCCCTGGCCGCCGCCGCAGTGCCGCGCACCGCATCCTCGGCCTTCATCGCCTGGAACCGCTGGCGTTCCCGGCTGACCTCGTTCAGCTCCCGCACCTGGGCGCGACGGGCTTCCAGCCGGCGCTGACTCGCCTCCCGCTTGCGCTGCCGGGCGGCGTCTTCGACTGCCTGGGCCGTCCGCTCTCGCTGCAGCTCCTCCAGGTACGCCCGCTCGGCTGTGATGTACGCCGGTGCCGTCCACACCACCTTTAGCTCCCGCAGCTCGTACTCGAGCCGTACTTGCCGCTCGTGCGCTACCACCCGTCCCGCGAACACCCACCGCAGGAAGTCCGCCAGCGTCGGCGGCGCGACCACGTCCCAGGACCAGCGGCCGAACCGGACCAGCCCCTCGACCATGCCCAGCGGACCGCCCTCCTCAGGCCGGCCCACCCGTACCGAGGGCACCGTGCCAAGCCACGGCGGCTTCGGCCGGTCGCTGAACCAGCACGCGGCCACCCCGTGCTCGCGCATCCGCTCGGTCCGGGCCCGGATCTCGTCGTTGGTGATCGGCGAGAGCTGCGCCTCCAGCGCGACGCGCCAGGAGCCGTCCGGAGCACAGGCCAGTACATCGGCCCGCCACGATCCGTCCGGCGCCCGCACCTCCAGCTCGGCGTGCGCCCCGGCATCCCGGGCCGCGCTGAGCAGCTCCAGCTTGAGCAGGTGGTGCGCCTCCGACTCGCCATCGCGCGCGATCTCGCAGTCCGGAGCGCCGGGATCGTGGGCGAAGAACCGCACACCCCTCGGGGACACCTTGGGGTGCACCGGATGCCGGCACTCGTCACACGCCAGCGGCGCCCGCGGCTGGACGCTGTGCACCTGCTCCCAGGACCGGCCGCAGCCCAGGTCAGGCAGGTGGGCGAAGACGACGCCCCATCGTGCGTGAAGAGCCTTGAGTGCCATCAGAACCTCCCGACCGGCAAGTTCCCACCCTCGTCTGACAATCCGTCACGAATGGCGTAACGGTCCAGAGGGCCTCTCCCCCGTTCGGCTCGATCGCGCGTGTCGGATGAGCGGATCGGCAGTCGGTGGCTCGGGCCGTGCGCTATGGTGACCGGTGGGCCGACTGCAGTAGGCCCCGGCCTAGCCGTCCGGCCCGTGACCGGACAGGCGTCGACAGCCCGAACCTGCTCAGCGGTCGATCTGCAGCCCTCAAGTCCACCGTGGTTCGCCCCCTGCATGTCGGCGCGCCCGGGTCACGGGACCGGTGCGCGCGAAGGGCTGGCCATGGGCGAGAAGGACCGGAAGCTGAAGGCGGCCGCGCGGCAGCGCAAGGCCGACATGGAGGCGCTGACCGGGGAGCCGTACAGCTACCAGACGGCGCTGAACGAGGTGAAAGCCGAGTATGAGCGCGGCGTCCGCCCCGGCGACAACGACCTCTTCTTCGTGGTCGACTTCCCCCCGCGCATCCTCGCCGGAGCCGATCCCTGCCCCGCCTGCCACGGCACCGGCCTGTCCCGCGACCAGTACGAGGACGAGGTCAACGGCGGCCTCCGACTGCTCATTGACTCCGCCTGCACCACTTGCTGGGGCTGTGGCCGCACGGAGCACGAGACGCGATGCATCCCGGGCGACCATGCCACCGACGACCCGCACGACATCGAGGAGTACCAGGAGTTCCGGAACCGCAACGCCGAGGAATGGGGCGATGAACTGGCGGATCCCTGCCCGTCGTGCCGGGGCCGACGCTATTGGTGGTCCCAGTCGATGGATGAGGAGGCGGCCGAGGAGGCACACCGGCAGCTGATGGCCCGCGCCGCCCTGGCCGGACATGGTCCGGAACAGGTGCAGGGCGCTCTGGCCTTCGGCGAGCTCGACGACCTCCTCGGCCGGGGTGACACGGAGCTGGCCATGGCCGGCCTGCAGTACCTGCGGATGCCGTGCGGGTGTACGGAGAAGGAGGGGAAGCGGGTACGCCGCGCCGATCTCACTCACCGCCCCGCCCTGGAAATCACCGGACAGGTTCCGGCGCCGCGGGGCGGCGGATACACGTACGAGCGGCGCGTGAACACCTGGTTGTACCGGTTCACCGGCTGTCCCCACCTCGGCGACGACGTCCCGGACCTGCAAGGGCAGGCCGGGGACGACCCGGGCGAGGTCATCATGGCAGAGCGCCGGCGGCCACAGGCCGGAGGGATGATCGACGGCTTCGTCCTCCTCGACCGCCGCGACGGCACCGCCACCTACCGCTGGGTGGCCGCCGGCTCACCGGAAGAGGTCCTGCCGCAGATCCTTACCGCCATCGGCGAGGCAGCTGCGCCGGGCGGGCCCGGTGAATCCCCCTCACGCTACGGGTGAGGGCGGCGTCCCGCTCACCCGCCTCGCCCCCAGCAAGGCGGCGGCACCCGGGCCCGCTCGGGGGTTCGGGCGCCGGGGCCGCTAACTCTACGTTGCCGGACGCGCTCACCGGCGGCGCGTCAGGCTACGCCGTGGCGGCGTGACCGGACGGGGCGTCCGGCCCTCTCCCGGCCGAGCGGGCGGTGACGCTAGCTCTCGCCCACACAGGCGTCGTCACGCGGGGCCGAGCCCGACGCGGCCGCAGGAGCCGCGCAACCGGCGCTCGTCGGCGAGCGGGTCCCGGAAGGTGAAGCGGCTGGCCACCCGCAGCACCGATCGCGCTCTCCCCGCTGCGCCGGCCACGGGGAGCGGCCGGTGACCGCCCGCAACGCCGATCCGGCGCGTCCGGCCGGACGCCGGGATGTGGTGCTGCGGATCGCCCTGCGGAGCATCCCGGCCCCGGAGCCCTACCTCTGACCCCAGCCGCAACCCCGTGTCGCCGCTGAGCGGCCGTCCTCTGGGCTGGGCGTCCGGTCCGTCCTCACGGATGCGCTGCGTAACTGAACGCTTGACAAGCCCCAGTGCAGGTAACCCGATGAGCTGCCTCCACGCTCATTGGACGAGGGCTCACCACTGATGTCCGAGGTCCGGAAAGAGCCGCGAGCCCTGCGACAACGTTTCGATTCGGCGACTGGTGCGGCTGAGGATGCCCATCGCCCTGGGCCGAAAGAGTCAACAATTTCATGCATCTCAGTCGTTGAGGGCCAGGTTCACCGCAGCGCCGAATGAGGACTTCCCCCGGACATACAGGAGAGGTGAACGACAGTCAGACGGCAGGAAGCGGACAGATACGCCGAGGCCGCACCAGGATGCGCGAGCATCCGAAGTGAAACGAGCACTGCCAGATCAACACATTCGGATCCTTTGTCCGGACACGTGTCCGGGTGTCTGCCGACGCGGGACACAAGCCGGCCCTCGCTGTCCGCGTTGACGACCGTCAACGAGCCGCTGACGGCAAGTGCCCGTCCATCTCCCCCTCGCAGACGCGGGGAGGACGACCGGAAGACGCGTGTCTGGACACCCGGACAGGAGTCCGCCCGGCACAGGACACAAGTCCATGCTTGGTGAGCGCTCGTTCGTACCTGCTGAGCGCTCGGGTACACCCCATGAACGCTCGCCCGTACCTGCTGAGGGGCCGGGTACACCCCATGAGCGCTTGCCCGTACCTGGCGGACCAGCTCTGAACCGTGCGGCCGTACGGCGAACCGGCCCTGAACCGTGCGGCCGTACGGCGAACCGTGCGCTGTACGGAGAACGGCCGTACGGCGAACCGTGCGGCCGTACGGCGAACCGGCCCTGAACCGTGCGGCCGTACGGCGAACCGTGCGCTGTACCCGTTGAAGCCGCCGCTGTACCCGTTGAAGGCGGGGCCGTACCCGTTGAAGCCGCCGCTGTACCCGTTGAAGGCGGGGCCGTACCCGTTGAAGCCGCCGCTGTACCCGCGAGCGCCGGGCGGACAAGCCGAGAGCGTGTCCGAACCCGCGGTCCGCCGGCGCGGGAGACAGCCCGTCCTCGGTGTCCGCGCTGACGGCCGTCAGCTAGCGACTGACAGGGAGCTGAACCAGTTCACCTCCTCCCCGCGGATGCGGGGAGGACGGACCGAGTAAGCGTGTCTGAGGAAGTGTGTCCAAGGGAAGAGGGAGTCTGTCCGAGATGGAAGCAAGAGAGAAGACACGTCGATGATGCGCTTCATCGCATCAGTGATACGTCTGGATGATGCACTTCGTTCGATGAACAGCAACCGATGGGTAGGTTCTCTGTTGAATCTATTCGCTTCGAGTAACGGAACTTGCGAGTCTTCTCTGAAGAGAACTCGAACCTAAGGAAGCCCGTTATTAGAAGGTTCGGCGATGTTCCTTGGTCCGAAAGACGTACTGGAAACATGACACTTAATAGTGGCTGGTGTATGCTTCTCGGCATCAAGCAACGGACTGGACGTTGGTCCGAGCTTCTTCAAACCCAGGACGACGGAAACGCAAAGTCACGAAGTCCGGGCATAGTGAAGGCCCCCCGCGCCGTCTCGTGAGGTCAGACGCGGAGGGCCCGGATCACCGAGTGTGACCCTGCCTTGAGCCTGACCGTTGCCGCGGTCGGGCTCATCGCGTTCTGGCGGCTACAGCGCGTGGTGCAGCTGGAGCAGCCAGTAGGTGGCCTGGGCGACCGCGGCGATGAAGCCGAGGGCGATGGTCCCCCTACGCATCAGGGTCCACACCGGCTTGCGCCGCCGCTTGGGCGGCCTGCCACCGGTGGGTTCCAACTCGAATCACCTCCTTCTGTGGACAGGAGGGATCACGGAGCGATCAGCATTGCTGATCGCCGTCGTAGACATTACCAGAAGGCAACGGCCATTCTGCGGGCCTGGAAGCCGCCCGAACGGCAATGACGGGTGTGCCTCACCCGCAATCACCGTCCTTATATGCAGCATTCTCGGATTCGACGAGGCACGGTTCTTGCATTCGCCCAGGTCAGTCCGGTGAAGCGATGCTTGCAGGGAGCAGGTCCGGAAGTCACTATTTTTCACAGGTCCGGGGCGGGGTCCCGAGTGCCGTCAGCGGATGCGGGGCCGGACCGGCCAGCTCGCGGGAGGTGGGGCCGCTGGACTCCGGCGGAAGGTAGACCGAGCTGTCGGCCGATCGTCAGCCCCTTCGGCGGCGGGGAGTTCGCTTGGTGACCTGCTCCACCACGGCGGCCCACTGCGGGTCGGCCTCGCGAATCCGCCGCTGCCACCCCTGCTCGCGCAGCACCGGCAAGCAGTGCGCTACCTTGCGGCTGGGTCAGAGGTAGGACTCCGGGGCCGTCCCGGCCTGCACCGCGACGCTCGGCACCGGCGGCGTCGGCGCGGCCCTGCTCCACGGCACCGTCCCGGCAACGTCCCCGCTCGTCTGGCCGCTCGTCGTCCTTGCCCCCGGCTCGATGCTGTACGACGTTGGGCTTCGCGCTCAGCGCCGCCGCGACCGCTGACCGGGGCCGAGCGTGGGTGGGGTTACCCAAACGGGGCGCTTGGGTAACCCCACCTACGGTGCAGGCGCGGCTGATCCCGCCAGCTGCGCCCTGGTGCTCGCTGGCGTATACGGTCGGCTGATGCACCCTGGTGACCACCCCAGTCCCGACGAGGCCATCCCCGGCATGGCCGGTCTGCGCCCCCGGCGCCCAGCCGTGGAAGACCTAGTCGATGACGCCCTTGACGCCACCGTGCGCACCGGCAGCCCTGCGATCGTACGGGTCCTGCTCGAAGAGCTCGCGGACCGCGGCGACGATGCGTTCTGGGAGGCGGCTGCACTTCTTCTCGGTCTTCTGGCGACCCGGCCGGTCTACGGGCTGGCGGAGCACCAGGGCGTCGAACACCTGCGGCAGGTCGCGCGGACGGCGGACCCCATTACGTCCCTTGTGCTGTTGCTCCAGAGTGTCCATCGCGCCGACGGCGCTGCTGCGGCCCATGATTCCTGGCAGCAGGCCCCTATGGAGCTCCGGGGCCCTGCTCTGGCCCAACTCCTCATCTCCGTCGCCTACGCGATCGGCACGGGCGACGGGCGGCTCGACCCTCAGCGAACGGTACGACTCATCCGGGCGGTCATCATCGACGCTCCCTGAACGCCCGGTCCCACCGTGCGATGGCAGGCCCGGGGAAGGCGTCCAACCCCAGTTGTAGAGCCTTGATCATCTGAGGTTTGGCCAGGTGCACGCACTTGGTCGAACATTTGTTCTATGTCCACGTATCTGCCCCACCGCCCCACACCGCCTGGCACCGCCGGTAGCTGGCGCGACGCCCGCCGGGCCCCCGCGGACGAAGTCGAACAGGCCGCAGGACGTGAGAGGGCCGCCTGGTCCCCGGCCGTCATCCGGGTTGGTGGCACTTGGATTGCCGCCATCGTCACCGCCTGGCGCCCGCTCGAGAACGGCCGCTGGGCCGCACGCGTCATCTGGGGCCCTCCCGAGACCCGCGAATGGATCATCCGGACCCCCGGAACCCTCCGCCCCGCCGAGCTGCGCGCCGCCCTGCCCGACGACGAGGGCGCCCGGTGAACGCCACCCCGCTCAAGATCGTCGCCGGTGGCAGCGACCAAAGCGACCGGCTCGCCGAGTTGCTGGAATCCACCAGCCTGGAGGCCCGGCGGCGCCGCTTGGAGGCCACGACCCGACCCGTCCTACCCGCGCTCGCCCCGCTGTTGCCCGACCGGCTCCCCCGCGGCGCCGCCGTCGAGGTGATCGGCGACCGCTATCTACTGATGGCGCTCGCGGCTGGCGCCGTGCAGGACGATCCCACCTTGCGCACCGCGCTCGTTGGACTCGGCGACCTCGGTATCGCGGCCTTCGAAGGGCTCGGCCAGCCGCTCGACCGGTTGGCAGTCGCGGACGACCCGGGCCCGCACTGGGCCGAGGTGGTCTCTCTGCTCGCCCGCGAGGGTGCATTCGGTGTCGTCCTGCTCCAGCCGACCACTCCCGCTACACCCCGCCAGATCCAGCGACTCCACGCCCGCCTGCGCGAGCACGGCACGACCCTGCTCGTCGCCTCCCCCTGGCATGGCGCCGCCCTGCGCCTGACCACCAGCGACCCGGCGATCACCGGGCTCGGGGACGGCTGGGGCGCGATCGCCAGCCGTACCGTCACCGCGCACTGCACTATCGGCACCCGAACCCGCTCCCTACGCCTGCAGCTGCCCGGCCCGGACGGCACCGCGCAGCCCCTTGCGGCAGCCGAGCCCACCGCCCGCCGGGCCGCCACCGCGTAGTCCAGCGTGCCGCTTACGGCCACTGGCAGCACCGTGATGAATTCATCGGGTCATATGAGAGCCACTGCTTCGGCGTGAACGGGAGCCAGGCGTAGGCCGTTCGTGGCGGTGATGTACTCGACCGTGGCAGGT
>NZ_JBIUUS010000056.1:0-35422 GCF_044742585.1 Kitasatospora sp. NPDC087861
AGCCGCCCCAGTACGACCCCAACCGCGCCGTCGTCCCCTCCCCCACCCAGGTGCAGGAGATACGCACCGCCGGCGACGACGCCTTCCTCGTCGTCTCCGACCTCATGAGTGGTTCCGGCCTACGCAATGGCGAGGCGCTCGCCGTCAACATCAACAACATCGTCGCCGACGACGTCTACCGCGTCACGGAGCAGGTCAACATGACCACCAAGGACTACGCGCCGCTCAAACACCGAAAGGAGGGTGACTACCGCGACGTCCCGCTGCCCTCCCGCACCAGGCTCAGCATCGAGTGGTACGCCGACAAGTACGGAACCGTCGACGGCTACCTCCTCCGCCATCCCCGGGACCTCGGCAAGCCCTACCCGTACCACCTCCTGCAGAACCAGTGGCAGCGCGTCGTCAAACAGTCCGACGACGTCGACATCCCCGAAGGCATGGTGCTCTACGGCCTCCGCCACTTCTTCGCCTCGAACTGCCTCAGCCACAACATCCCCATCACCGACGTCGCCGAGTGGATGGGCCACAAGAGCATCGACATCACGTTCAAGATCTACCGACACCTCATGCCAGGCTCCATCGCCCACGCCGCCCAGATCCTCGGCCTCGACCTGGCCGCCTGAACACGGGGAGGCCCCGTCCCTCAGGACAGGGCCTCCCCGTATTCCGCGGGCAACAGGCTCAGATGCCGGACACCTGCTGCTGCTTCGCCCACGCCTGAACCTCGGACACCTTGAACTGAAGCTTCGAATTCCTCCCGCGCCCGAACCGGTACGGAACAAGGCCCGCACGCGTCACCTCGCGATACACCCACGGAACGGACATGTTCAAATACTCCGCCGTCTCCTTGACGGTCATGAACTGCTGAGCCACAGGGCTCTCCTCTGCGATAGCCGAGCACAGCGCCCAAGTTCTCAGCCAACGCCAGTTTGGCCGCACCGAGAGCCTGTGCTACGGCAATCACAGTCCAGCGGCGATACCCAGGCGCAACGCAACCAACGTGGCAGAACGACCAGAAGGACCGCACTCGCGAACCCAACAATGCCTACGGAAACGCTGGCTGAGACGACACAGGTAGAACGCCAACCCTCTTGACCCCCAGCGGTCGAAAGGGCGTCCGACTGGTGCTCGTCAGTCCGAATCCCGCAGTTCATGGCCTACCTCGTCCGCGACGCATGACGCCTAATGACACCTCATGACGCCCAGTCCGTGAGAGGCGCGTGAGAGGTGACGACCGACCAACGCCTGGAGAGTGACTTGCCTCACAGCTCCATTGTAGGGCTCACTCCGTGTCTCAGGCTGTGTCTTCGCCGTGCCAAAGCTTTGCGGCGCCGACTCGCGTCCGAGCATTTCCGCCCGGTCGCGGAAGGCAAGAAGGCGACACTGTTATGAAATTCGGTGGCAGCGGTACGGCGTCCATCCCGCAGCCGAGCTAATCACGGTATTCGTGAACCTACCTATCTCTATTACTTTCGCCGCTCGCCGGTGAGGGATCTATCGACGTCGGTTTGAGGCCGTGGTTGAGATCTGCCGTGCCCTGTGGCTGGTGGGGCCGTTGGAATCGTCTGCGCCCACCGAAAAGCCCAGGCCGGGACCAGCCCCGTCCTGGGCTTCGGTGTCTTCGGTGTGCTGCTGTCAGTGGCGGGTAGTCATCGAGATCCGAGCGAGGACGGCGGTCGCCTGCGCCGGGGTGGCGCGGAGCCAGACGGCCAGGTGCTCTCGGACGGCCTCGGCGACGCAGGCGCGGACGGGCCCGTTGCCCAGTCGGTCGCGGGTGGCCCCCTCGAACTCGGGGCGATCGAGCTTCACCGACACGACCGCCGTCAGGCCCGCGCCGAGCTGGGCGGGGGTGAAGTCGGGGTCGGACAGGGTGAGCAGCTGTTGCTCGCGGGCGTAGGCGTTGACCGCGGCCGCCAGGCCGTCGCGGAAGCCGAGCTCGTGCGTGCCGCCGCCGGTGGTCGGCCGGCTGTTGGCGTAGCTTGCGACCCGTTCCTCGCGGGAGTCGCACCAACGGAAAGCCACCTCGATGGTTCCCTCCATGTCGGTGTACTCGCGCTCAAGGCCGATCACGTCCGGGTGGAGGGGGGCGCTCTGCTCCGCGATGTGGTCCCTCGGTCCGCCGGGGAAGCGGAAGCGGACGGCCCGGGGCGCCGCGGGGTCGCGGTCATCGGTCAGGGTGATGTCCAAGTCCCGGTTCAGGATGGCCAGTTCCCTGAAGCGCTCGGCCAGCGCGTCGAACGAGAACTCCAGTGTCTCGAAGATCTCAACATCGGGCCGGAAGGTGATCGCGGTCCCGCTGCCGTCGGCCGGTCCAGTGCGGGTGGGCGTCGCGACAGCTACGCCTCGCTCGTACTCCAGCACCCAGCGGGCGCCGTCGCGCCGTACCTCGGCCGTCAGGCGGCCCGACAGTGCGTTGACGACGGCCAGTCCCACGCCGAAGTGGCCGCCGAACAGCGAGTGCCGGTTGGCCGGCTGTGCCCCGCAGCAGAGCACGGCCAACCGGGTCTCCAGCGCAGGGCCTTCGCTGTGGCCGGCGTGCTCGACCGGGAGGCCCATGCCGTCGTCGGCGACGCGGATGCCACCGTCGGCGGTGAGGGTGATCTCGACACGGCTGGCGGTGCCGCCGAGGATCTCGTCCAGCGCCCGCTCGGTGACCTCGAACACCAGGTGATGAAGGCCGCGTTCACCGACCGATCCGATGTACATCCCGGGCCGCTTGCGAACGGCCTCCAGGCCCTCCAGAACCACGATCGTGCTGGCGTCGTACGCCGTGGATTCCTCGCTCATGATGCCCCTCCGAGGGTGTGCGACAGAGCTCCCCAGCCTAGGGGATTTCCGAGAAAACACCAGGTCATAGCCGGTTTGACGGGGTCGCGGACGGGCTTCTGAGGGCCAATAGGGAGCGCCCTGCCGGGAGGGGTGCGCACTGCCGCCGCAGTCCCGCCGCGGCCCTCTGAGGGCTGTCTGCGCCACTGTTTCGGGCGGCTGCGGCGCCACGAGTTTCAAGAATTTTCACGTCAGCCCGGTGCGGTGGTGGATGACGCGTGAACCGTCCGGCTCCGCGGCCATTTGGGCCCGCGGAGCCGGACGGTTTGACTGATGAGTGGGCCGTTTCAGCTGTTCGGCTTCCTGACGCCGGGCGTGGAGGAACGACGTTTTCGCGTGCGATTGCGTATGCGACCTCGAGTGGTGTCGGGCGCGTGTTGCGAGTCGATCAGCCGAGCTCCCAGAGTGTCAGCTGCCCTTGGTCGTCGACGGTGGTCCAGGTGCCGTCGCCGCGCAGCCGGGGCTCGGCGGCAAGACGGCCTCGGATCGCTCCGCTGGAGAGGTCGACGACGTACGGGATGGTCCACTCGTCGTCCTCGGTCTCACCAGCGACGGTGACCACCGCAGTGGAGGCATCGAGGTAACCACCGCTCCACGCGATGTGGGGCTCTTCGCCCTCGTCGTCATCGGTGTTCCCGTCCTCGCCGGGTCCTGCGGGGGTGAGGAAGCGGTCGACGGCGAAACGGCACAGCTCGGTTCCGTCCGGGAAGGCGTGAAAGACGGCGTCTTCCTCTCCGTGTCCGACGGTCATGAACTCCCGGCCGTCGGGGGAGACATCGATCAGGCAGCGGTCGTCCCACGGGTAGGCGCGGACGCTGATCGCATCCCCGTCCAGACGGCCATGGAAGAGGAAGACGCCGTCCTGGCCCTCGCCGACGTCCAGGAGCATGTGGATGCCGTCGGGGTGGGCCACCTGGTGGGCGCCCTGGCCGACCGTGGGCAGGGCGTGCTCGGCGAGCATCCGTCCGTCGGCGGCGGCGACGACCAGCCAGCGGTCCCCGCCGTCTCCCCGACCCAGCATGGCGTCGGGTCGAAAGATCCACACGTGCGCGCCGTCGCGTGAGAAGGCGCAGTTTGCGAGCCCGATCGAGGAGTGGGCCGGCTGCGTGAAGGGGATCCGCCAGCGCACCGTGCCGTCGGCGTCCACGCACAGGGCCTCGTGCTGGGTGGCAACGACGACGCATCCGGAGTCGGGTGCAAGAGCAGCGCCATAGGCGTCACGTGGCCGATCTCCCAGCCGGAACGCCACACGGGGCGCGACGGGCTCGTCAGTGGCAGCCGAGAAGTCCACCGCGAACAGCGTCCCTTCCGCCGCCCACGACACTGGGCTGTGTTTGGCCGTTACCGCCGAGCCTGCGAGTGGGGACGGTTCCGTTTCCCGTGTCAGCGGCTTGGTCGTGGCGATCGGTCGAACGGGCAGCAGCGTCATGGGGATGCAATGTATCGGGGTGCCCCGACAGCACCGGCCGGACCCGGAAGGAATCCGGGTGCGCAGCGGTAGGGTACGCCGGCAGCGTGCAGCCACCCGGGCGAAGCCGAGGCAGTGGTCGCCGTGGAGGTGCGTCACCGCGATCCGGCTTGTCCCGGTGGCGCTGACCCCGGCGTGCAGCATCTGCCGCTGTCATGACGGGACGCCGAGACGGTGTCAGCGGCCTGTCGTACAGTCGCCACCTGTGACAACGACCTTGATGACGTACGCGGGAACCACGGAGCCCGACGCGCCGACCACCCGCACCGGCGGCGTGCCGCTGGCCCCGGCCGGGACTACCTGGCCGCAGTGCGCCACCTGCGACGGACCGATGGGGGACGTCCTCGGCCAACTCGGCGGGCAGCCCGCCTGGCTGCAGAACGACGAGACCCCTGCCTGCCCGACCTGCGCGCGGCAAATGAGGCTCGTCGTCCAACTCGAGGAAGGACGGGACCACGCCACAGCGATGAACTTCGGCGGTCGCGGCGAGGCCTACGCCTTCGCGTGCGAGCCCTGCGCACAAGCCGTGTTCCTGTGGCAGTGCTGACCGCGGCAAGCGCCCGCCCCCACCCGGAGGGCCAAACCGCGCTGAAACAGCTCCGCGTGCAGCTCGGGGAACCCCCGTGCTGGGGCTGGGCCAGGCCCGCGATCTGGGAGGCCAGCGAGCGGTACCTCGGCTTCCGGCTGCCGGCCGACTTCAAGGCGTTCCTCGACCTGTACGGCCCCGGCTCGGTGGACGGCTATCTGACGATCGACCGGCCGATGGACACCACGCCGGCCGAGCTGGCTGCTGGGGACCCCCACCTGAGCGTCCGACCTGGTACGGCGAGATCGCCGACGGCTGCTGGGAGGTGGACGAGTCCGACGCCCGATCAGGCATTCTACTGCTATGGGGAAGCGACGAGCACGGCAGCCGGTACTTCTTCCGCACCGTCGAGGACGATCCCACCGAGTGGCGGATCATCATCAGCAGCGACGAGGGCGAGTGGTTCGAGACCGCCGGGACGTTCACCGAGTTCCTGGTGCGCTGCTTCCACCGGATCGACCGCCCCGACTTCATCGACCCCAGCTGGCCTCGGCCGGGTGCACGCTACGAAGTCCGCGTGTGAGCCCGCGCTCAACGGCCTGGCCGGGCCGCTGCGGCGTCTCGACGAACTACCCGAGCAGCGCTATGCGGGCCAGGACGAGGGCGACCAGCCGGGTCTCACCATGGCCCGTGGCGCCTACGCCATCGATCCCGAACCCTTCGGTGCCCCGTACGTCGGCCCAAGCGCCCCCGCCCCCGACGCACCTGCGAACATCCGCGTCCCCGGCGGCCCTCGCGACGCGTTCGTACTCCACCCCGAAGACACCACCGGCCTGCTCCCCCACCCCAACCCACGCCGCCCCGTCGGCTGCTGCGGACCGGACGGCATGAACGGCAGCAACCGCATCTGCTCATGCGACGCGGAGGTCGCCACGCTGGCCGCCGACTGCTGGACCTACCAGGAGCTTCGACTCGACCCCGAGCGCGTCCGAACCGAGCCGTAAACCGATCCCCGCGCCATCATGCGTGTGCGTCACGCACCTGACAAAGGCCCGGCGCTGTCATCCGCTCCGGCGCCTCAGTTGACCGGTGATTGTCGGGTCCGTGATCTCGGTGGTCTCGGCCAAGTTGAGAGCCTCGCTCAGGACGATCGCGAGAGTGCGGTCACCTTCGAATGGGGCGGGGCGTCCACGTCACGCAGGAGCGCCGCCACGCGTAGCGGCAGGGTACGCAGCGACGGTTCGCTCTCTTCGCGCAGGGCCAGCAGCAGCCACTCAGAAGGGTACGGGCCGTCCCACGTTGATTTCGGCCCCCTGCCCTCTCCGCGTCGCTCTCGAGGCTTGCGCCGATCGCGGTCCCCTCGTCGATGAAGCCACCTGCCCCGTCCCACTGGAGACCGACTTCGTCGTGGCGTCCCGCCCCTTCGTCCGACCATGCGCGGATCGCAAAGGCGCGGAAGGCACGGGCCGGCCCGCAGTTGGCGACGCGTGGCTCGAAGGGAGCCCCGGGTGCGGCAGGGCCGCCTGCTACCGTCCCGCCATGACACGCTCCGATCGTGCCGTTCGCCTTCTCCGCACCCGGTCCGACCTGGCTAGGCTTGCGACGTTCCCTTTCGACTTCGACGTGGACCGGGCCGAGCACGGCGAAGCGGTACATCTGGCGTCCGGTGCGCCGCTCGAAGCAGTCGCGGGTGACGACACGGGTGGGACGTATTTCGTATGCACGGACGAGAGTGTGCTGTACGCCAGTTCCGAGGGCGAGGCTGGGCTGGTAGCCGACAGTGTGGACGAGGCATTGGAGGTGCTGATCGGTCTGCCGGGCTGGCGGGACTACACCATCCTCGACCCTCACGCCGACGACGCCATGCTGACGGCCGCAGTCGCCCGAGCCGAGGACGACCTCCGCGCCTCCTACGCCCCGGCGTTGGACGCCGATCGAAACACCCTGCTGGCCGGACTCGGACTGCGTCACGTCCCGCAGCCGGCACTGATCCGCCGCCTCCACGAGGCCCTACTGCGCACCGAGCCCGACTTCCTGCTCCTCAACGCTGACGAGGGCTGCGCCTACACCCTGCTGGACCGGATGCCCCACCCACCGCTCTGGCACACTGTTCTGGCCCCCGGGCTAGCAGACCTCGCCCTGCTCCGCACGAGCCACGACTGCTGGTTCGAGGTCGCCTCGGACCCGGCCCGGCGAGCGACGGTGCTGCGCGCGGCCCAGTACGACCGGCAGGAGACGGATCTGCCGCTGCTGCGCGTCCTGCTCCAGCACGAGGCGAGGTACGGCGCCACGGAGGAACTACGTCTAGCCGCCGTCCTGGTAGGCCGACACGGCCAACCCGAGGATCACGAGCTGCTCACGGCTCTGCGCGAGACGAACCCCGATGTCCACTACGTCCTGGGCAGCTTCCCGCCGACCGCGCAGAGGCTGGCCGACTGGGCTGCCGACTTCGACGCGTCCAACTACGGCGATGATCCGGCCGACGAGCACGAACTCACCTGGGCCGAACTGGCCCGTCGCCAAGGCCGCACCGAACTGACCCGCTGCACGCTGATCCGCCTGCTCGACGACGCCGGCCCACGCGACGCCCCCCTGCTGGCACGCGTCGCCGGCGAGCTCGCGCAGCTCGGGGACTTCACCCAAGCAGCCCGAGCCCGGCACCTGTACGCATCCCTCCAGGACGACCCGCTGCACCGAGGTTCAGCCCTGGCCGATCTCGCCTCGCTGCAACGACGCGCAGGCAACGTCGAAGCAGCCTGGCGCTCCCTGCAACTGGCCGTCAGCATCCTCAATGGCCCTCCCCCACCGCCGGCCACGAACCAGCTGATGCTCGACCTCGACCTCGATCTGCCGGAACCGGAGACCCTCGGGTGGCGCGCACTGGGCGTTGGCCAACGAATCGCAGCGGAGCACTTCCACACAGCACGCGCGGCAGCACAGGCTGGTCTGTCCGTAACGGCACACGCATCTCTCACAGCCGGAACCGCCCTGATACAGGAACTTCCCTGCCTCAATGAGGACTTGCGCCAGATGTCGATCGAGACATGAGCAACAACACCGGCCGGGTCTGCGTGGTAGACGCGTCCTTCCGGCACCTGGCTGGGACGCGTGCTGGCGGCACCCGCACTGAGCCCGTCCGGGCTGCCGAGGACCGGCCTTGCCAGCGTCGGCCGGGCGGACTGTCGCTCAGGGCGAGAACACCTGCCTCGGTCGAGTGACCACGCCGGCATCTGCCGACCTCTCAGCGGAGTCGACATCTCTGGGTGCGCGTTGGCTTTCGGATGCCGGGCCCTTACCCTCAGCGTGTGATCACATCCCCTACCCATCCACGACCAGCCCCTGGGGCAACTTCGAGCACTACGGGATGCTGACATGCCGCCGTTCGTCTTTCACATCGCCCCTCACAACTTCAAGGACCGCACCGCGGACGGTCAGCGGCCACGGCGTCCGGATGCCGCGCATGAACGCCATCATGGAGCGCTGGGTGCGATCCTGCCGAACCGAGCTCCTCGACCGCACCCTCATCTGGAACCAGGCCCACCCACTCCACGCGCTACGCGAGTACGAGCAGTTCCACAACACGCACCGGCCCCACCGCAGCCTCGCCGGCGCCGCGCCCCTCCGCCAACTGGCCGAACCCATCACCGAACCCGACCGGCTCACCCACCTCTACGTCCGCCGACGCGACCGCCTCGGCGGCATCCTGCACGAATACCAACATGCAGCGTAACCAGCACGGACGTGGTTCTTGGCGCCTACAAGGCCGGGACGGGCAGCAGTGGCCGCACGATCGCCCACTCCGCGTCGGTCAGGTCGGAGCCGTAGCGGCGGGTCCGGTCCGGCTGGTCAGCGGCAGTCCCGAGCCGGTGTGCGAGGCAATCGCACGACATGCCGGAGCTGGACGCGGACGGAGCAAGCACGCCACAGTGGGACACCAGGGCCTCCTGATGGTTCGTTGACTCGACATCACCGAACTGTGCAGGAGGCCCTTCTCCTATGCGCCAGCTGCGAAGCGATCACCCGAACGAGACTGATGCGCGCGGAAGTTCGAGCAGCAGCCGTATCCCTCGGCTTGGAAATCGCTTCTGACTCCTCACGCCGGCAGGAGTGTCTCAACGGGTCCCGCCGGCGCCCGGGGACGCTACCGTCCGCGTCGGCCACGGGTCCGTGCGGAGAACGCGTGAGGCGCATGGCCCCTACCGTCGGTCGCCGACCTCTGAGCGGACGAAGCCAACAACATCGTTGAAGGCGCCTGCCTGGTGGGCGGCCGCGTACGTCCGGCAGGCCACACCCACCACCGTAGGCTCATCCATCATGAGACGAGCCGCCACTGTCCTGGCGTAGTCGTGGTGGTCGGAAACACCGGCCAGGACCTCGTCAAGATCAATCTCGAACGGCGCTGCGGCGAAGTAGTCCTTGACCGCAGGATGGGCGAAGACCTCCTTCTCCGGCGGCTCCGTTCCAGGCAGGGTACGCACTCCTCCGGTCCCGTTGTGCGGCATGTCCCCGTCGCTCAGCCCAACAGCGCGCACCTTCGCGCCGCGCAACAACTTCACTGCGGCAGGGATCTCCTGGCCTCCTCCGATCGTGAGGAACGAGCATCCCGACAAGAGATCAGGGTCCGCCGTCCGGAAGATCTCGCTGGCGAGGCAGCGTGCGAACTCGTCCTCGACGCATACCGTGATGCCACCAGGCGTCCTCCCCTCCCGCTGGAGGTGTGAGTCGGTCTGATATGTGCTCAGCCCATGGGTGGCGGTCACACCACCCCCCAGTGGTGTGCGCCGCAGGTAGACAACCGAGTCACGGCCGAGCTGCCCAAGGATCGCGGAGCTGTGCGTGGTGATGATGATCTGGTGCCCCCGTCGAAGCGCGACTTCGACGAAGTACTGAGCGAGGCGGACCTGAGCATCACCGTGCAGCGAGGTCTCAGGCTCCTCGAAGATCACGAGGCTCTTGGGTGGGGCCGTCTCCAGCGTGTTCACCATGTACAGGACCCGACCTTCCCCCGTCCCCATGTGATTCTCGGAGTAACGTCGGCCTCCGCGTCCAGCCATGGCGAGCGTTGCGGCTTTATTGGTGGTCAGGACCTCAGTGAAGCCCAGGTGGTCATACGGGACCGCCAGGATCCGCCCGACGTGCTGCGCCGCGGTCGGGTCTAGCGGATTCGCCTCCCCCAGCTCCAGGCTGGCCGCCCCGTAGATGGACAGGTCTCTCCGCTCCACCTTCGGGATGAACTGGGCGAAGCCTCGGTAGTAGGTGGCACGTTCGGGCTGCCGGTGCTGCCCTGACCACGACTTCGCCGACCGACTTACCGTGACAGTCTGAAAGCCGCTGTCCGCGGCATAGAGGTATTGGACCTGTGCGCCAGGGGTGAACGGCTCCGGGTCGGCGACCGAGACCGGGAAGAAGTGGTTTACGTAGTAGCGGTACCAGTCGTGATCGGGAGGCTGACGGAAACCAGCGGCGGCGAGCTGCGCAACCGTGCTCTTTCCGGTTCCGTTGAGGCCGGAGATCGCTGTGACGGGCGACTTGAACTGCAGGTTCAGGTCCGACACGCCACGAAATCCCTGGACACGTATCCCGATCAGCACGGGTCCGAACGTCGGATAGCGCGCGTTCGCGAACCTCGGGGCCCAGGTGCCGGACCCTGTCATCGTGACTCATCTGCACATCATCCCAGTGCCCAGAGGGCTGACACACGGCGAATACCGGTGTCCGGTGATCCAGGCCGCTTCCTTCCGATCACCGGATCGTTGGTCTGGTCCTGCCGTTGACTGACGCGCAGTGGGGCGGATGAGCCTCTATTGCCGGACCGAATGCCGAGGCGGGGCGGGCGGTGGCGGGATCACCGGGAGGTGATCGATCCGATCGCGTGTTCCAGACCGGTTCGCAGTGGGCGTGCCCGCCCGCCGAGTACGGTTGCGGGAGGGCGTCTACACCCGGCTGCGCAACTGGGTGATCGACGGGACCTGGGGCGCAGCCTTCACCGATCTGCTTGCCCAAGCGAATACCGAGGGCGAGTTGCACAGGGTCGTGGCGGTGGACCCCACCATCGTGCGCCAACCAGCACGTGACCGGGCCGGCCGAAAGGGGACCCGGCCACCACACCCTCGGGCGCGCCCGCGGCGGGCTGACGACGGAGATCCATTTCGCCGCGGACGGCAACTGCCGACCGCTGTGCTTTGTCCTCACGCCCAGGTCGCCGGAACCCTCGCCAGGGATCGGTTGGGGCGAGGTCGACACCTGGGGCGGCGACCGCGTTACGTGTGACTTGCATCACATTCACCCCCCTTGCCGCCCCCACCGGACTTATCGCGACCCGTTCCGCCTGCCTCATGAGCAGCCATGCTGCACCCAGATGTCTGCGCAGCATTACTGCGCATCAGAGAGCGTGGGCCACTGAGCCTTTCCGGGGTCCCGCCGAATACGATTGACCGTTGCTATCGTTCGCCACGACCACCGCAGCGCGCACTCGGCCGCGGAGATCTGACAGCAGGGATAGTGCGCAGCAGCACTGCGCAGCTGAGAGATAGAGGCCACGGCACCATGAAGTCGTTCATCAAACTGCTGGAGAAGGCGATGGAGAACACCGGTACTACGCCCCGGCGCTGAGATCATCTGCCGTGACCGCGCCACCGCCTACTCCCGGGCGATCAAGGAAGCCGCCCCCGACACGATCGAGGTCGCAGACAGGTGGCACCTGCTCCAGAACCTCGCAGCCGACATCGAGAAGACCTGCCACCAACACCGCTCCTGCCTGCGCAAACACGCCGAACAGGAGGAACCGCCACCCGAACCCCCGGTGATCGACCTGCCAGTGTCAGAACTGCCCCGCACGCCTCTCGTTGAGCGCACCCGTGACCGCTACGCGGACGTCCACCGGCTGCTGGACCAGAAGTGGACGATCAGCGCCATCGCCCGCCACCTCGGCCTGGACCGCAAGACCGTGCGCCACTTCAAGACCACACCGCTGGACGAACTCCTCGCCTCCGCAAAGGACTTCGGCATCCACAAGGCCAAACTCCTGGAGCCGTTCAAGCCTTACCTGAACAGCCGGTTCACCGCCGGATGCACCAGCGGCACCCGGCTGTTCCACGAGATCCGGGAGCGCGGCTACACCGGCAGCATCCAGGTCGTGCGCCGCCACCTGGCCAAGCTCCGCGAGGGAACGGCCGAGCCGGTCCGCGCCGACATCCCCAGCCCGCGTCGCATCACCTCGTGGATCATGCGCCCGCGCGAGACGCTCACGGACCAGGAGGTGGAGAAACTGCTGGACGTCAGGATCGCCTGCCCGGACATCGCCCGGGCCTGTGACCTGGCCAGATACTTCCGCGACCTGCTGGTCAACCGGCGCGGCGGCATGCTGCTGGAGTGGATCCGCCAGGCCGATCAGGACGCCCCCGCACCGGTCCGCTCGTTCGCCGGCTTCCTCCGCCAGGACCTCGACGCCGTGACCGCCGGCCTCACCCTCGAATGGAGCTCAGGCAAGGTCGAGGGCAACATAAATCGGGTCAAAACGCTCAAACGCGCCATGTACGGCCGGGCCTCGTTCCGACTTCTCCGGATCCGCATCCTCACCCGGCCATGATCTTCACGGAACTCCGGGCAGAGCCGCGAAAACGGACCTGGCGTACGGGCTGGGGCTGCTCGGCCTCGGCCTGATCCCGGTGGTCGCCGCCGTCCCCGCGCTCGTCCTGCTCTACTCGATGATCGACGGCGACCGCACGCTCGGCGGCGCGTTGATCCAGCTCCTGCCCGCCAGCGCGCTGATGACCGTGATGACGGTCGCCTGCTACGCCGGACTGGTGGCGCTGCTGGTCCGGTTGTTCAGCCGGCCGATCCGGCCCGGCTTCCACCCGGCGCACGGCAAGGTGGCCTGGTGCGTCTGGGCGGTCAGCCGGCTGACCGACACCGCGCGCCGCTCGCTCTTCCAGTTCTACGCGAGCCTGTTCACCCCGGTCTGGCTGCGGATGCTCGGCGCCAGGGTCGGCCGCCGGGTGGAGGCCTCCACCGTGCTGGCGCTGCCCGGGCCGATGCAGGTGGACGACGGCGCGTTCCTGGCCGACGACACCCTGATCGCGCCGTTCGAGCTGCGCGGCGGCTGGCTGCGGGTCGGCCCGGCACGCGTCGGGCGCCGCGCGTTCGTGGGGAACTCCGGCATCGTCGGCCCCGGCCGCACCCTGCCCGACCACGCCCTGGTCGGCGTCCTCTCGGACGCGCCGGTGCGCAGCCAGCCCGGCTCCTCCTGGCTGGGCCGCCCCGGTTTCGCCCTCCCCCGGGTGGCGGACGCGGGCGAGGACAGCCGCACCTACAACCCGCCGCGCCGACTGGTGCTGGCCCGGGCGTCGGTGGAGCTCTGCCACTTCATCCCGCTGGCGCTCGCCGTCGTCCTCGGCAACCTGGTCTTCGGGGCGCTCCAGGAACTGCGGGACCGCTACGGTCTGGCCGTCGCGCTGGCCGGCGGCGGCGTGGTGCTGATCGCCGCCGCGATCGCCGCCTGCCTGGTCACCACGGTGGCGAAGTGGCTGCTGGTCGGGCGCTTCAAGGCCGCCGAGCACCCGCCCTGGTCCAGCTTCGTCTGGCGCAACGAGCTGTACGACACCTTCGTGGAGGATCTCGCCATGCCGTGGGGCGGTCAGACGCTGACCGGCACGCCGTACCTCAACTTCTGGCTGCGAAGCCTGGGGGCCGAGATCGGCCGCGGGGTCTGGTGCGAGACGCACTGGCTGCCGGAGAGCGACCTGGTCACGGTCGAGGCGGGCGCGAGCGTCAACCGGGGCACGGTGCTGCAGACCCATCTGTTCCACGACCGGGTGATGCGGCTGGACGCCGTGCGGCTGCGGGCGGGCGCCACCACCGGCCCGCACAGCATCGTGCTGCCGGGCTCGACGCTGGGCGCCGGCACCACGGTCGGGCCCGCCTCGCTGGTGATGCGCGGTGAGAGGGTCCCGGACGGGGGGCGCTGGCTGGGCAACCCGATCGCCGCCTGGCCGACGGCCGCGGCCACCGCCGCGGCCGTGGCGGAACCGGCGGAGGCGCCGCGCCGGGCCGCGGCGGAAGCGGAGTACGTCAAGGTGCGGTAGTCGTCACGGACGGCACACTGCACCGGGTGTCGGCCGCCGTACGCGTTCCCCGCGTACGGCGGCCGACGGCGTTCCGGAGCGGTCGCGGGTGGCTGGACCTCGGGCGGGGGCGTCGGGCGGGGCCGTCAGGGCGCCGGGCTCTCCGCGCCCTCGACGTCGGCGAGCAGTTTGCGCAGGAGCCCGTCCAGGGTGGCCCGTTCCTCGCCCGAGAGGGCGGAGAGCAGCGCGGTCTCGTTGGCCGCGTGGTCGGTGAAGGCGGCGTCCACGAGGGCGCGTCCGGCCGCGGTGAGGGCGATGCGGACGCTGCGCCGGTCCGCCGGGTCGGTGCGGCGTTCCACCAGGCCCGCCGATTCCAGCCGGTCGATCCGGCTGGTCATGCCGGCCCGCGACATCAGCAGCAGCGCGGCGAGTTCGGAGGGCATCAGTTCGTACGGCGCGCCGGAGCGGCGCAGGGTGGCGAGAACGTCGAACTCGCCGCGCTGGAGGCCGTGTTGCTTGAACACCTCTTCGACGACCCGGCCCGCGAGCAGCGCGAAGCGGCCGAGGCGGCCGACGGTGCCGACCGCCGCCAGGTCGAGGTCCGGGCGCTCCCGGCTCCACTGGTCGAGCATGACGTCCACGTGATCCATGGGGGCATATTATTCGATGGGAGATAGTTAGACGTAGTACTATCAGTCAGAGAACTATCGGAGCGCTCACTGTGGGGAGAGGCCAATGACGTTGATCGGACCGGAAGCCGTGGTGGTGCGGGGCGACGAAGCCGAGACCGTCGGAATGCTCGGCGGCAAGGGGCGGCTGCTGGCGGACTCCAGCGCCACCGGCGGCGCCCTGAGCACCCTGCGCGTCACGCTGGGGCGCGGCAAGGACGGCGCCACTCCGCACTACCACGGGGGCTCCTCGGAGCTGTTCTTCGTCGTCGACGGCTCGGCCCAGGTGCTGGTCGGGAACGAGGTGGTCACCGCCCGGAGCGGCGACCTCGTGGTGGTGCCGCCCCATCTGCCGCATGCCTTCGCGGCGGCGCCGGACTCCGGGGCGGACCTGCTGATCGTGATCACCCCCGGGGTGGAGCGCTTCGACTACTTCCGCCTGCTGGAGCGGATCCGCGCGGGCGAGGCGACGGTCGAGGAGCTGCTCGCCAAGCAGGACCTCTTCGACAACCACTTCCTGGAGTCGCCGAGTTGGCGCGACGCCCGGGAGGAAGCCGCCCGGTCCGAGCCGTAGACCGCCCGGCACCGAGCTCGGCCCGACACCAGGAGAGGAACCCCGTGACCGACACCCGCACCATCACCAACCCGCCCGGCCTGCACGACCCGACGCCGTTCGGCTACAGCCACGCCGCCTCCGCGCCCGGCGAACCGGTGTTCATCGGCGGCCAGTACGCCTCCGACGCCAGCGGTCAGGTCGTGCCCGGCGACTTCGCCGCCCAGGCGGAGCTCGCCCTCGCCAACCTGCGCACCGCGCTCGCCGGGGTCGGCCTCGGCTTCGAGCACGTGGTCCGACTCGGCTCGTACATCGTCGACCACGACCCGGAGAAGCTGGCCGGCCTCGGCAAGGCCCTGGCCGGGGCCTGGGGCGACCGGCTGCCCGCGCAGACGCTCAGCGGGGTCGCCTCGCTCGCCCTGCCGGGGATGCTCTTCGAGATCGATGCGGTCGCCGTCCGGCCGACGGCGGGGGCAGCGGGCTGACCCACCCACGCGCAGGGGTCCCACCGGTCGGTGGGACCCCTCGCCGTACCGCCGCCGTTCGAGCCGGCGCGGACCGCTCATATGGGGCTCTTCTGCTCCATCTGTGGGTCGGTGCGGAGCGCCTGATGCAGCACACGCCGTCCCCTGTGCAGATCTTGAGGTGTTGAGGCCTGAGATCGGTCGCGCAGGGAGAACGGCGTGCGGTTCACCACGGTATTGAAGTCGCTGGTCGGATGCGAGCAGGCGGTGCCGGAGGATGCCTGGTTCGATGAGGAAGCGCAGGTCATGGTGGTGGCGGTGCGTCCGAGGTCCCGGGCGCGTCGCCGCTGCGGGATCTGTCGCAGCCGCTGTCCGCGGTTCGATGCCGGGGCGGGACGCCGGCGGTGGCGGCACCTGGACGCGGCCGGGCTGCAGCTGTTCCTGGAGGCCGACGCCCCGCGTGTGTCGTGCGAGCGGCACGGGGTGGTGGTCGCGGCGGTGCCCTGGGCCCGGCACGACGCCGGGCACACGCGCGACTTCGACCAGCAGGTCGCCTGGCTGGCCACCGAGTGCTCCAAGTCAGCCACCGCGCAGTTGATGCGGGTCGCCTGGCGCACCGTCGGCGCGATCCTGGCCCGCTACCAGCGTGACGCGGACGCCGGGATCGACCGCCTCGCCGGGCTGCGGCGGATCGGGATCGACGAGATCTCCTACCGCAGGGACCAGAAGTACATGACCGTGGTCGTCGACCACGACACCCGGCACGTGGTGTGGATGGCGGACGGCCATGGCAAGGACGTCCTGCGCTCGTTCTTCGACGCCCTGGGTGCCGAGCGCGCCCACCGGCTCACGCACATCAGCGCCGACGGCGCGGAGTGGATCGCGGACGTGGTCGCCGAGCGGGCCCCGAACGCCGTGCGCGCCATGGACCCCTTCCACGTGGTCGCCTGGGCCACCGAGGCACTGGACGAGGAGCGCCGGGCGAACTGGAACCGGGCCCGCCGCCAGGCCGCGGACCCGGACCTGGCCCGCAGGCTGAAGCACTCCCGCCACGCGCTGTGGAAGAACCCCGAGGACCTCACCGACCGGCAGACGGCCAAGCTCGCCTGGATCGCCGTCAACGACCCGCGCCTGCACCGGGCCTATCTGCTCAAGGAGGGCCTGCGCACGATCTACCGGATCGCCCGCGCCGAGGGCGCACATGCCGCAGCCGAGGCGCTGGACCGCTGGCTGTCCTGGGCCAGGCGCTGCCGCATCCCCGCCTTCGTCGGCCTCGCCCGCAAGGTCCGACGCCACCACGACGCCATCCTGCACGCGATCGTCGAGGAGCTGAGCAACGGGCTGATCGAGTCCACCAACACCAAGACACGCCTGACCATCCGACGAGGGTTCGGCTTCCGCAGCGCAGAGGCCGTCATCGCCCTCGTCATGCTCTGCCTCGGCGGCACCCGGCCTGCCCTGCCCCGCCGCCAACTCGCCTGATCACACCCACAGGTCCAGCAGAAGAGCCCTATTTTGGCCGGCACCCGGACGCTGAGATCATCCGCTCCCAGCCGGGTCTGGGACCGATGCTCAGCGCCCGGGTACTCGCGGAATTCGGCGATGACCCTCACCGGTACGCCAGCGCCAAGGCCCGCAAGAACTACGCCGGCACCAGCCCGATCACCCGCGCCTCCGGCAAGAAGAAGGTCGTGACCGCCCGGTACGTCCGCAACGACCGGCTCATCGCCGCCTGATCGCCCAAGCCTTCTCCGCGCTGCGGGTCTCCTCCGGCGCCAGGGCCTACTACGAGAAGCAACGCGCCCGCGGCATCGAATTCAATGCCGCCCTGCGCCAACTCGCCAACCGGCTCGTCGGCATCCTGCACGGCTGCCTCAAAACCGGCACACCGTACGACGAGGCGACCGCCTGGTCCCATCGTGATGGCGCTCTCTGAATTTGGCTCTGCCCGCAGTTCCGTGATTGATCTTGCGGTGACAGCTTGGCGTGCCGGACTTCGCGGCGGACGCCGACGATGCCCCTTTGGTGAGTCAGTTCATGCTGGAGTGTGTGGATCTGCGCGTCCCAGCATGTCGGCGAGAGGGACGCCGGTTCGAGATGAGGCGATTCGGCGTGCGCGCAGTTGGGCGCGGGTGCGAGGGCGAAATTTGGGCTCCTTTCCGCAGCCGCAGGGTTCCCTGCCCTCGTATCGCAGCCCGGCGTTGAGGACCGCGGCCACGACGGACCATCCCTGTGTATCCCGCCGCCGTGGCGCCGCGAAGTCGTGGCCGGCACAGCTCAGCGGCTTGGCGCACCGCGGGCACGGGTGTTCGCTCCCCGGCCTGGGATGCTGCTTGAACGTGGCGCGGCACGGCGTGCAGACGTAGTGCAGCTTGTAGGGAGTCATGGCGTAGAAACACACGAGGCGACCGTACCTGGCGAGGCGGCGACTGGCGAGACGGTTTGTCGGGCGTCCAGCGGCTGTGCGGCGAGGCAACCGCCTGGTCCCTCCGCACTACGCACTCGCTGTTTGACACGCCAGCTCATGGGATGTCTGTCAAGTTCAGCGTGTTGAGCTTTTGGCCTCTTTGGTGTGCCGGCCGGAACCGGGGCCGATCACGTTCATCCTGCTCTTCACCGGTTTCAACACCACCATCAATGCGATCGGCAACGGCATTTCAGTGGGCCGGCAGCGCGGCTCGGGCCGGTCAGGTGCGGTCGGGAGCGGGTCGTAGCGACAGCGCGCGGACCTGCCCCGCGGGCCGGGCAGGGCTTCCCGCAGCTGGAGGTTCTCCAGAGTCGACTGGTTGAGGGCCTGGACAAGGCCCTGGACGTCCAGCTTGAGCTGCTTGATCTCGTTCCTGTCCCTCGCCCGGGCCTCCTTCAGCTCGACGATCTGTCGGCGAAGTCGGGTCTCCGCCTCCGGCGTCCCGCCCCGTTCCCGCACCTTCTCGTAGAACTCGTTCTTCAGATCGGGATGGCGCTGGGTGAGGACGTTCCTCGGGACGCCCGCCTCCTGGGCCAGCGCGACGATCGTCAGGGCACCGTTGGACCGCTCCGCGGTGCCGACCATGATGCGGTCCGTCGCGGCCCGTATGCGGTCGCGTTCGTCGCGAGCAGGGCTCATGCGGTTGACGCTTCGGCTCTGCGACGTCTGTCCGGGCCTTCTCGACCTGGCGGACCGTCCCGACCGGGAGACTTGGTGGCTGCGCCGGTACGAAGCCGCCTGCATCGATGGCTTTCACGCCCGCCTGCTGACCACTGCCAGCGATCCCGCCGTCCCCGGGCAGGCCAACGGGAAGAGCAAGGGCAAGGGCAGGGCGCTGCCGCGTCTCACCGAAGTGCACCGCCTCACGAACCGCTCCCACACGGCCTCCGCCTCACGCAGCTCGGCCTGAAGGGCCTCCACCCGCTGCCGAGCAGCCCGTTCACGCTCCTCCAGCAACCCCATCACCGACGGCATCCCGGCACCTCACCGAAGAGACGACACGACACCGTGTTCCTGCCGCCGAGACACCGACACTATGCCTGACCAGCGGAAATACGCCCGTCACTCTCGGAAAGACAACGGCTTCTCAGCTGCAAACTTGAATAGCCGATCATCAGGCGCTCGGTCGAAGTGTCGGTGCAGTCGACAACCCCGTCTGCACTATCGGCGGATATGTCCACTTGTGGCCATATCCGCCGATCAGCGTCCTTCTGCTGCCGATCAGTGCGACGGGGCGTTCCTCTCGAACAGCCCCAGGGCGGCGCAGAGCGTGACGCAGAGCGTCATCCAGGCGAGGAAGGCTCCGCCGCCATAGAGGATCGCGCTCGGGACGTTGCGATCGTCTGCCCACGACAGCACGCCGGCAACGAGCGCGACCAGCAGGGACATGGTGAGAGCCAGGGCGACCAGCAAGGCCCGCATGGAGAGTCGGGAATTCAACGGTCGGCATCCTTCTGCGAGGGTAGCCGGTCCGGGGCATGTCGCCTCAGCCCGACTACCAAAACGGTAGTTGGCTGAGACGGTGTGAGCCCGCGAATCCCTCCGGTTCCGGATAGCCGGTTCGGAAGACCTGAGGACACGCCCTCAATCAGTACTCCGAAGATAAGCGACGTCAGCCCCGATGCGCCAGAACCCACTTTGTGTTTCAGCCGTGCTGGAACACATTGACCACGATGCCCAGGCCGACCGTCAGCCCCTGGCGAAGGTCCAACACGCTGAACTTGACAGGGAAAGCCGCTGGGCCGCCCACGTCCTGTGGGGCCCACCCCTGACCCACGAGTGGATCATCCACACCCGCCGAAGCCTGCGCCCGGCCGAACTACGAGCCGCCCTCCCCGACAACGAGGCGGACCGGTGAGCGCCCCGCTCACGATCCTCCCCGGCGGCAGCGACCGCAGCGACCGACTCGCCGAACTCCTCGAAGAGACGTCCCCCGGGGCCCGGCTGGCCCGGGTGGAAGCCGCCACCCGGCCCGCGCACGCGGCGCTCGCCCCGGTCCTGCCCGACGGTCGGCTCCCGCGCGGCGCCGTCGTCTCCGTCCAGGGCGACGCCGGGCTCCTCCTGGCCCTGGCTGGCGGCGCCGTGACCAGGCACGACTGGGTGAGCATCATCGGACTCGGAGACCTCGGCCCGGCAGCCGCGAAGGCCTACGGCATCCCATGGCAACGCACCGTGCTGGCTGAGATCCCCGGGGCCCAGTGGGCACAGGTGGCCGCAGACCTCGCCCCCGCCACCCCGATCATGCTCCTCCAGCCCACCACCCCCGCCCCACCCCGCCAACTTCGCCGCTTGGAGGCGATCTTGCGCGAGACCGGCACCACGCTGCTCACCCCCGTGCCCTGGGAGGGCGCTGTCCTGACACTGACCACCTCAGACGTACAGACGTTCGGGCTCGGCGACGGGTGGGGGGAGATCACCCACCGCGAGGTGGTCCACTGCACCGGCCGCGGCCGCGCCCGCCCGCGTTCCCAGCGTCTGCTCCTGCCCGGCCCGGACGGCACCGTCCAGCCGCTGGCGGCCGCCGAACGCGGCGCCACCCGGCCGGTCGACGCCGCCACGGCGTAGCCCGGCGCGCCACCGGCGGCGCCGTAGAGGCAGCGGCCCTGTGCCAGGCGGGTCACAACGCCGAGAACCCGAACTTGGACACCACCGGGTCGAGCGGGGTGTAGTAACCGGTCGAGAAGCATGCCGTCGTGGACGAGGTGCCGCTGCACGGGATCTTCGTGTCGGTGTTCCCGGCGATGATGACGCCGACCGGCGCCATCGAGTCGCCCTGCGGGTTGGCCACGGCCGGCCCGCCGCTGTCACCCTGGGCGACAGCGATGCCTCCGCCGCGTGACTTCACCTCGGTCGCGTTGGTGCGCCCCGACGGCGAGTGGACGCCGACGCGCGTGACCTCCAGCTCGCAGTGAAACCCGGACGTGGCGCCGCTGAAGCAGGCGGACTGGCCCGGGTCCAGGCGCGCCGGGCCGTACAGCGGGCGGGAGTCGCTGCTGTTCCAGGCGCTGCTGTAGAAGCGGGCCGTGGTGCTGGTGTCGGTGGTGATGACGGCAACGTCGAGGCCGCCGTCGGACGCGGTGACCTCGCCGACGACGCGCTGCCCGTTGTAGACGTTCCCGCTGGTCTGGCAGTGGGCGGCGGTGAGCAGGACGCGCTTGCCGTTGACCCAGCCCGGCACTCCGGTGGAGCAACGGCTGTTGTCGCTCAGCCTGAGGTCGGCTCCGGCGTACCAGGGCGGGGCGTCGCTGGTGCGGCTGCCCTGCGTGGGCGTTTCGGGGGAGCCGATCTGCGGGTGGACTGGGATGCCGGCGATCTGCTCGGCCCGGGCCTCGTAGTCGCGCATCGGCGCGTTGGCCGGCGCGATGCGCTTGCTGGCCTTCGGCTGGTACGAGAGCACGAGGCCGCTGCCGTCGTTGGCCGGGGAGATCGAGGACCACTCCGCCTTGTCGTTGCCGACGGTGCCGATGAACCTGCCGATGGCCCTGTCCATCTCGGAGAGCGAGTAGGCGGCCGTCCGGTAGTGGACGTCGTAGTCGGGGCTCACCGGGCCGGCGGGGTCGTGGCGCATCGCCTCGCGGGTGCGCGTGCGCCAGGCGTCGACGGCCTTGGTGATCCTGGCGGGGAGGGCTCCCTTCCAGTAGAGGTCGAGGTAGTGCTCGTCGCCGTGGAACACGACTGAGGCGAAGTCGCTGCCGTCGACCTGTCCGGTGTCGATCAGCCGGTGGATCTCATCCGCGATGGGCTGCAGGTGCTTCTCGTGGTACTCGCGGCTCAGCAGGATCGCCGGAGCCATGCGGGTCTCGTCGGCGGTGTCCTGGGCCCTTGCGACGGCGATGGACGCGGTGCCCAGGACCAGGACCGCTGCCGCGTACAGGAGTTTCGATCCGCGCATGGAGACACCATAGAGTGACCAAAGCCCTCACGCGGAGTTATCGTATCGTATGCGTGCCGCAGCCTAGCGAGGAAAGCCGGGTGCGCCCACCGCCACGGCGTAGCCCCGCGCGCCGTCGGCTGCCGTCACCGGCATCGTGGAACAGCGGCCCCCGGCCTAAACCCCCGAGCGGGCCGGGGAACCGCACCAACGACGTCGCCTCACCGGCGGGCACCGGCAGGTTGCCCGCGCTCACCGCTCCCCCTCCTCGCCGAGGATCCACGTTCCGTCCACCCCGACCAAGCCCGCTCCTGGACCGCAAGTTCGACGGGACGCCAGCGGCGCACCCACCTCACCGGTACTCCTCAGCGGGCGGCCGCGCGGACGGCGGTGTTCACGAAGTCGGTGAACTCCCGGTCGGCGGCCGCCGGGTAGTCGGGGTGGGCGCGCCACTGGCGGGCCACCCCAACGAGGGTGCTCCAGCCGGTGCTGGCCAGCCCGATGCCGACGGCGGAACCGGAGGCCCGCTGTTCTCCGCCGGGACGGCCCCGGCGCACACCGAGGCGTGGAGCTATCCGGGCTGGCCGGGCGAGCTGTGGGTCGTGGAGGTGGTCTGCAGCGGGCCTGCGCGATCCTACGAGAGGATCGTCGAGCGCCTCACCAACCCCGCGGCGGGCCTGCCGCTGGAGGTCGTCGGCGCTGAATGCCACTGCGGCCGGCAGCCGGTTCGTACCTGCACGGTACTCCTGGCATTGCTCCTCCGTGTGCTCCATGTGTTGGACGAGGGAAGAGATAACCATGTCCACGACGCTTGCCGCTGGCAGGATCGGGCCCGTGACGGACATGGAGGACGCCCTTCGGGCTGCTCTAGATAACGTTGTGGGCCCGCATGGGCTTGTAGGCGTCGTGCCATGTCGGGGTGAGGTAATGGCGGTCCTGGCGGAGCTTGTCGAGCTTGCCGAGGTCACCGGGACGGACCGTGATCGTGGGCTTGCGGCAGATCCTCGGCAAATCCTTGCCTGGTGGCGGTCGCAGGCGTTCGGCGGGGGTGATCTGGACGCTGGGCTTCGCGGCGAGGTGGGCTGCGGTCGAGCGGGCGTTGGTGAGGTCCACCACCGCAGGTGACCCGAACGCCACCGCGGCCGCTCGGAGGCGCCTGACGGGCCCGAGGAACGGATACTCACCTCGGACGAGCGGGAGGCTCTCGCCCAAACCTCCGGGAGCGGCCAGCGCGCCGCCGACCGGATCCGCTCCGTCGCCTCCCGGCAGAACGGCAACGGCAGGTCCTGAATCAGTACGCCGATGCCGCGGCGGGTGGTCGTGCCGCATAGGTTCAGGGCGCCTCCGGGGAACCGGAGTTGTCAGTCCTCGTCGCGCAGGTGGGCGGCGGTGACCGCGACGAGGCCGTGAAGATCGCACACCGGCACGACCGGTGCGGGACTGATCCCGAACTCCCCATCGGGCAGGTAGGCGACGTTGCAGCGCAGGCAGAGATAGGTGGCTCTCCAAGCCGCGGCCAGCGACGGCTGGATCGCCGAATACTCCTCGAACTGTTGCCGCATCCGGTCCCCCTTCTTAGCGCGCCTAACGGCCATGGCCACCCCCGCAACCAAGGGGGGCCCACCCAACATGCCGAACGCCAGAAGGAAGCCCCGCAGCTCGTGCTTGTCGGACGTCAGCACTGGCGGTAGGAGGAACAGCAGGAACACCAGTGCCAGGAAAAACAGGGAAGCAATCTCGCACCCGGAGCCGGGCTTGGCCAGCTGCGGCCGAGGCGGCGGAGCGACCTGCTTCGCCAGCAGCGTTGTGGAGACACCCGAGGTGTGGACGGTCGCCTGGCCATAGGCCGGCACCACACCGACCCCGCTCGCGTACGCGACACCGGAGGTGTAGCCGGTGCTCGTCCCGGAGTATCGACTGGTCTGCGACTGGTAGACGCTCGGTACGCTGCGCACCTGATCGAGCGCACCGCACTGCGGACAGTTGATTCGGCTCACAAGTCCCCCGAGGTCGGCCGACAGCAGCTGATGATGGCACAAGCGGCGAAGACCGGGTACTGCGTCGAAGCCGTCCTCGCTTCCATCCCCGGCGAGTGCTGCGTTCAGCTGCGCCAGCCACGCACAGCCCCCAGCTGCTCCGGGTATCCATAGGTGGTATCAGCTCAGATCGAGTTGCCAGTACGCGATCTCGCGGTATCCGGCGGACGACGGGCGGACCTCCAGCGTGACGGGGTTCCCTGCCGTGCCGGGCTTGACCCGTATTGGCACGGTGCGCTTCTGGCCCTCACCGAGGGGCGGCATGAGAGCGCTGACGGTCTCGGCCCGGTCCAGGAAGATCACGTCGGAGCTGGAGATGTCGGAGTCGAGGGGTTTTCCCGCGCGGACCACGATGGGAGCGGAGTCGCCGATCGTGCCGACGCTGGTGTCCGGGGTTTTCCCGCCCGGGCGCAGTTCCTTGTCGGTGCAGTTGTCGTAGGTGATGGTGAAGCGGAAGCTGTTGTCGGGTTCCCGGTGGGGTCGGCTCACGGTGATCGTCAGGCCGTCGTCGTAGCGGGCGGTCGCGCTCGGGCGGAGGGGTTCGGCCACGCTTCCGGAGTTCTTGAGGTACCCGTGTTGGGTCAGGCTGTCCTCGAACTTGGCCAGAGCCATGCCGCCCAGGACAAGCAGGGCAGTGAGGACGGTCACCACGATCCCGCAGATGGTGGCCCAGTTCGGGCTTCCCGAGGTTGGCGGGTGGGCGGGAGTCGCGTTCGTGTCCATGCAGCTCACGGTAGGAAGTGGCGGGCAGGGATTCATGAGTGGACGTACTCAAGAGCCGGCTGAGTAGTGCCGAGGCGCACCCTGTGGGACGTCACGCGCGGGGCAACTCAAGATCAGCCGGGGGGGGGCGGGCCGGCACCGTGCCGGCGGTGGCGCAGCCGGCCGGGGTCTCGGGGAGCAGGGGGTCTTCCCCGGCACGCCGCTCACCGTCGAGCTGTCGTCCGACGCCTGCCAACTCGTCATCTCCAGGGGACCGGTGACACCGTTCGGCGGCGAGCTGGACGAAACCGAGTACGCCGAGGGCGTGAAGACCACGGCCGGCCTCCTCGCGGGCGCCCTCGACGCTCACCGCGCTCCCAACGCGCTCCCAACGCGCTGCCCACGTCCAGGCGAGACTGACCACGACCCGGACTTCACAGCAGTAGGTTGGCCGGACGCCCGAGCTGCCGAATCGGCATGGCACCACGGGGGGTGGCGGCCGTGGGACCTCGGCGCCACGGATGGACGGGAAGGAAACGGCGATGACGACACCCCTGCGGGCGGGCGATCCGAGTGAGGTGGGCGGTTACCGGCTGGTCGGGCGGCTCGGTGACGGGGAGCTGGGGACGGTGTTCCTTGGTCGCTCCCGCGGTGGCCGACTGGTGGCGGTGCGGGTGGTTGCCCCGGAGTTGGCGGCCGATGCGGAGTTCCGGCGCCGCTTCTCGGAGCTGACCGCCTCCGCGCGTGCGGTGAGCGGCTTCTACACGGCGCCGGTGGTGGACGCCGCCGCCGACGGCGACCTCGTCTGGGTGGCGAGCGCGTACATTCCGGGGCCGTCGCTGCGGGAGGCGGTGGCAGCGCACGGGCCGCTGCCGGAGGAGGCGCTGCGGGCGCTGGGGTCCGGGTTGGCGGAGGCGTTGGCGCGTGTGCACGCGGCCGGCCTGCTGCACGGCGGTCTCACCCCGGGGGATGTGATCCTCGCGGACGACGGTCCGCGGCTGACCGACTTCGCGCTCGCCCGGCTGTGGGACGCCGCCCACCCGTCCCGGACGGTCGCTGCGGCACCCGGCGGCGTCTACCTTGCGCCGGAGCAGGTGCGCACCGGCGCGGCCGTTGCAGCGTCGGACGTCTTCTCGCTCGGCGCCGTCCTGGTGTACGCGGCCACCGGCCGCAACACCTTCGGTGACGGACTCGGGTCGGACGCGCTGCTGCGCGTGGTGACGCAGGAGCCGGACCTTGCGGGGGTGCCGTACCCGCTGCTCGACCTGATCGGCGCCTGCCTGGCCAAGGACCCGGCCGCGCGGCCGGACCTGGGCGAGGTGGTGCGGAGCCTGGCGGGGCCGGGGCCGGGTGACTGGCTGCCGCCCACCCTCGTGGAAATGGTCGGGGAGCGGAAGGCGGAGGCCGGCACCCACACCGGAGGGACCGGCGTGCGGTCGGGGAGGCGGGCGCTGCTGGCAGTCGCCGGTGCCGCCGCCCTCGCGGCCGTCGGGGTGTCGGTCGGGATCTGGGCCGCCTCCGGCGACGACCGGCCGACCACCGGCACCCCGGGCTCCTCCGACGGGGCGAACGGCAACGGGTCCGAGGCCGGCTCCGGGCCGGGGGTGGTGAAGTTGACGGCGGGACCGCTGGTCGAGGTGGGCCGTGAGCAGGGCGACGGCGAGGGCGTCGCCTTCAGCCCGGACGGCAAGCTCCTGGCGACCGGCGGGCTGAACAAAGTCGTCCTGATTGACCCGGTCGCGGGGAAGCAGGTAGGTGTCCTCGCGGTGGCCCGCGCCCTGGGCGACGCCAACGCCGTCACCTTCTCCTACACCGGCGGCCTCCTCGCCGCCTGCTACACCCTGCCCCCCGACCTGCGCAGCAAGAACGATAAGGACCGTGAGACCGGCCGGGCGGCCGTCACGGTGTGGGACGCGGCCTCCCGCCAGGAGGTGATCACGGTGGTCGCTGCCTCCCAGGGCCACAGCCTGGCGCAGCCGTACGCGGTGGCGTTCAGTCCGGACGGGCGGCTGGTCGCGCTCGGCCGGGACGGGCGCGACAGCATCGGGACGGCGGTGGTCTGGGAGGTGGCTTCCGGCAAGCAGGTCGCTTCCCTGGTGGTCGGGCCCGGGTCGAACGGCACCCTGGGTGCCGCGCGCAGTGTCGCGTTCAGCCCGGACGGCAGGACCCTGGCCGTCGGCTACGGCAGCGATTTGAAGGGTGCGGTGGACCTCTTCGACGTCTCCTCCTCCTTCTCCCCGGTTGCCACCCTCGCCCTGGACAAGACCGACCCATTTGGGGTGACCTCGCTGGACTTCACCCCGGACGGGAAGACGCTGGTCGGTTCGTTCGGCGGCGTCGCCGTGTGGGACATGGCGAGTAGGAAGCTCACCGCGACCCTGGCCGACGTCAACTCGCACTACCAGGGTGTGTCGGTCAGCCCCGACGGGAAGATCGTGGCGGGCGCCACGTTCTCCGGCTCGACGGGTGGTGGGGTGACGTTGTGGGACCTTGCCTCCCGCAAGGGGACGGCGGTTCCGACGGGGCGCAGTGGCGGGGGGAAGGTGGCGTTCGGTCCGGACGGAAAGCAATTGGCGGCGACCACCGACACCGGCGAGCTACTGGGCGCCATCCAGCTGTGGTCAATCGGGTGATCGAGCTGCTGGGCGAGGAGGATCCGCGGCAGGTTGGGCCGTACGAGCTGGTGCGGCGGCTGGGCCGGGGCGGGATGGGCGAGGTGTTCCTCGGCCGGTCGCCGGGCGGGCGGCTGGTGGCGGTCAAGGTAGTGGCCGCCGAGCTCGCGCACGACGCCGACTTCCGCCGGCGCTTCGCCCTGGAGGTCGCGGCGGCGCGGAAGGTCGGCGGCTTCTACACCGCGCAGGTGGTGGATGCCGACACCGACGCGGTGCGGCCGTGGCTGGTCACCGCATACATCCCCGGCCCGTCGCTGCAGCAGGTCGTCCGTGACACCGGGCCCCTGCCCTACCGGGCTCTTCGGGTGCTGGGCTCCGGTCTGGCCGAGGGCCTAGCCGCGATCCACGCCGCCGACCTGGTCCACCGGGACCTGAAGCCCGGCAACGTCATCGTCGCCGACGACGGCCCGCGAGTCATCGACTTCGGGATCGCCCGTGCCCTCGACAGCGGCCAGCACACCGGCGCGGTAATCGGCACCCCCGGCTTCATGTCACCGGAGCAGGCCCGGGGCGAGCCCACCGGGCCGGCCTCCGACGTATTCGCGCTCGGCTGCGTCCTCACCTACGCCGCCACCGGCCGCAGCCCGTTCGGGCAGGGGCGTGCGGATGTGGTGCTGTACCGGACGATCCATGAGCCCCCGGACCTGGAGGGGGTGCCGGGCGAACTCGCCGCGTTCATCCGCATCTGCCTCGCCCCCGAGCCGGGCAGGCGCCCGCTCGTGTCCGACGCGCTGCGACACCTGGCGACCTCCGCCGACGACACCCAGTGGCTGCCCGCCGGAGTCACGGCGATGATCAGCGAGCGCCGCGCCGCCACCCTCGTCCTGCGTGAACGCAACTCCGAACCGTCCGGCACCGGGCCCGGCTCAAGCCCGGAGTCCGAGCCGGTGCGGCGCCGCCGCGTGGTGCCGGTGGCGGCGGCCGCCACGCTGGCCGTCGGCGCCGCCGCTTGGGCCGCCGTCGCGCTCCTGCACCCCTTCGACACCGGCAGCGACCAAGGGGCGTCCGGGTCGCCGATGAGCGCGAAGGCCGCCGCGTGGAGCGGGGACCCGTGCGACGTCACGAACTACACCCTCATCCAGGACCACCAGCTCACCAGCGTCGGGCAGGCCGGCGGCTTCACCAACGGCTCCAACCGCGTGAAGACCTGCACCTGGAAAGTCGGCGCCGCCACCGTGGACAACAACAGAACCATGACACTGGCCTACTCCACCACCCCCTTCCACCTGATCACCGACCGCAAGACACCGAAGGAGTCGGCCAACCTGCACCTGGACGGGCTCACCTCCGCCGCGGCCTACGCGAACCAGGACGAGGACCGGTGCGAAATCGGCTGGCGGACACCCGCCGGCTACGCCGCCGTCCTCGAATCCGAACCGGGCGGCGGTGGGCTGTGTATCATCGGCGCCCGCTTCGCCCAGGACCTGGCCCCCAAACTGGCTGGCGGAACACAGACCACCTGACAACCGACCAGCCCCGCGCCCGCCGCGGCACCGGGGCCGCAGAGGACACGAAGAGCACGGGGGAAGCGATGCACGGGCAGCAGGAGCATACGATCGGCGGCCGGTACCGGCTGGTCGCCGCCCGTCGACCAGCCGATTCCGCAGATCCGCCTGCCACCCAGTCGGCCCGACCTCCCGGCCTTCCCGACCCGACCCGCGCCGCGAACCGCAGGGGTGGACGGGCCGGCGGGCCGGGACACCGCATGTCGGCGCGGGCCGCGCGCGGCGGGTGCGTGCTGTCAACATCCCCTGCTGCCGGCCGCTCGTCCGGGTGGGCCGCGGGTGTGGCGCATCCGCTTCGGCGGCCGTGCCCGCCAGCATGGCCGACATGTCGCTTGCTCTCCGTCGTCCGGGGCGGGCCGCCGCCAACCTGCGCCTCGCCGCTGTTGTTGCCGCAGGCGAGCGGTGATGGCCGACGGGTCCGGATCCGGTCGTTCAGGCACGGTCATGACGCCGCTGCATCCCGTCCTGGCCACTCCCGCGACGGTGTTGCTCGCCGGCTACGCGGTGGTGAGCTGGGTGATGCTGTCCGCCGCCTGCCACGAGGCCCTGGACGGCACGGGCGAGAGCGCGCTGTTCATCACCGTGCTGCCGTCCGGGCTGGCAGTGGGCACCGCGCTCCTCGCGCTCCTTACGGTCGGCGCGCCGCGGCTGCCGTGGTGCTGGGCGGGCCTTGGCGTCGCCACCGTCGGTATCGCCGTCCTGAACTTCGGGTTGGTTGCCAGACACCACGCGCCGGTCTGCGCCGGTGGGGCCCTGATGGCGGTGACGGCCACCGTGGTTGAGGTCGTCGGGTTCGCGGCGCCCGCGCCCGCCGTCCTCACGATGTGGAATCCCGAGCTGATGCGCGCGTGGGCGGCGATCGGCCGCAGCACGCCCTGAGACCGTCCTGCCGCGGGGTCCGGTCGCCCGGTCGGTTGACTTCGGCCGCCGGCGCTTGCGCGGCTTGGCGCTGGGACGGCATGGTGTGGCGCAGGCTCCGGCGGGGAGCCCTTCTCCGGGCGTCGGCCGGCCTTGCGGACGCTGGCGGGGACAGAGCCGCCGCACCGCAACCCGCCGCACCACCCTCGTACGTCCGTGGTGACCTCTTCCGCTCGCCTGACAGTCGTACGCCCTCCGGCCGGCCGAGGACACGACGGATCGGACCAGCATCGTGAACCCCGAGCGCCGGGCCGGCTTCGACGCCGCCCTGCACCGCCTGTACACCGGCAACCCTGCCCTTGCCGATAACCTCATCCGCCCTGGTGAGAAGCACTCGCGAGAGTGCAGAGAAGTGCCGACCCTCGTCGGTCGAGCCGGCGCTCTGGCAGAGTCGCCATGCTCCCGGCATGATGACCGACCGTGCTTCTGCGACTGGCGTACCTGGGTGTGACAAACGCGCTCGCGATCCTGCGACTTCTGCCGATGAGCGACCGCGCCAAGGACGTGGAGATCCTCGCCCTGCGCCATCAGATCACCGTGCTGGAGCGGCAGCTGAGCGGACAGCGGGTGCGGTTCGAAACGAGCGACCGGGCCTTCCTGGCAGCCCTGCTCCAGGGTCTGCCGACACAAGTGCTGCATCGGATACGGTTGCTGGTACGGTCGGACACCGTGCTGCGCTGGCACCGCGATCTGATCGCCCACCGTCACGCCACCCAGTCCCGGCCCAAGCGCGGAGGCCGACCGCGCACCGTGCGCGCCATCCGCTCCCTTGTCCTGCGCCTGGCCGCCGAAAATCCGGCATGGGGCTACCGGCGCCTGCACGGTGAACTGCTCGTCCTCGGCGTCAAGGTGGCCGCATCCACCGTCTGGGAGATCCTGAAAGAGGCCGGCATCCCACCGTCACCCGAGCGCGCCTCCACCACCTGGGCCGACTTCCTGCGATCCCAAGCCGACGCGCTTCTCGCGTGCGACTTCTTCGAAACGGCCACCCTGTCCGGGGCCCGCATGTACGTGCTCGCGGTCACCGAGCACGCCAACCGGCGGATCCGGATCCTCGGCGCCACCGCACACCCGACCGCCTCCTGGGTGACGCAGACTGCGAAGAACCTCGTCATGGACCTCGAGGACGCCGGCTGCCGAGCCCGCTACATAATCCGGGACCGGGACGGAAAGTTCCCCGACCTGTTCGACGCCGTCCTGCAGGACGCGGGTATCCAAGTCGTGCTCAGCGGAGTCCGCATGCCGAGGATGAACTCCACCATGGAAAGGTGGGTGCAGACCTGTCGGCGAGAACTGCTGGACCGCACCCTGATCTGGGACCAGCGCCACCTCCTGCACGCCCTCCGCGAGTTCGAGACGTTCTACAACCAGCACCGGCCGCACCAGGGCATCGCGAACGCCCGACCCCTCTGCCCCCTTCCCGCCCCGATCGACAACCACAAGCAAATCGCCAGCCTCGACATACGCCGAACCGACCGACTCGGCGGCCTCCTCCACGAATACCGACATGCAGCCTGATCAGGGCGGATGAGGTTTTCGGCAAGAACAAGGTCATCGCCGTCCACCGGGTGCTCGCGGAGCTCAACCGGCAGCGGATCGTGGGCGGGACGACCGCCGACGAGCTCTACCCGGAGGCGGTCGCCACCGCCGACCACGCCTTCTCGATGCTGGAGCAGGGACTGGCCGCCCGCACCGCGCCCCGCTGATCCAGCGGCCTCCCGTACGCACCCCGGTGGCACGACGCCAGTGGCCCCTCTCAGCGAGAGGGGCCACTGGCGTCTTCGGACCCGCTCGGCCCGCTCGGTCCGGTCAGCCGGCCAGCGGCGCCGGCAGCGGCCGGGAGTGCAGGACGTCGAGCCGGGAGACCGCCCGGGTCACCACGACGTACAGCCGGTGCAGTCCGCGCGGCTCGGCTTCCACGATGGCGGCCGGTTCCACCACGACCACGTGGTCGTACTCGAGCCCCTTGACGAGGGAGGCCGGAATCACCGTCACCCGCGCGGTGGTGCCGACGTCCTCGGACGTGGCCGTGGCGATCCCGGCGGCCTGGAGCGCGGCGGCGGCCTGCGCCACCGCACTGTCGGCGGTGATCACCGCGATCGAACCCTCCCGCTCCAGCGCTGCGCGCACCGCCGACACCGCCGCCGACCCCAGGTCCTCGGACCGGCTGACCGTCAGTTCACCGTCCTGCCGCAGCGACACGGCCTGCGGGACGTCCACGTCGAGGGCGGACAGCACCTTGTTGGCCAGCGCCATGACGACGGCCGGAACCCGAAAGCCGGTGGTCAGCGGGACCACCGACGCCTGCGGCTTGCCCAGGTGGGACAGCTGCTCGGTCCAGGAGGAGGCCGACCAGGGCGCGGTCGCCTGGGCGAGGTCACCCAGGACGGTGAGCGAACCGAAGCCGCTGCGGCGGGCGATCGCCCGGCACTGCATCGGGGACAGGTCCTGGGCCTCGTCGACGACGACGTGGCCGAAGCTGGCCGGACGCTCGATCAGGCCGGCCACCTCGTCGACCAGCATCAGATCGTGCTCGGACCACTTCGCGCTCTTCTCCGAGCGCGGCGGCTTGCGCCACAGGATCGCCGCCTGCTCCTCGGGGCTGAGCACACCGTCGGCGGCCTTGGCGAGCACGGCCGGGTCGCTGAGGAGCGCGGCCACCACGGTCTCCGGGCGCAGGGTCGGCCACGCGGACTCCAGGAAGGCCGCGACCGGCTTGCAGCGGCCGATCTTCCGCTGCCAGGTACCGTTCTTGATGCCGGAGCGCCGCTCGGCCTGGTCCTGGAGCATGGCCACCACCCGGGTGCGGACGTTCTCGCGGCCGATCGCGTACGGCGGCGCCTGCTCGCGCATGTCGGCGACCATCCGGTCGAGCTCGTCCGAGGAGACGCGCCACCGGTAGGAGCCGTCCGGGACGACCAGGGCCTCGGAGTCCTTCGCCCGGATCCTGCCGTACAGCGCCCGGCGCAGCACGGTGGCCATCCGCGCGTCCTGCTTGATCGCGGCGGCCCGTTCGTCGTCCTCCGCCTCGACCGCGTGCGAGGCGGCCAGGTCCTGGACGGTGCACTGGGTCACGTCGATCTCGCCGAGCGCGGGGAGGACCTCCGCGATGTAGCGCAGGAAGGTCCGGTTGGGGCCGATCACCAGCAGACCGCTGCGCTGGATCCGCTGCGGGAAGGTGTAGAGCAGGTACGCGGCGCGGTGCAGGCCGACGGCGGTCTTGCCGCTGCCGGGCGCCCCCTGGACGCACACGGACTCGCTCAGCTCGCCCCGGACCAGTTCGTCCTGCTCGGGCTGGATGGTGGCGACGATGTCACGCATCGGCCCGGTGCGGGGACGCTCGATCTCGGCGGCGACGATTCCACTGGCACCGCTCTCCTCGGCGCGGTCGAGGTGCTCGTCCTCCAGGCCTGTCAGGTCTTCCGGCGTGCCCAGGCTCCAGGGTGCCCAACCGAACCGGCGGCGCTGCGCGAGCCCGAGCGGCTCGTGGGCGCTCGCCTGGTAGAACACCCGGGAGACCGGGGCCCGCCAGTCGATCACCAGGGGCGGCGCGGCCGGGTCCTCGGAGATTCGCTGCCGGCCCACGTAGTAGCGCTGCTTGCGGTGGTCGCCGGTCTCCGGAGCGTCGTCGAAGTCGAGACGACCGAAGAAGGATGGGCTCTCCGGCAGCTCCTTCATCTGCTTGGCGCGGGTCCGCAGGTACCGGCCCAGGGCTTCCGCGCTCGCCCCGTCGCCCGAGACGTCCTCACCCGCGATGACCTGGTAGCTCGCGTCCTCGACCTCCCGCGCCATCGCCGCCCGGCAGAGCTCAACATAGGCCCGCTCATGCTCCAACTCGTCGTCGAGGCTCGCGGTTTCCGGTGCAGTGTCCACGTGTTGGACTTCCGACGTCATCGATCGCGACCCTTCCCCTACAACGGGCTCACCTGCAGTACGCAAGCATCATAACCGAACTGGGTAAAGATACTGACTCAGTAATCCCAGTCAGGGGTGGCTTGCGGGCGGCTCCCTCGGTCGGGACGGCGAACCGAACAGGCCGACCACAGCGGCCAGTTGCGGCAGCTCACTGGCACCGGCCCAGATCGGCTGGGCTACGACGCCAGCAACTGCCCGTCGGTCACGAAGAATTCCGCCAACACCCCACAGCAACTTGCCGAGTACGCAAACACCTTCTGCGCATCGCCTGCGAACCCGTGGCACTCCCGCCTGTCGAGAGCGACGTCCGTGCCGCGATCACCATCGAGTTGAAGTCGAGGTGGAGTTGCCCGGGTCCGACAGACACTGGTGGGCTTGCAAGCTGCGCGACTGCGTAGAGCACGCTCTGTGGTGTCTTCGCGGCGTACTGGTGTTCGGACTCGGCCGGCCTGAGCTGGCCGTTCGCCGAATGGTGGCGGCGCCGGGGGTTGCAGAAGCCCCTCGATGTAGGCGAAGAGGGCCTGCTCGGCGTGGTGGAGCGGACCTCCAGCACCTGGGCGCCATTCCTGCGCTCCCAAGCGGAAGCACTCCTCGCCTGTGACTTCTTCGAGACGGTCACACTGTCCGGGGCGCGGCTGTACGTGCTCGCGGTGATCGAGCACGCCAACCGCCGGATCCGGATACTCGGCGCCACCGCACATCCGACCGCGTCCTGGGTGGCACAGGCGGCGAAGAACCTCGTCATGGACCTCGAGGACGCCGGCTCCCGGGCGCGCTACATGATCCGGGACCGGGACGAGAAGTTCCCCGAACTGTTCGACGCCGTCCTCAAAGACGCGGGGATCCAGGTCCTGCTCAGCAGCGCCCGCATGCCGAGCATGAACTCCCTCATGGAGCGATGGATACAGATCTGCCGCCGAGAGCTGCTGGACCGCGCCCTCATCTGAGACCAGCACCATCTCCCGGCCCTCCGGCACGCAGCCGACCACGCCCGCCCCGACCGGCGTTCCCACTACACGGACGTGCTCGAACAGATCACCGCCGCGGGCGAGTAGGCGCCGGCGGGCGGATCAAAGCACCATGGGCTGCGAGCCCTGCACGCCCCCTGGCGGAGTACCGGAACAGGTCAGCAGTAGCCCTGTGGGTGCCGATAACTCTGTCACCTATGTTGAGCTGTGGCTTCAGGGTCACGTTGTGGTCACCTCAAGGGTGCTCGCGAGCCCGTCGACACACATGGCAACCACGCGCTCTGGAGTTCGCCACCGCAAGCACCTGCCGCCGGGCCAGAGGCGCTTCCCCCACCTCCGCCGCGCCGCGCCTTCGACGAAGCCAGCTGCGCTGCGTCATCATCACCCGACTCATCGGGCGCTTGCGCAGCCGCTGGACCTGTCGGCGCGCACTTGATCGATGGCAGATGCGTCAAGTGCGAACCGCCTGACCAGCATCTGCGATCACGGCGAGCAACCATCGAACCCATCGCAGAGATCGACAAATCCGACAGATGACCACAGAAGGATCACCCTGGGCGCCAGCTCACGACCCCGAGCGGCCCCAGCCTCGCTGTCGAACCGCGAAAACCGTGAGACGAATGAGGATTTTCCAACCTGAGGTTGCAGGTCACGGGGCTAGCGTGGGGCGAGGGTGGGGTGCTCGTGCCGGTCAGCGGCGTGATCGCTAGCAGGTGATCGTCTGCCGCGTGATGGCTTCGCCGGAATCACTCCGCCGCCCCAGAGTCGCCTCATACGCTCCGTAGGGAGGGACGCGGGAAG